>NZ_KV835599.1:112965-229413 GCF_001838065.1 Neisseria sp. HMSC078C12 | reverse complement strand
AGGCCGTCTGAAAACCAAATTTCAGACGGCCTAAATAATTAAATGCCCATTTTACAATCATTTTTAAAAGCTAGAATGGAACTCTTTGTCCTTGTTTATCTTTAAGATGCCATTGACCTGCCGGTGTACAACCGCTGCCACTACCGCCGACAGCATAATGATCACAATTCGGATCAAGCCGTTTCCCTTGAGAATATGAGCCATTTGACAAACCGTCCCCATTAAAGGAACTGCATGCGCCGATAAAAGCTACGCAAAACAGGATTAAAAATTTCTTCAACATTCACATCACCTTTTTTATAAAAGTCACACCACAAAATTGCAGCCTAGATAAAGTTCCCACGCTATCGATATGAGCCACACTGTGTGAGCAAAAAAACAATCCTTCCTTGCTCACGGTTGTATTATCCAAAATTTCCGCTGCCATCACTCAAAAAACTACAGCTAGAAACTTGAAATACACATCCAACAAGATTAAAAACATCAAAATAGTTATCAAACTAATTTTATAAACATGTGACAAAATTTTTGCAACTTTGTTTCTTATGGTTTTGCTTTTTATAAAGATCGTTCTCACAATATGAAAATTATCCGATACCTTTTCTGCGTTTAAAAAAGGCCGTCTGAAAACCGAATTTCAGACGGCCTTTACTGTGTAAGCCTTATTCCGCTACATCAATACATAAATATTTCAATTCCAAATATTCGTCCGCACCGTATTTGCTGCCTTCACGTCCCAAACCGCTGCGTTTCACGCCGCCAAACGGTGCCACTTCATTACTGATTAAGCCCGTATTGATGCCGACCATGCCGTATTCCAAGGCTTCGCCGACGCGCCACTGACGGGCGGTGTCGGAGGTGAAAAGGTAAGCTGCCAAACCGTATTCCGTATCGTTGGCGGCCGCGATGACTTCGGCTTCGGTTTCAAAGCGGAACACTGGACACAACGGCCCGAAGGTTTCTTCGCGCGCCACCGCCATTTGCGCCGTTACGCCACTTAAGACAGTCGGCTCGAAAAATGTTCCACCCAATGCGCTGCGTTTGCCGCCGGTCAGACAACTTGCACCTTTAGCTAATGCGTCGGCGATGTGTTGCTCAACTTTTTCCACTGCTTTTTCCTCAATCAGCGGCCCTTGGTTGACGCCCTCATCCAAGCCGTTGCCCAATTTGAGCGCGGCCACTTTTCCACTTAATTTGCGGCAAAATTCGTCGTAAATGCCGGATTGAGCGTAAACGCGGTTGGTGCAGACGCAGGTCTGACCGCTGTTGCGGAACTTGCTGGCGAGCGCACCTTCGACGGCTTTGTCCAAATCGGCATCGTCAAACACGATAAACGGCGCGTTGCCGCCCAGCTCCAAACTGAGTTTTTTAATGTCCGCCGCGCTGTCGGCAAAAATTTTCGCGCCGACTTCGGTCGAACCGGTGAAGCTGATTTTGCGCACGGTCGGGTTCGTGGCAAATTCATGGCTGATTTCCGAAGCGCGGCCGCTGACAACAGGTAGCAAATCCTGCGGCACGCCCGCTTCGTAAGCCAATAGCGCCAGCGCATACGCGCTCAGGGGCGTGAGCGATGCAGGTTTGACGATCATCGCGCAGCCAACCGCCAAAGCAGGCGCAGCCTTACGCGCAATCATCGCAGACGGGAAGTTCCACGGCGTAATCGCAGCGGTAACGCCGACAGGCTGTTTCAACACGACCAGTTTTTGCGACGCCTTCACACTCGTCAGCACATCGCCGTCAATCCGCCGCGCCTCTTCCGCAAACCAGCGCACAAACGAAGCCGCATAATCAATCTCGCCGCGCGCCTCGGTCAGGCTTTTACCCTGCTCCATCGTCATGATGCGCGCCAGTTCTTCTTTGTTTTCTTTAATCAGAAAATACCAGCGCCACAACACATCGGCGCGCTCCAACGCAGTTTTTGCCGCCCACAATTTTTGTTCCGCCTCCGCCTTTTGAATCAAAAGCTTCAGGCCGTCTGAATCAGTCTTACGGACAAACGCCAAAGCCTCACCTGTTGCAGGATTATCAACTTTAATAGCATTTGGAATCGGAAAAAAGGAAATATCGGGATGGTTGAGCAAGCGGGCAAAATTTTTCATGAGAAACTAGCTTTCTAAAATCTGGAATATGTGTTCATTATCATATTCATGCCATGAAAGCGCAACTGAATCGCAAAATAAGACAACAGTAAAGGCCGTCTGAATATCTTACAGACGGCCTTTGCTTTAGCGACATCATATCCATCTTAATTACGAATGAAATACGATGATTAATACTCTACCTCAAAAGGATAGGACACATGTATGACAACAATTTGCTATAATACAAAACTCATTTCAACCCTCATTCGAAATTCCATTTTCAGACGGCCTTTGTCTGTTTATAAGGCCGTCTGAAATGTTTTCCGTCCATCCTCTTCTGCCGAACTATGATTCCATCTGATTTCATTGACGAGCTTTTGTCCAAAGTCGATATTGTCGATATTATTGACGAGCAGGTTCCGCTGAAGAAAGGCGGGGCGAACTATATGGCTTGTTGTCCATTCCACAAGGAAAAGACGCCGTCGTTTTCAGTCAGCCCGACCAAGCAGTTTTACCATTGTTTCAGTTGCGGGGCGCATGGTTCGGCGATTGGTTTTGTGATGGAACATCAGGGGCTGTCGTTTCCGGAGGCGGTGCAGTTTTTGGCTGATCGCGTCGGTATGACGGTGCCTAAAGTACGCGGGCAGGAAGACAATCCCGAAATCCGTGCCGAACGTAAGAAAAAACAGCAGACTTTGGAAGAAACGACGGCGGCGGCAGCGGATTTTTACGCGCAACAGTTGAAATTCAATCCGGCAGCGAAGGCTTATTTAGACAAACGCGGCTTGAGTGCGGAAGTCATCGCGCATTATGGTCTGGGCTATGCGCCCGACAGTTGGCAGCCTTTGGCACAAGTATTTCAGCCCTATCCGAATACTGCGTTGGTGGATACGGGCATGGTCATTGATAATGAAGGCAAACATTACGACCGCTTTCGCCATCGGGTTATGTTTCCTATCCGTAATCCGCGTGGGCAGGTCATCGGCTTTGGAGGTCGCGTATTGGACGACTCCAAACCCAAATACCTCAACTCGCCCGACACTCCTTTGTTCGACAAAGGAAAAAATCTTTACGGGCTATATGAAGGGCGTGCTGCCGTAAAAGAGGCCGGACGGATTTTGGTGGTCGAAGGCTACATGGACGTGGTCGCATTGGCGCAGTTCGGCGTCGGCTACGGCGTAGCGGCTTTGGGTACGGCAACCACAGCGGAACATGTCAAAATCCTGATGCGTCAGGCAGACAGTATTTATTTTTGTTTTGACGGCGACGGCGCGGGACGTAAAGCGGCCTGGCGCGCGCTGGAAAATGCGTTGCCGCAATTAAAAGACGATAAATCGCTGCATTTTCTCTTCCTGCCCGAAGAACACGACCCCGACAGCTACATCCGCACCTACGGTAAGACGCAATTTGAAGATGCTTTGTTAAACCAAAGCAAGCCCCTATCCGAATATTTTTGGGAACATCTTTCAGACGGCCTCAACCTCAATACACAAGAAGGCAAAGCAGAATTGGTCAAAACCAGTTCTCCGCTTTTAGCGCAAATTACCGCGCCGGCATTGGGCTATCTCCTGAAACAAAAACTCAGCGAGTTGGTGGGCATTGATCCTGACAACCTCGCCCAGTTACTCGGACAAGAAGCGCCCAAGCGGTACGTCAAACAAAAAAGTTACAAACTGCCGCCCATTTCTGTCAAGCAGCCAACCATGCTGACGCTGGTGCAAAGACAAATACGCAGCCTCTTGATAAATCCGGCTTGGGCTTCATATATAGACCTGCCCGATTATCTGGCGTTAAGCGGTGACTTTGCCTGCCTTGCCAATCTGGCCGAAACCATCAAGAATCACGCCACGATTCCGGCAACGGCACAAGTGCTTGAATATATGCGCGGTTCGCCTTATGAGGAAACCGTCAATCAAATCTTTTTATCGACCCTTCACTCTGAAGAAATGGAAGGGGATGACGAAGAAGATTGCGAAAGTTTCCAAATCGGCATGAAAAAGTTGTTAAATGAATTAAAATACAGTCAAATCGAAACTTTAAAGCAAAAAAGTATTCAAACTGGTTTGACCGAAAATGAAAAAAGACTATTGCTGTCGCTTTTGACGGCAAAGCAAAACTAACCCCTCAGGCCGTCTGAACAATCTAAACACACGCTGCGAAGCATGACACGCAGAACACTCCATCCGTAATATTTTCAGACGGCCTCAGAGTATTAAAGTGAAATCTGATTTCACAACAAAAAGCTCTGCTCCGCCTTCAGGTACGGCCACATCACCGTAAACCGTCGGCATCCTATCAACCTAGAGAGCAATCCATGTCTAAAAACCAAAACTACGAAGAATACCAAGACCAAGATGACAACCGTCCCTTGAGTATCGAAGAGCAGCGCGCCCGTCTGCGTCAACTCATTATTATGGGTAAAGAACGCGGCTACATCACTTATTCCGAAATTAACGACGCGCTGCCCGACGATATGTCCGACGCCGAGCAAATCGACAACATCGTCAGCATGATTTCCGGCTTGGGTATCCAGGTAACCGAACAGGCTCCCGATGCTGAAGACATCCTCTTGAGCGACAATGCCGCCGCCCTGACCGACGACGATGCCGTTGAAGAAGCCGAAGCGGCACTTTCCAGCGCAGATTCCGAATTCGGCCGTACAACCGACCCTGTGCGCATGTATATGCGTGAAATGGGCCAAGTCGATTTGTTGACACGCGAAGACGAAATCATCATTGCCAAAAAAATCGAAAATGCACTGAAAAACATGGTGCAGGCCATTTCCGCCTGCCCGGGTTCGATTGCCGAGATTTTGGCTTTGATCGAACAAGTCCGCAACGACGAAATTCGTGTGGATGAAGTGGTTGAAGCCATCATCGACCCTAATGAAGTTTTGTTAAACGAATTGGGTCTGGGTCATTTGGAAAATGCCAAACCTGACGATGAAGAAGGCGAAACCGACAGCGAAGTCGAAGAGGACGACGAAGATGACGAAGATGACTCCGGCAGTGATTCCGAAGCCATGTCCGCCGCCCATTTGGCCGAACTGAAACAAAAAGTGTTGGAACATTTCGCCTTTATCGAGAGCGAATACGGCAAAATGATCAAGCAGCTGGAAAAACACGGTAGCCAACATGCCAACTACCTGAAACACCGCGATGCCATTGCCAACAAACTGCTGGAAGTCCGTTTTGCCACACGCCAAATCGAAAATTTGAGCAGCAACCTGCGCAGTCGCGTTGAAAATATCCGCAAACTCGAACGCGAAATCCGCGATATCTGCATCGACCGCGTACGTATGGAACGCGACTACTTCATCGAAAACTTCCTGCCTGCCATTACCGATTTGGAATGGGTTGAAAAAGAAGTAGCCAAAGGCCGAGTATGGGCCAATGCTTTAGATCGTTTCCGCCACGCCATCCTCGAAAAACAAGCCGAGTTGGCCAATATGGAAAGCGAAACCCGCATTTCCATCGAAGAGTTGAAAGAAATCAACAAAAACATGGTGTTGAGCGAAAAAGAAACCTCAGCCGCCAAACAGGAAATGATTCAGGCCAACTTGCGTTTGGTTATTTCCATTGCCAAAAAATACACCAACCGCGGCTTGCAGTTCCTTGATTTGATTCAAGAAGGCAATATCGGCTTGATGAAAGCGGTGGACAAATTCGAATACCGTCGCGGCTATAAGTTCTCGACTTACGCCACATGGTGGATCCGTCAAGCGATTACCCGTTCCATCGCCGACCAAGCGCGTACCATCCGCATTCCGGTTCACATGATTGAAACCATCAACAAAATGAACCGTATCTCGCGCCAATACCTGCAAGAAACCGGTGAAGAACCTGATTCCGCCAAACTGGCCGAGTTGATGGAAATGCCGGAGGACAAAATCCGCAAAATCATGAAAATCGCCAAAGAGCCAATTTCCATGGAAACACCGATTGGCGACGACGACGATTCGCACTTGGGCGACTTCATCGAGGATGCCAACAACGTTGCGCCGGCAGAAGCTGCGATGTACACCAGCCTGCACGAAGTAACCAAAGAAATCCTCGAAAGCCTGACCCCGCGCGAAGCCAAAGTGTTGCGTATGCGTTTCGGTATCGATATGAATACCGACCACACGCTCGAAGAAGTCGGCAAACAATTTGACGTAACCCGCGAACGTATCCGTCAAATCGAGGCTAAAGCCCTGCGTAAGCTGCGCCATCCTACCCGCAGCGACCGCCTCCGCAGCTTCCTCGACAGCGAAGAAAACAAATCATAAAAGCAAACCGCAGGTTGAAAGACCTGCGGTTTTTATTGGAATGTAAAAAGACCGTCTGAAAGCCAAATCTCAAAAGATTTAATCGTTTCAGACGGCCTTACATTTATTTTAAAAAATTTATTCGGCCTCAGTAGTTTTCTTTTTCGGACGGCGGCGGCGACGTTTGGGCTTGCCATCAGTTGAGCCACTTTGTTTCTGACGTTTGTGATCATTGGCCGTAGTCATTTGCTGACGGGTTTCCTCATCGGCATGTTGGAAAGTCGTCCACCAAGAAGCCATCTCTTTATCAACCTCGCCAACTTCACTACGCAAAATCAGGAAATCATAAGCAGCACGGAAACGGGCTTGCGCCAACAGACGATACGGGCGCGCGCCGCGCATATTGTCGAATTGTGGCTGAAATTGCCAGATTTCACGCATGGTTGCAGAGAATCTTTGCGGTACGCCCCAACCTTTCTCCACCGTATCGCGCATGGTGTTCATCGCATCCATCAACGCAGGGACAGGTTTTTGACCATGGCTTTGATTGCGTTGCCACATAGCGTTTAGTGTCGGCCATAATACCGCCGCCAATACAAAACCGACAGAAACGGACTTATCCGCACGAAGACGCTCATCAGTATTTTTCAAAGCCAACATAATCATACGTTTGTCGGCTGCTTCGGCAGTTTTCAAGGCATCTAAAAGCGGATGAATGCCTTCAGGAATACCCAACTCGTTCAACCGTTTCAAACAGGCACGGGAATGGCCGGAAAACAGGATTTTCATAATTTCGTCAAAAAGACGGGCCACCGGCTCATTTTTCAGACGGCCTGCGTATTCGGCAATCGGCAAAGCCGTTTGCTCTTCCACTTCAAAGCCCAACTTGCCCGACAAACGGACGGCGCGAAGAATACGGACGGGATCTTCCTGATAGCGTTCGGCAGGATTACCTATCATCACCAATTTCTTATCGGCAACATCAGCCACGCCTTGATGGAAATCCCAAATTTCCTCTTTAATCGGGTCGTAATACAGCGCATTGCAAGTAAAGTCGCGGCGCATGGCATCTTCTTCAATGCTGCCGTAAGTATTGTCCTTCATAATGCGGCCTTGCGCATTCTGCTGAACCTTATCGCCCCCCCGGAACGTCGTCACTTCGATGGTTTCGGGGCCAATCATCACATGAACGATTTGAAAGCGGCGGCCGATAATGCGGCTGCGGCGGAATATTTTACGGATTTGCTCCGGTGTGGCATCGGTTGCAATATCAAAATCTTTGGGTTCAACCCCGAGCAACAAATCCCGAACGGCTCCCCCTACAACATAAGCCTGAAAACCGGCTTCATGCAGGCGTTTGGCAATTTTCTCAGCGGCAAAGCTCAACATATCCGCATGGATACCGTGTTGCTCAAGTGGGATAATTTCCTTTTCGGGCAACGACTTGACGTGTTTTTTAGGCAACACTTTATGCAGCCATTTTTTTAACATAAGCAGCTCTTTTCACAATAAAAAAGGCCGTCTGAAACTTGTCCGGCTTAAGCCTTTGCACAATATCCTGCCGTAGAAAGAACAAAACATTGAGCAAAGGCTTCAGACGGCCTAAAAAAGACGTGCCATTATACCTTATGGAAGTTCGATTAATTAGCGTATTGACAAAAAATATCGGCTATAATGACGGTCTGACAACGATTCAGGCAAAACATCATGTACCACTACAAATCCGAAGCTACCCAATTCCTCGACAAACTCATGGCCGACCATCCCGAATTAGAAGCGCAACGCCTCGAAAACCGCCATTTACTGTGGGATGTAACCCTTAATCCGGCCGAACAGGCTGAATTTGAAGCGGCCAAAGTCAACAAAAAACCTTACACCTACTATCAAGACTAACTCGTATCGGTATGACGACCAACACCCACAATACCGATCCGGCGTTACAGCAGTACCTCAACAGTATCGGTCAGCACGAACATCCCGTTTTGACCGCATTGCGTGAGCGTACCCAATCACATCGTCTGGGAAAGATGGCCATCGCCCAAGAGCAGGCAGCCATGTTGGTGTGGTTGGCCAAGTTATTGAATGCTAAAAAATATTTGGAAGTTGGTGTCTTTACCGGTTACAGCAGCACCGCCATGGCACTCGCCCTCCCCGAAGACGGGAAAATCACGGCTTGCGACATCAATGTAACCTTTACCGATATTGCCCGCGAAACATGGCAGGCAGCAGGCGTAGCGCATAAAATCTCGCTTCATCTGCAGCCGGCTTTGCTGACTTTGGACGATTTGATTGCGCAAGGCGAATCGGAAAGCTATGACTTGGCGCTTATCGATGCCGACAAACCGCCTACGCCGAAATATTTTGAACGCTGTTTACAACTGGTACGGAGTGGCGGCGTGATTGCCATCGACAATATCTTGTTGGGTGGGCGCGTCATGAATGAAGCTGCCGAAAACGATCCGCCCAGCTTGGATATCCTGCGCCATTTCAACCAAAACCTGCCGCACGATACACGCATTATTCCCATTACCCTGCCTATCGGCGACGGTTTGACACTGCTGCTAAAAAAATAAAACGACACAATCTGATGAAAACATTATCACGTTCCCTGTTTCTTTTACCGCTTACTCTATTGGCCGCATCATGCGCCGTTTCCCATCCCCATCAACCTGCCGACAATGCCAACTTTGTCCTGCCGGATATTCCGCGCGAGCCTTTGCCTGAAAAAAATATTCCTTATCCGCGCTTGGACGAACAAACCCAGATTGACCACTTGGGCATACAAATCGCCCGACTGGAACGCACCGTTGAAGAATTAAATCAACGCCTGCACACATTGGAACAACAGCGAACCATCAAACGTCCAACCCCTTTGGCTCCCAAACCCAAAGCCCAGCGTTTGGACGACCGCAAGCTGAAAATGAACTATTTGGCCAATGGCGGCGGCGTGCCGTCTGAAACAGACTCAGCCGCACAAAATGAATTGCGCCTTTATAACCAAGCGCAAAAATACTATCAGCGCAACAACTTCTCCGCCGCAGTAGCCATTTTGAAAGAAGCCGACGGCGGCAACGGCAGCGAAATTGCCCGCCGCAATATGTATCTACTTCTGCAAAGCCAACAGCGTCTGGGCAACTGCGAATCCGTTATCGAAATCGGCAACCGCTATGCGAATCGATTCCGCAACAGCCCGCAAGCCCCTGACGCCATGTACAGCATCGGCCAGTGCCAATACAAACTGCAACAAAAAGACATTGCCCGCAGCACATGGCGCAAACTGATGCAAAGCTTCCCCAACAGCGAAGCGGCAAAACGCGCTGCAATCAGCCTAAAACAAAGATAAACGTTCAGACGGCCTTGTCATCCCCAAGGCCGTCTGAATATTTTTTTACCCTTAATCCATTCAAACAAAAGGAACTCTTCATGATCCAAGTCGGCATTATTATGGGCAGCAACAGCGATTGGCCGGTGATGCAGCAGGCAGCACAATTTCTCAAAGAATTCGGCGTTGAATACGAAGCGCGTGTCGTCTCGGCACACCGTACGCCTGATTTGATGTTTGAATACGCCGAAACCGCACGCGCACGCGGCATCAAAGCCATTATTGCCGGTGCAGGCGGCGCAGCGCACCTGCCGGGCATGGTCGCAGCTAAAACCACCGTCCCCGTCTTAGGCGTTCCCGTTCCCAGCAAATATCTGCGCGGCGAAGACTCCCTGCTTTCGATTGTACAAATGCCCAAAGGTATTCCTGTTGCCACATTTGCCATTGGCGAAGCAGGCGCGGCCAATGCAGCGCTGTTTGCCATTTCACTTTTGGCCAACGAAAATCCTGAATTGGCTGAAAAATTGGCGGCTTTCCGTGCCAAACAAGAACAAACCGTTTTAGCCATGGAATTGCCCGAAGCATAACGGACTAAGGCCGTCTGAAAGTTGTAAAAGGAAAAATTAGATTTCATTTTACGCTTTTTCAGACGGCCTTGTTTCAAATTAAATCAACATCATGAAATCCCTGGCATTCATCCTACTCTCCACCCTGCTTTGTGCCTGCCAAAGCCCAAGTATTCCTGCTCAATCAACCGCTATTCCATCTCAACAACAAGCTCAAGATAATACCGGCAACCTGATTATCTTCTATGATGCCCAAACCGGTTCTGCGCCATTGCTAAAAGCAGTCAAAGCCTCCGGCGCAAGTTTGATTTATGAATACAAAAACCTGAACGGCATTGCTATTCGTCCGTCTTCCAAGACCAAGATTGAAGATGCCATTGCCTATTTTAAAAAGGTAAACGGCGTATTGTCCGTCGAACAAGATAGGCTGCTGAAACTTCAATAACCGAGCTGGTTCTTCGGACTAATAAAAAAGCCGTCTGAAACGTATTACAACGTTTTCAGACGGCTTTTACTTGTTCAAAGCATTAAATCATGCCTCTGCCTTGCGCTTTTGGCTTGGCTTGGCCGAATTCCAATTTACTCAGCGCAGACAAATAGGCTTTGGCAGTTGCCACCAACACGTCGGTATCTGCACCTTGGCCGTTGACCACACGGTCGCCGCGTTGCAGGCGGACGGAAGTTTCACCTTGGCTTTCCGTGCCTTGAGTTACCGCATTGACAGAGTAAATCTGCAAGGTTGCGCCACTTTGCGCCACGCTTTCAATGGCTTTGAAAATGGCATCAACAGGGCCTGAGCCGCTAGCGGAAGCGTGTTTTTCTTCGCCGCGAATACTGAACACAATATCAGCGCGCGGTTCTTCGCCGGTTTCAGTGCTGATTTTTTGGGAAATAAATTTGTAGCTTTCGGTATTCATATTGCCCATTTCGTCAGACACCAAAGCGTGCAGATCTTCATCAAAGATTTCGCGTTTCTTATCCGCCAGCTCTTTGAAGCGTGCAAATGCCGAGTTCAACGCCTCTTCGCTTTCCAATTCAATACCCAAATCCGCCAGTTTGCTGCGGAATGCGCTGCGACCGGAGAGTTTGCCCAAAGTCAAGCGATTGGTTGACCAGCCGACTGATTCGGCCGTCATGATTTCATAGGTTTCAGGGTGTTTCAACACGCCGTCTTGGTGGATGCCTGATTCGTGTGCAAAGGCGTTTGCGCCGACTACTGCTTTGTTTGGCTGAATCGGATAGCCGGTAATGGTGGATACCAGTTTGGATACCGGTACGATTTGCGTGGTATCGATGCCGGTTTCCAAGCCGAAAAGGTCGTGGCGCACTTTCAACGCCATCACAATTTCTTCAAGGCTGGCATTGCCTGCGCGTTCGCCCAAACCGTTGATGGTACATTCCACCTGGCGCACGCCTGCCTGAACAGCGGCCAGCGAGTTGGCAACCGCCATACCCAAGTCGTTGTGGCAGTGGGTCGACCAGACTACTTTGTCGCCGTTGGGCACGCTTTTGATGATGTTGCTGATACGCTCGTACCATACGGAAGGGATGGAGTAGCCGACGGTATCGGGAATATTGATGGTGGTTGCGCCCGCTTCGATAACCGCCGTAAAGATTTTGGCGAGGAAGTCCAAATCCGAACGCACGGCGTCTTCGGCGGAAAATTCCACATCGTCAGTGTATTCTTTGGCGATTTTCACCGCTTTGACCGCCGCATCGATGACCTGCTGCGGCTTCATTTTCAGTTTGTGCTCCATATGGATGGGGCTGGTGGCGATAAAAGTGTGGATACGTTTTTTCGGCGCGGGGGAAACGGCTTCGCCCGCTTTGCGCACATCGTTTTCAACGGCACGCGCCAACGAGCAGACTGTGGATTTGGTGATGATTTTTGCAATCGCATTAACCGACTCGAAATCGCCCGGACTGGCTGCGGCAAAACCTGCTTCAATCACATCGACACCCATCTTTTCCAACTGGCGGGCAATACGGATTTTCTCCTCTTTGGTCATGGATGCACCGGGCGACTGCTCGCCGTCGCGCATGGTGGTATCGAAAATGATAACGCGGTTGGTTTGTGTCATTTCTGTTCTCTCCAGAGATTCGTTTTTTTGTAAAAAAGCATTCAAATCAAGCGATCTGCCTTGCGCTTCCGCCAAAGCGGTCAGTTTTTGCAACTGAGCCAAAGGCAGGGAACCGCGTGTACGCCATTTATAGATAGCCGCCGTCGTTGCAGCATTTTCCGGGTCATGCTGTTTCATGGCTTCGGCCAGCGCGTTTACGCCGCCAAAATAGGCAACCAAACGGTCAATGTCTAATTGCATGATGTTCCTTGTCCAAATCTGATTAAGATTATTGTGTTTAGGTTTTGCATTATACTCATTTTAGACAAAACGACAATCTATTTTTATCAAAATATTAGTGTAAATTTTAAAAATTAAGAAATTTTTATACATTTTGTCTAATTTGAACTATTAAAAGCCCCTCTCAAACCGAACACATCCTAAATATAGTAAACTAATCCCCTATTTCCCCGATTTAAAACACACTATGCCCCACACTATCCCTACCGACCGTTCCGACATCGAATGGCGCAACGAAAGCACACAAAAGCCGCCCAAGCAGGCGGTTTACATACAAGAAGCAGGCGCAGCAGAAATCTTAAAAAATGCCCACGCACAAACTGCAACCGTTTGGACTGGCGATTTTCACAATGCCAAGCAAGTCTTATCTGCAATGAAAAAACGTATCCGCAGGCCGTCTGAAAAAAAGAAAGGCGCACCTGCCGATATTCAGACGGCCTTTCATGCCCACCGTATGAAACAAGCGCAACAAAGCCGTTTGCTCAATATGCTTGCCATCGAAATCCAACCGAATTTTCAACTGGACAATGCGCGTGCACCCGATATCTACGCCGCCTTGTGCGATGTTTACGACACACCAAACGACAAACCGTTTCTCTTACCGCTGAATCAACTGCTGGGTTTTATCGGTGCGCACGAATGGCACAAAAAAGGCATAGATATTCCTCAGCTTAACGGAAAAATCCATGTTCCTTTCGGCGTATTCTCTCCATTGCGTGGCGAGTATTTGGATTTAATCGCACAAGCGCCACTCGCTCCCAATATTCAGACGGCCTTTGACATCGGCACCGGCTCAGGCGTTATTGCCGCCATTTTGGCCAAACTAGGCATACCCAACATCATTGCCACAGACACCAACCCCAAAGCAATTGCCTGCGCCACAGCAAACCTTGAACGTCTAGGCTTAGATAAAGCTGTCAACATCCAATCGATTGATTTATTTCCCGAAACTTGTGCCGACCTTATCGTCTGCAATCCGCCTTGGCTGCCGGCAAAACCGACCTCCGCCATTGAAATTGCACTTTACGACCCAAACAATGCCATGTTGACAGCCTTCCTCAACGGCGTACGTCACCACTTAGATCCAAACGGCGAAGCCTGGCTGATTATTTCCGACTTGGCAGAACACTTGCATTTACGCGATAAAGACTTCTTAAACCAATGCTTTCAGACGGCCTCACTCGATGTCGTCGATATTCTGAAAACCAAGCCGCAACATAAAAAAGCAATTGATGAATCCGATCCTTTGGCATTTGCCAGAAACAAGGAAACTACCTATCTGTACCGTTTGAAAACAAAATAAAATCAAGGCCGTCTGAACATTCAGACGGCCTTTAAGTATTTTTATAAAAGAAAACGGCATATCCGTAAAGATATGCCGTCGATGGGAGCAGAGACTGCTATATTTGGCAGTGGTTTGTGTTTTAGTCCTCTTGCGCCCCTGTTTGCAGGTAGTTTGGCAGACCAACTTTGCCAATCAATTCCTGCTGGGTTTCAAGCCAGTCGATGTGTTCTTCGTTGATGTCTTTTTGTTTTTCTAACAAATCACGGCTGACGTAGTCTTGTTGCTCTTCTGCAAGAGCGATGGCTGCAACCAGAGCATCATGTTTTTCATACTCTTTTTTCAGATCGCAAGCAATGATTTCTTCGGTAGATTCACCGATCAACAATTTACCCAATTCTTGCAGATTAGGCAGGCCTTCCAAGAACAAAATACGCTCGATCAAATCGTCTGCAGATTTCATTTCGCGGATGGACTGTTTGTAGAAATGTTCGCCTAATTCTTCAAAGCCCCAGTTTTTCAAAATGCGGGCATGCAGGAAGTATTGGTTAATGGTAATCAGCAACAAACCTAAGTTTTTATTCAGTTCGCGAATAACTAAGCGATCGCCTTTCATATTCAGCTCCTTGTATGTTATACGCTAGATTACAGTTGGCTTTGGTAGTAGTTGCCTTCGCCAACCAACTCGATCAGACGCAATTGTTGTTCCAACCAGTGAGCGTGATCTTCTTCAGTGTCTTTCAACTGAGCAATCATCAGGTCGCGGGTAACGTAGTCTTGAGCTTCTTCACACAGTTTGATGCCTTTTTTCAACGCATCGCGTACTTCGTATTCAGTGTTCAAGTCTGCTTTCAGGCAAGAAATAACGTCGGTACCTACGTTTACTGGAGCAGGAGTCATTTTAGGAGTACCGCCCAACATCAGGATACGACGGATGAAATCTTCGGCGTGAGTAGTTTCTTCTTCCATCTCGTGGTTCAAACGTTCGAACAATTTGTTGTAACCCCATTCAGAGTACAGACGAGAGTGGATAAAGTATTGGTCGCGAGCAGCCAGCTCACCGGACAACAATTCATTCATGTAATCAATAACTGCTTGGTTGCCTTGCATAATTCTTTCTCTTTCTTTTAAAAGTTGACGATCACGAAATGAAGATTCGTGTGTTGTTACGGAATGAGCGAATTGTATGCACAAGTAGCGGTTTTGACAAATTTTTTATTTAAAATACAAACAATTATCAAAAAATTTAACCCACCCTAAAGGCCGTCTGAAAAATTAACCCCCTGTTTTTAATAATATTTTTTTGACATTAGTATTAAGAATCCATTGCATTATTCAAAAACATTTACATTCGTTAACCATAAATAAAAGCAAATAATCCGGCAAAATCAATCAAATTTAATTATGAATTATTCTCAACTGCTTTTGCCTCATTTTTTTGAATCACCCATTCCGTCATCACTTGCGAATCGTGCTATAATTGCCAGTTATCTTTTTTTTAAGCAACCAGCTAAACCTTATAAATTATCATGAAACAAATCCGCAATATTGCCATCATCGCCCACGTCGACCATGGCAAAACCACATTAGTTGACCAATTGCTGCGCCAGTCCGGTACATTCCGTTCCAACCAGCAAGTCGAAGAACGTGTCATGGACAGCAACGATCTTGAAAAAGAACGCGGCATTACCATTCTCGCTAAAAATACCGCCATCGAATACGAAGGCTACCACATCAACATCGTAGATACCCCGGGACACGCCGATTTTGGTGGCGAAGTGGAACGTGTATTGGGCATGGTCGACTGTGTCGTACTGTTGGTTGACGCACAAGAAGGCCCTATGCCGCAAACCCGTTTCGTGACCAAAAAAGCCTTGGCTTTGGGTCTGAAACCGATTGTCGTCATCAACAAAATTGACAAACCGTCCGCCCGTCCTAGCTGGGTTATCGACCAAACATTCGAATTGTTCGACAGCTTAGGTGCAACAGACGAACAATTGGACTTCCCTATCGTTTATGCTTCCGGCCTCTCCGGCTTTGCCAAATTGGAAGAAACCGACGAGAGCAACGATATGCGTCCTCTGTTTGAGACCATCTTAAAACACACGCCTGCACCAAGCGGCAGCGCGGACGAAACGCTGCAATTGCAAATTTCCCAACTGGACTACGACAACTACACCGGCCGCCTCGGTATCGGCCGCATCCTGAACGGCCGCATCAAACCCGGCCAAGTCGTTGCCGTCATGAATCATGAAGAACAAGTCGCCCAAGGCCGCATCAATCAGCTGTTAGGCTTCCAAGGCTTGGAACGCGTACCTTTGGAAGAAGCTGAAGCCGGCGACATCGTGATTATTTCCGGTATCGAAGACATCGGTATCGGCGTAACCATTACCGACAAAGACAATCCCAAAGGCTTGCCGATGTTGAGCGTGGACGAGCCGACACTGACCATGGACTTTATGGTCAACACTTCCCCTCTGGCCGGTACTGAAGGCAAATTCGTAACTTCCCGCCAAATTCGCGACCGCCTGCAAAAAGAATTGCTGACCAACGTTGCCCTGCGTGTTGAAGACACTGCCGATGCCGATGTCTTCCGCGTTTCCGGCCGCGGCGAATTGCACTTGACCATTTTGTTGGAAAACATGCGTCGCGAAGGCTTTGAATTGGCAGTCGGTAAGCCGCGCGTGGTATTCCGTGAAATCAATGGTCAAAAATGCGAGCCTTACGAAAACCTGACCGTGGACGTACCGGATGAAAACCAAGGCGCGGTCATGGAAGAACTCGGCCGCCGCCGTGGCGAATTGACCAATATGGAAAGCGACGGTAACGGTCGTACACGTTTGGAATACCATATTCCTGCACGCGGCCTGATCGGTTTCCAAGGTGAATTTATGACCTTGACCCGCGGTACCGGCTTGATGAGCCACGTTTTTGATGACTATGCTCCGGTTAAACCTGATATGCCCGGCCGACACAACGGCGTACTGGTTTCTCAAGAGCAAGGTGAAGCCGTTGCTTACGCCCTGTGGAACTTGGAAGACCGCGGCCGTATGTTCATTTCTCCAAACGACAAAGTCTACGAAGGTATGATTATCGGTATTCACAGCCGTGATAACGACTTGGTGGTAAACCCTCTGAAAGGCAAAAAACTGACCAACATCCGTGCCAGCGGTACAGATGAAGCCGTCCGCCTGACCACGCCTATCAAATTGACTTTGGAAGGCGCAGTTGAGTTTATCGACGATGACGAACTGGTTGAAATCACGCCACAATCCATCCGTCTGCGCAAACGCTACCTGAGCGAGTTGGAACGTCGCCGCCATTTCAAAAAACTGGACTAATCCTGTTTGATTGACATGCTTTAAAATCAAGGCCGTCTGAAAAGTGTTTTGGAAATCCTAGATTTCACTTTTACACTTTCAGACGGTCTTTTATCATCTGTTTAAATAAAGTAAATCGACATTTCTTCCGCCTGCACCGCCGCTTCATCAGGTCGGTCATTTTTACGATATTGCCCCGGCGATATCCCATATTGCTTTTTAAATGCCTTACCAAAATGCGTTTCCGATTGAAAACCGACCGAGAGCGCAACCGATAAAACTGAATCCGCCGTCTGTTTCAACAATAACGCCCCCTGCTGCAAGCGGATGCTGTTAACAAAGGCATGCGGGCTTGTTCCCGTCTGCTGCTTGAATACCCGCATCAACTGGGCACGGGACAAATTGGCCATCGCAGTCATTTTCTCAATATTCCATTCTTCTTCCGGCTTTTCGACGACTGCCTGAAGCAAATTCCGCAAACGTTTATCCTGCCAACCATTCAGCAAACCGCTTAATTGCGCTTTCTCATTTTTCTCCAAACAGGCACGAAGCAGAAAGACCAGCAACACCGAAGCCAATGCGTTCACAACCGCTACTGAGCCGGATAAAGCCTGACTGCTCTCATATTGCAATAATGTCACCAAATACTGCAAAGATGGATGGTTGATGTTCAATAAAACGATATCGGGCAGTCCCGTCATCATATCCGCCTGCGCTTCATATTCAAACCGTGCGCAAAAAAGATGCAAAGCCGCCTCTCCACCGGCATGACTTTGCTTGACTTTAAATGCACCATTCTCAGCCGTCAGCACGCGAACACCAAAATTTTCACAACTGCTGTCGCTGCTCAAAGTATGGCCAACGCTGCGCGGGAAGAAAATAATATCCCCCGCACTCAGCAGCCTGGCCTCTTTCTCTCCATCAATTCGGATATAGCCCGAACCGGCGGTTACGATATGCACCAAACCATGCGCACGTTTGGGCTCATGCCGCACATACCACTCCCCTTGAAACAGGCACTGAACATCCACACTGCCCTTTATCTGCGCCAATTCGACCAGTCTATCTAAAATATCCATAGTGTTTTTTACCAATAAATGAGATGTTTTGACGATTTAATTCGTCTGATTATTGCAATAATACACACACCAAACACAAACGGATAGGATTTTTTGATTCTTATCCGAATACATCAAGAAAGGAAATATCATGTTTAAAGATTGGCCTGAACACACAGCCTTGGTAAAAAAATCATTCGGCGAATTGGGCAAAAGCCATCCTAAAATGCTGCAAGCCTACGGCGCGCTGGAACAAGCAGCCGCTGCCGAAGCACTGGATGCCAAAACACGCGAACTGATCGCCATTGCCGTTGCCATTACCACACGTTGCGAAAGCTGCATCAGCGTGCACGCAGCCGCCGCTGCCAAAGCAGGGGCAACCGACAGTGAAATCGCCGGCGCATTGGCCACCGCTATTTCTCTAAACGCAGGTGCTGCTTATACCTACGCTTTGCGCGCCTTAGAAGCAGTAGAAACCCAACGCTAATCAGCTTGTAAAATCAGGCCGTCTGAAAGACAACTTCCCTTTCAGACGGCCTGATGAAATGCTAAACTGATATAGTTATTATATTATTTTCTATCTAACAGGAGATTGAATCATGAAGAAACTGCTGACCGCCGTACTTTTTGCCGCCGCCATCGCCACTCCTTTGGCCGCTTCCGCTGCCTCTATGCCTAAAGTTGAAAAAAGCGCGGTACAGCCTGCAAAAGCAAAAGGCGTTTGGATTGATGTCCGCTCTGCCGAAGAATTCAAAGAAGGCCATTTGCAAGGTGCGCTCAATATTCCGCACGACCAAATCGTTGAACGCATCAAATCCGTCAGCTCGGATAAAAACGCACCGGTCAACCTCTACTGCCGCAGCGGCCGCCGAGCAGAAGCTGCGCTGACCGAGCTGAAAAAAGCCGGCTACACCAACGTAACCAACCATGGCGGTTATGAAGACTTGGTGAAAAAAGGTTTGAAATAAATCTAGCTGATTTTAAAAAGGCCGTCTGAAACTTTTCAGACGGCCTTTATTGCCATTACAGACAGCAACTTCCAAATCTCAAACGTTTGCTGAGACCGGTTTCATGAATCAATTGTTTGATAACCAAAATATTAGTGTTATCGGCCAAGGCGCGAATGCTGTGTGCTTCCATCGGTTCAAGACGAATAACTTGCAAGCCTTCGGTTTGCAAAACTTCGTCCACTGTTTTGATTTCGGCTTTGCCGTTTAAAACCAAAAGCAAAATAATCGCATCCGCCTCATATGCCGGAATTTCATTATTCTTCTGCAGTGAAAGCTGAACAATCTCCTGATTGCCGTCTGAAGCAATCACGCCACCCAATAAAGCTTTGGGGTCCAATTCATAATGTTTCATTATTATCCTTTCCGCCCAAACGTTGCCGATTCATGGACAATCGCTCAAGCAAACCAGTACAATACCGCCCATCTTACCGATAGACACAATATTGTCACATGAACATATTAATCTCAAACGACGATGGTTATCTTGCGCCCGGTTTGGCAGTTTTGGCAAGAGTATGTGCAGAATTTGCCAATGTCAGAGTGGTTGCGCCCGAACGCGATCGCAGCGGCGTCAGCAATTCCCTGACTTTAGACCGTCCTTTACAACTGAAACAGGCGGAAAACGGGTTTTACTATGTGAATGGCACCCCCACCGACTGCATTCATGTCGGCCAGCATGCCCTTGCCGATTTTAAACCCGACTTAGTCTTATCCGGCATTAACAACGGGGCAAACATGGGGGATGATACGCTTTATTCCGGTACGGTTGCCGCCGCAACGGAAGCTTATCTGATGGGCATTCCCGCCATTGCCTTTTCGCTTGCCGATTCCAGCGGCCGTTATTGGGAAACCGCGGAAAAAGCCGCTTGGATACTGCTTTCCTACTTTCTCAAACGTCCTATTTCCGAACCCATCTTATGGAACATCAATATCCCTGCCGTCGCACCTGAGGATATCCAAGGCATAAAAATTACACGGCTTGGCCGTCGTCATCATGAACAAAGCATTGTTCCCATGTATAATCCACGTGGCGAACAAATTTATTGGATTGGGCCGGTCGGCGATGTTTCCGACAGCGAAGAAGGTACCGACTTTGGCGAATGCGCGGCCGGCTTCATCACGATTACCCCCCTGCAAGTCGATTTGACTGCCTACGGACAAATGGAGCAAACCGCCTCCTTTTGGTCAGAAATCCCTGCGCCTTAACAGTCCCTAACAGCCGAACACTTGAGAAACAAGCATATTTTTATTATGATATGCCCCGACGAGAACAATTACCCGAATACGAAAGTCATTAACATGTTGAAAAAAAGTGTATCTTATGCCGGATCGGCAGCTTTGGTTTTATTACTTGCAGCCTGTGCCAGCCAACAACCGGCTCCTGTAGTCGTCGGCACACAAAGCGGTGGTTCAACAACAAGCTCTACTGCTGACAATCCTTACGGTGCCGCGCCTTACAATACCAACACCAGCCCTGCGGCAGATGCGCCATACACTCCGCCGGCAAGTACACCTGCGCCAACGTACAACAGCGGCAGCACTGGCACTTACACGCCTTCTTATGCGCCTGTCGATATTAATGCAGCGACACATACCGTCGTTCGCGGTGATACCGTTTACAACATCTCCAAACGCTACAACATTACCCAAGACAATCTGCGTGCATGGAATAACTTGGCCGACAACACCATCAGCGTTGGCCAAACCCTGCGCGTAAAACCTGAAGGCTACGTTGCACCGGCAGCTTCTGCAAGCAAACCTTCTACTCCGACAACCACAACCACCGCTCCGACTCCAAGCACACCTGCCAATACACCGACAGTATCTACCGGCAGCAGCCGCAACGTCAGCGGCATCACATGGCAGCGTCCGACTACCGGTAACGTTATCGCCAACTTCGGCGGCAGCAACAAAGGCGTGGATATTGCCGGTACGCAAGGCCAGCCTGTCGTTGCAGCGGCAGATGGTAAAGTCGTTTACGCAGGCTCAGGTTTACGCGGTTACGGCAACTTGGTCATCATCCAACACAACTCCTCATTCTTGAGCGCATACGGCCACAACCAACGCTTGCTGGTTAATGAAAACCAAACCGTGAAACGCGGCCAAACCATTGCCCACATGGGTAATACCGATGCATCCCGCACCCAGTTGCACTTTGAAATCCGTCAAAACGGCAAACCGGTCAATCCGGCAAATTATGTTGCCTTCTAAGCTGATTCAAGCAACCTAATTTCAATTCAATCCCTGCCTAAATGTCATTTAGGTAGGGATTGTTTGTACCGGTTTCCCATGAAATTTCATCTTCCTCTTCTTTATTCCCTGCTATTGGGCGGTTGCGCCGCGTTTTTGCCATCACTGGACGAACGCACCCAAAGCAGTTATCTTGACATCCCTTCAACGCCACGACTGGACAGCACCTTAGGTATTCCTTCCGCCCCCTCAAAGGCCGATATTTCCCATATCTATCTGCTGAACGATGCCCATGAAGCCTTTGTCGCCCGAGCCGCCCTGATTGAATCCGCCGACCATACCCTTGATTTACAGTACTATATCTGGCACAACGACATCTCCGGCAAGCTTTTGTTCAACCTGATTCATCGCGCGGCCGAACGCGGCGTCCGTGTGCGTTTGCTTCTGGACGACAACAACACCAACGGCATGGATGATCTCCTGCTGGCACTCGACAATCATCCCAATATCGAAGTCCGTTTGTTTAATCCCTTTATTTTCAGAAAATGGCGTGCACTCGGCTATGTTGCCGACTTCCCGCGACTTAACCGCCGGATGCACAACAAATCGTTTACCGCCGACAACCGTGCCACCATTTTAGGCGGCCGCAATATCGGCGACGAATATTTCAAGGTTAACGACGATACCATCTTTGCCGACCTCGACATTCTTGCCACAGGCCGCGTAGTAACCGAAGTTTCCCAAGACTTCGACCGCTACTGGTCAAGCCATTCCGCCTATAACGCGACCAGTGTCATCAAACGGGGAAACCTGCAAAAAGGACTGGCCGAACTTAATTACACCGACCAAGATAAAAATCAAACGCTCATCCGCTATCGCCAAAGCATCGAGCATTCCAGTCTCTATCAAAAAATGCAGAGCAACCATATGGAATGGCAAAGCGTCAGCACACGCTTAATCAGCGACGATCCGGCCAAAGGCTTAGACCGTGACCGGCACAAACCGCCTATTTCCGAACGCCTGCAAGACGCCCTCAAGCAACCTGAAAAAAGCGTTTACCTTGTCTCGCCTTATTTTGTTCCCACAAAATCAGGTGTCAAAGCCATAGAAAAGCTGATACACAACGGCGTGGATGTTACCGTTTTGACCAATTCGCTCCAAGCAACCGACGTTGCCGCCGTCCATTCCGGTTACGTCAAATACCGCAAGCCCTTGCTCAAAGCTGGGGTCAAACTATACGAACTCCAACCCAATCATGCCGTTCCGACCACCAAAGACCGCGGCTTGACCGGTAGCTCCGCCACCAGCTTGCACGCCAAAACATTCATCGTGGATGAAAAACGCATTTTCATCGGTTCATTCAACCTTGACCCACGTTCCGCACGGCTCAATACCGAAATGGGTGTCGTCATCGAAAGTCCCGAAATCGCAGGCCAAATGCAGCGCACCCTCGTTACGACCACCCCAAACTACGCCTATCAGGTAACGCTTGGCAATTACAATAAACTATACTGGTATGACCCAAGTGAAAAACGAACTTACGCACAAGAACCAGAAGCCAAATTCTGGAAACGGGTTACTTCAAAAATCCTGTCCATCCTGCCCATAGAAGGATTATTATAGAGGCCGTCTGAAAACATAAATCATGCGGCCGGAGGAATTCATCATGTCTCGACTCATCTGCAAAACCCTATTTGTTTGTACCGCCGGCCTATTGTTGGCCTCTTGCGGCACCACCGGCAAACACAAAACCCACAAGCCGCAAACAACCGCCAGAAAAGTCCAACCTGTCCGCATTTCCCATATCGACCGCACACAAGGTTCGCAGGAATTAATGCTTCACAGCATGGGCCTGATCGGCACGCCCTACAAATGGGGCGGCAGTACCACAGCCACAGGCTTTGACTGCAGCGGCATGATCCAATTCGTCTATAAAAACGCCCTCAACGTCAACCTGCCACGCACCGCACGCGATATGGCCGCCGCCAGCCGAAAAATTCCCGACGACAAATTAAAAGCCGGCGATCTTGTCTTTTTCAATACCGGCGGCGCACACAAATATTCCCATGTCGGCCTCTACATCGGCAACGGCGAATTCATCCACGCCCCCAGCAGCGGCAAAACCATCAAAACCGAAAAACTTTCCACCCCGTTTTACGCCAAAAACTATTTGGGCGCACATACCTTTTTTACTGAATAAATCAAGGCCGTCTGAAAGGTATCACAACATCATCGATACCTTTCAATCTATTGCTGATGAATGAAGCTTGGTTACAAGATAGGCCTGTGCAAAAATTTGCCCATAACAAAACACCATCAAGGATATATCATGCACACAGAATCCGTTCTAAACCTCCTCAAAACCCTGCAAAACCAAATCTGCGCCGCGCTGGAGCAAGAAGATGGAGAAGCCGAATTTGTGCATGAAGCATGGACGGGGAAATTGGGCATCGGTGAAACCCGCGTATTAAAAAACGGTGCAGTATTCGAGCAGGCGGGCGTGAATTTTTCGCATGTAAAGGGAAGCAAAATGCCGGCTTCTGCCACGGCCCATCGTCCTGAGTTGGCGGGCGCGGCGTTTGAAGCCATGGGCGTGTCGCTGGTCATTCATCCAAAAAATCCGTATGTGCCGACCAGCCATGCCAATGTACGCTTTTTTATTGCCTATCCTGAAAATGCCGAGCCGGTTTGGTGGTTCGGCGGCGGCTTTGATTTGACGCCGTTTTATCCTTTTGAAGAAGATATTGTGCATTGGCACACCGTAGCGCGAGACGTATGCGCACCATTTGGCGAATCGGTTTATCCTGAATTCAAACAATGGTGTGACGAATATTTCTACTTGAAACACCGTAACGAAACACGCGGCGTGGGCGGCCTGTTTTTTGACGATTTAAACCGCTGGGATTTCGATACCTGCTTGAATTTTATCAAGGCGGTCGGAGAAGGCTATATCGCAGCGTATCTGCCGATTGTGGCCAAACGCAAAAACACGCCTTATGGGGAACGTGAACGCGATTTCCAACTCTACCGCCGCGGACGCTATGTCGAATTTAACTTGGTTTGGGACAGAGGCACGCTGTTCGGCCTGCAAAGCGGCGGACGCACGGAAAGCATTTTGATGTCCATGCCGCCTTTGGTGCGCTTTGAGTATCAATATGCGCCGGAAAAAGGTTCGCCCGAAGCACGCCTCAATCAATTCCTCATACCGCGCAACTGGCTGGAAGAAGCCGGCAGATAGTTTTACCTATCAAAGGCCTTCTGAAAAGCGATTCTCACTGGTTGAGACTGCCTTTTCAGACGGCCTTTGCTTCAATTGCTTTGAATTTGCATACCTTTGCCTATCATGCTGTTTCATCTCTATAGAGTTTTTGAGACAATGCGCCCATATAAAAATCACCTCACAAACCACACTAAAAAGGAATAATCGGTGAAACGCATTTTCTTGTTTATTGCAACCAATATCGCCGTTTTGGTTGTCATCCGTGTTGTTTTGGCCATCTTGGGCATCAACAGTACCGACCAAGTCGGCAGCCTGTTGGCTTATTCCGCAGTCGTCGGCTTCAGCGGCTCGATTGTCTCCCTGCTGATGTCGAAAACCATCGCCAAACACTCGGTCGGCGCCGTCGTCATCGACCAGCCCCAAAGCGAAGAAGAAGCTTGGCTGTTGGCAACTGTTGAAGCACAAGCCCGCCAATGGAATCTGAAAACGCCGGAAGTCGCCATTTACAACTCGCCAGAGCCTAACGCCTTTGCAACCGGCGCGACCAAAAACAGCTCGCTCGTCGCTGTCAGTACCGGCCTGCTCGACCACATGACCCGCGATGAAGTCGAAGCCGTTTTGGCGCATGAAATGGCACACGTTGGCAACGGCGATATGGTAACGCTGACACTGATTCAAGGTATTGTGAATACTTTTGTCGTCTTCTTGGCGCGTATCGTTTCCAGCATGGTGGCGCGCAACAATGACGGCAGCACTTCTCAAAGCACATATTTCATGGTCAGCATGGTCTTGCAGGTTGTATTCGGCTTCCTTGCCAGCATTATTGTGATGTGGTTCAGCCGCCAACGCGAATACCGCGCCGATGCGGGCGCTGCAAAATTGGTGGGCGCGCCGAAAATGATTGCCGCCCTGCAACGCTTGAAAGGCAACCCCAGCGATTTGCCGCAAACCATGACGGCAATGGGCATTGCCAGTGATGCCAAAGATTCTTGGTTCAGCACCCATCCTTCTTTGGACAACCGCATCAGCCGTTTGAAAAACCGCTAATCGAAAACATCAAGGCCGTCTGAAACATTAAGTTCAGACGGCCTTTTTTTATTTCTTCATCAAAGCCCGTTTGATGATAATCATCCAGTCTTTCTTATCCAACAGCGGGCGCTGGTTAAACACGTCATATTTGCAACCGTCCAGCTTCTGCAAAATCAACTGGCCGCCGACAATAATCATGCGCAGCTCAAAACCGATTCGTCCTTTGAGGATTTTCCCCAACGGCGAGCCAGCCTTCAGCATTTGAAAAGCACGTTGGCACTCATGCGCCATCAGCCGTTGAAAAGCGAAGTCGGCTTTACCGACCGCAATCTGCTCTTCGCTGACTTTGAACTTCTGCAAATCTTCCTGAGGGATGTACACGCGCCCTTTCTGCCAATCTACCGCCACGTCCTGCCAGAAATTAATCAGCTGCAAAGCAGTGCAAATGCCGTCGCTTTGCGCCATACTCACTTCATCGGTTTGCCCGTACAAATGCAGCATAATGCGCCCCACCGGGTTGGCGGACAAACGGCAATAAGCAATCAATTCGCCAAAGTTTTCATAACGGGTTTTGACCACATCCTGACTGAACGCCGCCAGCAAATCATAAAACGGCTGCAACGGTAATTGAAACGGCTCAATCGCTTCGTTATATAAACGTTGCATCAAAGCCGTTTGTGGTTTCCCACCTTGTGCAATACGGTCTAACTCTGCCTTTAGTTCGTCCAGTTGGCGCAGGCGTTCGGCTGCTTCGGCATTGCCTTCGTCGGCAATATCGTCCGCCATCCGTGCAAAAGCGTAAACGGCGTGAACCGGCTTACGCAAACGGCGCGGCAGCACAATGGAGCCGACTGGGAAATTTTCGTAATGATTGACTGACATGGGAAATCCGAAAATTTAAAATAAAGTATTTTTGCTGACAGGCCGTCTGAAATTCAGACGGCCTTCCGTTTGGCCGCAAAGAAATCCTGCAATACGCTTTGGCATTCTTCTGCCAATATGCCGCCCAAAATTGCGGTATGCTTGTTCAGACGTTTGTCGGCAAACAAATCGACCACGCTGCCTGCCGCACCGGTTTTGGGTTCGGCCGCACCATAAATCACACGCCCGACCCGTGCCTGTATCAAGGCAGATGCGCACATGGAGCAAGGCTCTAATGTGATGTACACGTCGCAATCTTCCAAACGATAGTTTTGCAAGGCTTTACCGGCGGTAGCAAGCGCGTTGATTTCGGCGTGGTGGCTGACATTGTGGTCGCCAATGCAGGTATTGTGTGCCGCTGCGATTACCTCGCTTTGATATACGATGACCGCGCCAACCGGCACTTCGCCCAATGCCGCCGATTGTCTGGCCTGTTCTATCGCCAGCCGCATAAAGGCTTCCATATCGCTTTGAGAAGGGAAAACGGCAACAGGCGGATGGTTTTTTAATGCTTCGCCCAGCTCAGTCTTTCTCTCCTCGGACATATGCCGGACATCCACACCTGAAACCAACGCGTCCAGTTGCCACAAGGTGCTTTTGGTTACGGTCAAACCCGATGCTTTCAGCAATAGAAATGCGCGGACTGCGCCGATTTTTTGCAAATCTTCCAGTGTACGAATACCCAATTCTTTTAATGCGGCCAACGTCTTAGGCGCAAGTGGTGGCGTAGTCAGCATGGATTATTCCTGAAAATGTCGACGCGCCAAGGCTAAGGCCGTCTGAACATAATCGCTGTCTGCGTAAGGATCTAACGTGTGCGCCAAAGGAATTTTCCGCAACCAGGTCAACTGGCGTTTGGCAAGCTGGCGTGTGGCAACAATGCCTTTTTCGACAAAGGTGTCATAATCTGTTTCGCCTTCGAGATAATCCCAAGCCTGGCGGTAGCCCACGCAACGCATAGACGGCATATCGGCATGCAGTTGCGGATAATCACGGCGTAAGGCGTGCATTTCATCGAGGAAACCGTGTTCCAGCATATTTAAAAAGCGTTTTTCGATTTGGCGGTGTAACAAATGACGGTCTTCGGGAATCAGGGCAACCGTGCATAAATCCAATAAAGGCGCGGCCTGCTTCTGCTCTGTGAAATGTTCGCTCAAAGGCTTGCCGGTCAGAAGATAGACTTCCAAAGCGCGCTCAATGCGCTGGCTGTCATTGGCTTTCAGACGGCTTGCCGTAATCGGGTCAACTTCCTGCAAACGGCGATACAGGCCTGCCAGACCGTGTTCGTTCTTTTCCGCCTGAAGCTGTGCGCGCACTGCCGCATCCGCGCTGGGCAAATCGTTCAAACCTTCCGTCAGCGCGTGGAAATACATCATCGTGCCGCCGACAATCAGCGGATAGCGACCGCGCGCATGTATTTCGTTCACCAAGCGCACGCAGTCGCCGACAAAATCCGCCGCGCTGTAACTTTCAAGCGGCGAGATAATATCAATCAAATGATGCGGTACGGTGGCAAGCTCTTCGGCAGTCGGCTTGGCCGTACCGATGTCCATGCCGCGATACACCAGCGCGGAATCCAAACTGATGATTTCCACCGGCAACGATTGGGCAATATTTAAGGCCAGTGCGGTTTTACCGCCGGCGGTCGGGCCGAGTACGGCGAAGGCTTTGGGCGCGTTCATAAGAAAACGGAAAAATTAAAAATGCGATTATAGCAAACCCGGGCAGACCATATTTCAGGCCGTCTGAAACATTTGCCCTACATTATCAAAAGCGTTACACTTGCTGCGCCGTTTCAGACGGCTTTTTATATTGATTTCAAACCTGCTGCTGCCGTCATTGCGCCGGCAGTCAAGCCGTCAGCGACACTGTGCCGCTGTAAACACGAAAGAACACACTATGACCGTATCTCCCGTAGCCTTGCGCCGTCAAACCGAGCGCAAGCCGCATCCGACTGCGCGTTATTGGAAAAAATGCGATGTCGAGGCTTTATTCGGACTGCCTTTCCTGGACCTCGTTTTCCAAGCTGCCGAAATCCACCGCCAAAACTTCAATCCGTGCGAAATCCAACTTTCCACTCTGCTCTCCATCAAAACCGGCGGCTGTCCCGAAGACTGCGCCTACTGCCCGCAATCGGCACACCACAACACCAATCTGGGCAAAGAGCAGATGATGGATGTGGACGAAATCGTCGAAAAAGCCAAAATTGCCCAATCGCGCGGCGCCAGCCGTTTCTGCATGGGTGCGGCATGGCGCGGTCCCAAGCCCAAAGACGTGGCTGTCGTTTCCGAAATCATCAGCGCGGTGAAAAGCTTGGGTATGGAAGTGTGCGGCACCTTCGGTATGCTCGAAGACGGCATGGCGGAAGACTTCAAAAAAGCCGGTTTGGACTACTACAACCACAACCTCGACACCGACCCCGAACGCTACAACGACATCATCCACACCCGCAAACACGAAGACCGCATGGATACTTTGGGCAAAGTCCGCAATGCCGGTTTGAAAGTCTGCTGCGGCGGCATCGTCGGCATGAACGAAACCCGCGCCGAACGTGCAGGCCTGATTGCCAGTCTTGCCAACCTCGACCCGCAGCCCGAAAGCGTGCCGATCAACCAGTTGGTCAAAGTGGAAGGCACGCCGCTGGCCGATGCCGAAGATTTGGACTGGACGGAATTTGTCCGTACCATCGCCGTCGCGCGCATTACCATGCCGCACAGTTACGTCCGCCTATCCGCAGGCCGCAGCAATATGCCCGAATCCATGCAGGCCATGTGTTTCATGGCTGGTGCAAACTCGATTTTCTACGGCGACAAGCTGCTGACTACGGGCAATCCGGACGAAGACGGCGACCGCCTGCTGATGGAAAAATTGAATTTGTATCCGCTGCGCTTTGAATTGGAAGAAGAATACAAAGCCGCGCAGGAAACGCCTAAAATCAAAGTCGACTATTAACCGTCATGATAAAAGGCCGTCTGAAACTTTTTCAGACGGCCTTTTATCGTTATTCAACATGAAAACCTTCAATCTTCCGTATCCATTCTTCCTTTTCCGCCTCGCTCAAAAACGAAGCGCGGAATGAATTGGCGCACAAGGTTTTGATTTCTTCAGCACTCAAATCCAAAGCCTCGGCAAGCGCTTCAAAATTGCGGTTCATATAGCCGCCGAAATACGCCGGATCATCGGAATTGACGGTTACCAACACGCCGCGTTGCAACATACGGCGCAAATTGTGTTTTACCATCTCCGGAAATACTTTTAATTTCAAATTGCTCAACGGGCAAACGGTCAACGGCATTTGCTCTGCAATCAAACGCGCCATCAACGCCTCGTCTTCTTCCGCCCGTACGCCATGATCGATACGGCGGACATGCAGCAAGTCCAAAGCCTCGTAAACATATTCCGGCGGACCTTCTTCTCCGGCATGCGCTACCGTCAACAAACCCTCCGCCCGCGCCTGCGCAAACACGCGCTCAAACTTAGACGGCGGATGCCCCAGCTCGCTCGAATCCAAACCTACGCCGATGATGTGTTCTTTATACGGCAAAGCCTGATTTAAGGTTTCAAATGCGCTTTCTTCCGACAAATGCCGCAGGAAACACATAATCAAACGCGTGCTTATGCCCCATTGCTGCCCGGCTTCACGGCAGGCGCGGACAATGCCGTTAATCACGGTTTCAAACGCCACGCCCCGCGCAGTATGGGTTTGCGGATCGAAAAATATTTCCGTATGCACGACATTGTCTTCGCGGCAACGCTCAAGATACGCGCGGGTCAAATCGTAAAAATCCGCCTCGTGCAACAATACGCCGGCACCGGCATAATAAATATCCAAAAACGACTGCAAATTGTGAAAATCATAAGCCTGCCGTACCGCTTCGACATTTTCATAAGGAATCGCTATGTGGTTGCGCTTGGCGATTTCAAACATCAATTCCGGCTCGAACGTCCCTTCGATATGGACGTGCAGCTCGGCTTTGGGCAGGGCTTGGATCAATTGTTTGATATTCATATTTTCTCTGTTTTTCGGTTTATATTTAATATTGAAGGCCGTCTGAAACTTTCAGACGGCCTTTGACCATTTATCTGTTAAAAACCATTTTCCATCATGATTTCGCCGGGGATGCGGTTGCGGTGCATGGCATAGCCCAAATCCATCAGGGCTTGGAAAGTGTCTTTGACCATTGCCGGATTGCCGCAAACCATAAAGCGCGTATCGGCCTTGGTAAACTTGAAGCCGATTTTTGCTTCCAAACCGCCATTCTTCAGCAATTCGGGAATCCGTTTGCCGCTCAATGCGCCTTCCGTTTCCTCACGCGTGGTAACCGGAACAAAAGTGAATTTATGGAAATATTCTTCAATCAGCGGATGCTCTTTCAAATCGGCAAGACGCTGGTTGAAAATCAATTCGTCGGCGTAAGAGACGGAATGCGCCAAAACCAAACGGTCGAAACGCTGCCAGATTTCAGGTTGCTCGATAATGGAGAGGAAAGGCGCAATGCCGGAACCCGTGCAGAGCATGACCAAATCTTTGCCGTCGGGGAAACGCTCGGGCAAGAGGAAACCGGTAGCCGTTTTATCCAGCAAAATGGTGTCGCCCTCTTTCATGGCGGCAAAACGCGCCGACATCGGACCGCCTTCGATTAACACTGCGAAATACTCAAGCGTATCGGCGTATTCGGCAGATACGACGGAATACGCGCGCCAAATAAAGCCCTCGCCGTCACGGAAACCAAGACGCGAAAACTGCCCTGCCGAAAAACGGTAGGACTCAGGGCGGCTGATGGCAAAAGTCATCAGCTTAGGCGTATGGTGTTTGATCCACAAGACTTTTTCTTCGGTAAACTTGGCTTCTGGAGAAGCTGCCATAATAGGTTTCCTTGATATTCGGTATCAGTTTCAAATAGGGCTTATTATAAAGATTCAAAAGGCCGTCTGAAATATTTATTTTCAGACGGCCTTTACAATTATTCACGGCGCAAACGGATACTGATGCCTTTTTGTTCCAAAATCAAATCGTTACCGTCAAAACGATAATTCCATACGCTTTGTTTGCGCAAAAACGCATTTTCCAGCTTCATGTCTTCACACAGCATTCTGGTTGCCGCGATAGGGCCAAAATCAACTTTATCCGCACCGATTACATTCACTTGGAACATCATGCCGTTGCAACCCATATTGCCATGGGCCTTGGGCATTTCGCTGAAATCTAAATAAGCGTTTTTATCCGCCAATTCTTTTTCGGTGAGTTTATTGAAAGCAATAACACGCCATTTGGCGGCTAAAGTAGGCTGAGCCGTTTGTTGAGTTTGCACCTGCGCTTTAGAGGCTTGTTCAGGCTGAGATGCTGAAGGAGATGTACAAGCTGCCAAAACTACCATACTCATCAATGCACCGAATAATGTCTTCATGTCTATCCCTAATTGATTACTAAAGGCCGTCTGAAAACTATCCACCTTCAGACGGCCTTTAAGCCTTATTTACAAAGTCGTATCCAATGCTTTGGAAATATCGTTCCAAATATCGTCTACATCTTCGATACCGACAGAGAAACGCAGCAGGCCGACTTTGATGCCCATTTCCATTTTTACATCATGCGGTACGCCGCTGTGGGATTGGGAATAGCAATGGTTGACCAAACTTTCCACGCCGCCGAGGCTGGAAGCCATTTTGACCAGTTTCATGTTTTTAATCACGCTATTGGCCGCTTCACGCGTGTCGTTTTTGAGATAAACCGTAACCACGCCGCCGATGCCTTTGGGCATTTGTGTTTTGGCGAGTTCGTAATGTTCGTGCGACGGCAGGCCGGGATAGAACACTTTTTCAATGGCAGGATGAGCTTCCAAACGGCGCGCGATTTCGAGTGCGTTTTGGCAATGGGCGTTCATGCGCAGAGCCAACGTTTTGATACCCCGCAACACCAGCCAGCAGTCCATTGGCCCTGCAATCGCGCCGGTATGCACCATCATGTCGTGCAAAGGCTGTGCCAGCTCTTTGGTCTTGGCTACAACAATGCCCATCAATACGTCGGAATGGCCGCACAAATATTTGGTAGCGGAATGGAACACAAAATCGCAACCCATATCCAACGGCTGTTGCAGATACGGCGTGGCAAAAGTGTTGTCGATGCCGACCAGCGCACCGGCCGCTTTGGCTTTCGCGGCAAGGGCTTTGACGTCCACCAAACGCAAAAGCGGGTTGGACGGCGTTTCCAGCCACACCAGTTTGACATTGTGCGCTTTGAGCAATTCGTCCAAATTGTCAGGATTACCCAAATCGGCAAAAACAACGTTTACCCCCCATTTTTGATAAACATCGACCAATAAATCATAAGCGCCGCCGTAAATATCGGCGACGGCAACAATGGTATCGCCAGGTTGCAAGAATGTGCGCCACACGGCATCAATCCCCGCCATACCGCTGGAAAACGCAAAACCGGCCGCACCGTGCTCCAAATCGGCAACGGTATCTTCCAAGACCTGGCGGGTCGGGTTACTCAGGCGCGAATAGCGGTAAGGAACCTGCTCGCCGATTTCGTGCAAGGCAAACATACTGTTCTGATAAATAGGCGGCATCAGCGCGCGGTTGTGTTCGTCGCAATCGTAGCTGGAATGGATGGCTTTCGTGGCGAATTTCATTGGGTCTCTGCCTATATAGATGTGAATAATCGAAGATTTTATCACTATCTGAAAAATAGAAACAATCAATGCAGGCAGATAAAGCAAGTGATATAATCTCGCATTTGCAAATCGGCCGATACGAGCCGATTCCCTCCACACGCATCTCAACAATCCTATCATGAAGGACATACCACGCATGAACGCCATTGCAGACGTGCAATCCAGCCGCGATTTACGCAACCTGCCGATTAATCAGGTCGGCATCAAAGACCTGCGCTTTCCAATCTCCCTTAAAAGCAAAGAAGGCGAACAATCCACCGTCGCCCGCCTGACCATGACGGTTTTCCTGCCTGCCGACCAAAAAGGCACGCATATGTCGCGCTTTGTCGCCCTGATGGAAAAACAAACCGATGCTTTGGATTTCGATACGCTGCACAAGCTGACCGCCGATATGGTTGCCCTGTTGGATTCGCATTCCGGCAAAATCAGCGTTTCCTTCCCGTTTTTCCGCAAGAAAAGCGCGCCGGTCTCCGGCATCCAATCTCTGCTTGACTATGATGTTACCCTGACCGGCGAAATCAAAAACGGTACATACAGCCACAGCTTGAAAGTGATGGTTCCGGTTACTTCCTTGTGTCCGTGTTCAAAAGAAATTTCCCAATATGGCGCGCACAACCAACGTTCGCATGTAACGGTCAGTCTGATTGCGAATGCGGATGTAGGTATTGAAGAAATCATCGATTACGTTGAAGCACAGGCAAGCTGCCAGCTCTACGGCTTGCTCAAACGCCCTGACGAAAAGTATGTAACGGAAAAAGCATACGAAAATCCAAAGTTTGTCGAAGACATGGTCCGTGATGTGGCCACGGTGTTAATAGCCGACAAACGCATCGAATCATTCGTCGTCGAAAGTGAAAACTTCGAATCGATACACAACCATTCCGCTTACGCTTATATCGCTTATCCTTAAAGTTAAGCCGAATAGCAACAAAGGCCGTCTGAACGTTTCAGACGGCCTTTGGCATAAATTGAACGATAACATGAGACTATCGCTCATGTACGGTTAACTACAATCCGATATAATTCAAAAGAATTAGACAACTCGCGTAATCTTTAACTTAAATTAAGCCGATTGTTTTCCCCATCATTTATAATGACGGTTTCTCAACGGCATATCCGTGGATATTATGAAAAAATTCCTTTATTTCCTCATTGCATTTTTAGGCTTGAGCAGCTTCGCATTCGCAGTAGATGCCAATGATTTGCTGCCACCCGAGCAAGCCTTTATGCCTCAAGTCAATGTAACTGCTCAAGGCGTCAGCGTGCAGTTCAAAATCGCTGACGGCTACTATATGTACCAGTCTAAAATCGTTGCGACGACCGATCCGGACAAAGTCTTGGCCGAACCCAAATTCAGCAAAGGCGAAGAAAAAGAAGACGAATTCTTCGGCAAACAAACGGTTTACCACCATACCGCACAGGTTGACCTGCCTTACAAACAAGCCGCGCCGCAATACAAACTGACGCTGACTTATCAAGGCTGCGCCGAAGCCGGTGTGTGTTATCCGCCTGTGGATACCGAGTTTGACGTAAAAGGCAACGGGGTTTACCAGCCGCAAAGCGATGAGCCGGTTTCTGCCAAAGACCGCTTTTTGCAACCGTCCGCCTCTTCAGAAGGCCCAATGCCTGCCCAGCCCGGTGCAAACAATCCCGACAGCAGCCGCTTCAAGCTCTCTTGGGATACTTTAAACGCCAACCTGTTGGCGTTTTTTGTCGCAGGTTTGGGCTTAAGCTTTACCGCCTGTATGTATCCGCTCCTGCCGATTGTTTCCAGCATTGTCGTGGGCGATAAAAAAGCCGGCAAAGGCCGCGCATTCACCTTGTCTATGGTTTATGTACAAGGTTTGGCATTGACCTACACCTTGGTCGGCGTGATTGCCGGTTTGACCGGCGCGCTGTTGACCGTATGGCTGCAACAGCCTTGGGTCGTACTGGCCGCCGCAGGACTGATGGTGGTATTGGCACTGTCGATGTTCGGCTTCTTCAATATCCAGCTGCCCAACTCTGTCCAGTCCTATTTCCAAAATCAAAGCAGCAAACTCTCCGGCGGTAAAATCGTTTCCGTCTTCATCATGGGTATTTTGTCTGCGCTGATTGTCGGCCCGTGCGTTGCGCCTCCGCTGGCATTTGCTTTGGGCTATATCGGCCAGACCGGCGATGCCGTGTTAGGCGGCCTCGCGCTTTATGTCTTGGCACTCGGCACCGGCGTACCGCTCATCATCATCGGCACATTCGGTGGCCATATCCTGCCTAAAGCAGGCGACTGGATGAACGGCATCAAATACGCATTCGGCTTCATTTTGCTGGCCGTTGCCGTATATCTCGCCACGCCGCATCTGCCCTATTTCGCAGTAGTCGGCCTCTACACCTTGCTGATGATTGTTCCCGCCCTGATGCTTTTGGCAAAATCAGGCAAACAAAAAGGCCGTCTGAAAACCGTTGCCGCCGTATTGGGCTTTTTACTGCTGATTGGCGGCTCGTGGTTTGGCTGGCAAAGCTTCAATAAACAAACCACCGCCCTGCACCACTTCTTAACGCTGGTTCCGCCATCCGAAGCCGGCCAAGAAACCGACCACGGTAAGATGTTTACCGATGTCGGCGAACTTAAAGCCGCTATGGATGCCGCTTTGAAAGCCGACCCAAGCAAGCCCGTGCTGATTGATTTCTACGCCGACTGGTGCGTATCCTGCAAAGAAATGGCCGCCTATACACTCAACCAGCCGCAGGTACACGAAGCAGTCGATATGCAACGCTTCTTCCAAATCGACGTAACCGCCAACACTCCAGACCATCAGGCCTTACTGAAAGAATACGGCCTCTTCGGCCCTCCGGGCGTGTTTGTTGTCCGCGCCGACGGCAGTCATAGCGAACCCTTATTAGGCTTTGTCAAACCCGATGCCTTCATCGAATGGTATCGCCAAAACGAGAAATAGCCGTCTATAAAAAGGCCGTCTGAAAACAGATTTTCAGACGGCCTTTTTCTATGTTTAAAAATTAAAATTCATCTTGAGCCCAACGCGTAGAACGCAAAATGCTGGAATCCACATCTTGAATATTGCGATGGCCGGTAAACGCCATAGAAATATCCATTTCTTTGTACAGAATTTCCAGCGCACGGGTGACGCCTTCTTCACCATACGCACCCAAACCATACAGGAACGCGCGGCCTATCATCGTGCCTTTTGCACCCAAAGCCCAAGCCTTCAAAATATCCTGACCGCTGCGAATGCCGCTGTCCATCCAAACCTCGATGTCGCTGCCCACCGCGCTGACCACATCAGGCAAAGCTTTAATGGTGGATACGGTATCATCAAGCTGACGGCCGCCATGATTGGAAACGACCAATGCATCCGCTCCGCTTTTCGCTGCTTTTTCCGCGTCTTCAGGTTCCATAATGCCTTTGATAATCAGCTTGCCGCCCCACAAATCTTTAATACGCGCCACATCGTCCCAGCTCAGGCGCGGGTCGAATTGTTCGGAAGTCCACGAAGACAGCGAAGACAAATCGCCGACGTTTTTAGCGTGTCCGACAATATTGCGGAAGGTGCGGCGTTCCGTATTCAGCATTTTCATGCACCATTCGGGCTTAGTCGCCAAATTGATTAAATTGGCGATAGTCGGTTTCGGCGGCGCAGACAGGCCGTTTTTAATGTCTTTGTGGCGTTGACCCAAAACCTGCAAATCGGCAGTCAAAACCAAGGCAGAACATTTGGCATCTTTCGCGCGCTTAATCAGGTTTTCCATAAATTCGCGGTCACGCATTACATAAAGCTGAAACCAAAACGGCGCGCTGGTGTTTTCAGCCACATCCTCAATCGAACAAATGGACATGGTTGAAAGCGTAAACGGAATACCAAATTTTTCCGCCGCACGCGCCGCCAAAATTTCACCGTCGGCGTGCGCCATGCCCGTAAAACCGGTCGGCGCAATCGCTACCGGCATTTTCACATCCTGCCCAATCATTTTGGTTTCGAGACTGCGTCCCTCCATATTAACCAATACCTTTTGGCGGAAACGGATGTCTTTGAAATCCGAAGTGTTTTCACGATAAGTGGTTTCTGTCCAAGAGCCCGAATCGATATAGTCATAAAACATACGCGGCATTTTACGTTTGGCAACAAGGCGCAAGTCTTCGATACAGGTTATTTTGCTTAAATCACATTTCATTGTCGATTGCCTCTGTTAAGGTAAAGACGGATGGTTCAGGCCGTCTGAACATTTCAAACAACCCTTCACTTTGCTCCATCAAAACAACTAAATTTTAAGAATAATTTTGATAATCTATATCAGTATCAATATTAAATCAAAACATTTTAACCCTGATATTTGTAGGGTTGATAGCCTTTTTTTAGACGGCCTAAAATCCAAATTACAGAAAAATAAAGAAAATATTTTCCGATTTAAAAATCAACCCATGCCACCATTTAAACAAACAATCAAACCGAGCCGTCACATACTTGACTGAAACACTCAGATATTAGACAATTCCCCCCACTAATAAAAACGCCCCACACAGGCAACCACACCATGAGACTGACTACCAAAGGGCGATTTGCAGTAACCGCCATGATAGATTTGGCGATGAACGCGCAAACCGGTGCTGTCAAACTCAGTGCCATCAGCGAACGACAAAGCATATCGCTCTCCTACCTCGAACAATTATTCAGCAAGCTGCGCCGTGCCGGATTGGTTGAAAGCCTACGCGGCCCAGGCGGAGGCTACATCCTTGCCGCGCCCGCCGAGCAAATCAATATTGCACAAATCATTTCCGCAGCCGAAGACCGACTGGATGCCACACAATGCGGCAGCAAAGCAAACTGCCACCACGGCGCCCCCTGTCTGACCCATGACCTTTGGGAAAACTTAAACAAAACCATCAATGACTACCTCAGCGGCGTTACGCTGCAAAGCATCATTGAACAAAAAAACTGCAGCGACAGCAGTCATGTCGTTACCTTTACACACATTCATTAAACCGACCTACGGCAAAGACCGCAGGCAGATGACCCAACGAAAGAGCAAACCATGACCGTCAAAACCCCTGTATACCTCGACTACGCCGCCACAACCCCCGTTGACAAACGCGTTGCCGAAAAAATGATTCCCTACCTGACCGAAACCTTCGGCAACCCCGCTTCCAACAGCCACGCATTCGGCTGGGAAGCAGAAGAGGCCGTCGAAAAAGCCCGCGTCGACATCGCCGCCCTGATTAACGCCGACCCCAAAGAAATCATCTTCACCAGCGGCGCGACCGAGTCCGACAACCTTGCCATCAAAGGCGCAGCAAACTTCTACAAAACCAAAGGCAAACATCTCATCACCGTCAAAACCGAGCACAAAGCCGTGCTCGACACCATGCGCGAACTCGAACGCCAAGGCTTTGAAGTAACTTATCTGGACGTACAAGAAAACGGCTTGGTTGATTTAGACGTACTGAAAGCCGCCATCCGCGACGACACTATCCTCGTTTCCGTAATGTGGGTGAACAATGAAATCGGCGTGGTACAAGACATTCCCGCCATCGGCGAAATCTGCCGCGAACGCAAAATCATTTTCCACGTCGATGCAGCGCAAGCTTGTGGCAAAGTGCCTGTCGATGTTGAAGCCGCCAAAGTTGATTTGCTGTCTATGTCCGGCCACAAAGTATACGGCCCTAAAGGCATTGGCGCCCTGTACGTCCGCCGCAAACCCCGCGTCCGCCTCGAAGCCCAAATGCACGGCGGCGGCCACGAACGCGGCTTCCGCAGCGGCACATTGCCAACCCATCAAATCGTCGGCATGGGCGAAGCCTTCCGCATCGCCAAAGAAGAACTCGAGCAAGACATGGCGCACTACCGCAAACTGCGCGACATCTTCCTCAAAGGCATCGAAGGCATCGAAGAAGTCTATATCAACGGCGACCTCGAACACCGCGCCCCGAACAACCTGAACGTCAGCTTCAACTTCGTCGAAGGCGAAAGCCTGATTATGGCAGTGAAAGAACTCGCCGTATCCAGCGGCTCCGCCTGTACTTCCGCAAGCCTTGAGCCAAGCTACGTTTTACGTGCACTTGGTCGCAACGACGAATTGGCACATTCCTCCCTGCGCATTACCTTCGGCCGCATGACCACCGAAGAAGAAGTGAAATTCGCAGCAGAACTGATTAAATCCAAAATCGGCAAACTGCGCGAACTGTCGCCGCTGTGGGAAATGTTTAAAGAAGGTATCGATTTGAACTCGATTGAATGGGCGGCGCATTAACCAAGAGAAAAGGTCGTCTGAAAAATCCAAAAGGCCTTTAACTTTTCAGACGGCCTTATCAAGAAAATACTAAAAATGACTATAATAAAAAATAAAACACGCTACTTATTTTCTTATTTGATTCTATGCTCCGCCCCGCTGGTTTCAGCACAGACACAACCTGATTGGTCAACTATATTCAAATCATTTGAAAACGGCTGCCAATTCGATAAACGTTTGGAAAACCTGTTAGACTCATTTAGTGATGTAAACTACGACTGGAACGATAAAGACTCTAAATATCAAAACCTACGTTTGAATTATCCCGATAGAGTCAAGCTGCCCAAAGCTTACCGTGATCTTGTACACCCACCGATGACTTTGCACCGCGCGGAGTTTAGTGAAAATGGGGAATCGTTTATTCTTGATCAAACCCGTTTGAAACTCAGCGGTACTTATTATGGCTTACCTGTGGTTCATATCAGCCAGACGTTCCAATTAGAAACCGCCGGTTACAGCTACACCCGTTTATTGTTGGATGTACCTTTGGAACAGGCACGTAAGGTGTTAAAAGGAAAATACCGTCCTATTCGAAAATACAGTTTGATTTTAGAAGAATACGAAACCCTGCAAGCAAAACTAAAACCGATTAATGTTAACGGAAAACCTCAAACAATTTTAGAATGTGCCTTTATAAATGGCTGATAAAACAACTGTAACAGGCAATCAACTTAGACATTAAAAAGGACGTCTGAAACCCTAAAAAAACCTTTTCAAACGACCTAAAAGCCACAACCTTCAAACCAAGGATACAATCCATGAGCGAACAAGAATTAGACCTCGACAATCTCGACAACCTGCTTGAAGATTTTGACGGCGTTACCGTAGAAGGCGGCGTCGATTCAGAAAACGACGACGGCTGCGAAGGTGGTGCGTGCAAAATCTAATTCAGGCCGTCTGAATATCAGCAAACAAACCATTTACACCATTAAAAACATTAAGGAAACCACATCATGGCATACAGCGATAAAGTAATCGATCACTACGAAAATCCCCGCAACGTCGGTACTTTCGATAAAAACGACGAGTCTGTCGGCACCGGCATGGTCGGCGCGCCGGCCTGCGGCGACGTCATGCGTCTGCAAATCAAAGTGAACGACGAAGGCATCATCGAAGATGCGAAATTCAAAACCTACGGCTGCGGCTCCGCCATTGCTTCTTCCAGCCTGATTACCGAGTGGGTCAAAGGCAAAAGTCTGGATGACGCGCTGGCAATCAAAAACAGCGAAATCGCCGAAGAATTGGAACTGCCGCCTGTGAAAATCCACTGCTCCATCTTGGCTGAAGATGCAGTGAAAGCGGCTGTTGCCGACTATCGCAAACGTCAGGAAAACAAATAATCCGATTAGTGGGTGCTTTGTCGGCAGACGTTCACAGGACTCCTGAAAGTCTTAGGGTTTTCGGGAAAAGCAAGCTTGATGATTTATTCCCTTCTCCCTCGGAGGTCGGAAGTCAAGGACGCAGAAACCTAATCTTTTTGAAGTTACCGCCAAATTTGGGACTGCCTACCAATCTATCCCCTCTCCCCGTGGGAGAGAGTTAGGGAGAAGGCGATAAGCCGCAGGTTTATATTTAGTCGTTCTACCTGCAAAATCCAAAATCAAAGAAGACAATATGCCTTTTACCGATGAAGAAGCCCAATCCCTGCTTGCCGTCAAAGGCATAGGCAAAACCGTATTACAGCGTTTGCAGCAAATGGGTTTGGATGATGTCGCCACGCTGGCGGCAGCGGATTTGGATAACGTTTTGGAGCAGGGCGAAAAATTGACCGGCTCGACCTGTTGGAAAAACAGTCCGCAAGCAAAAGCTGCCATTGCTGCTGCAATAGAGTGGGCAAAACAGCGTTTTCAGACGGCCTGAAAATCAAGAGGCTGTCTGAAATAAAAACTGGCAAACAGAAAATAATTGCGAAATGAGGAAAAAAGTATGATTACCATCACAGAAAACGCAGCCAAATACATTAACAACTACCTGACTAAACGCGGCAAAGGCTTGGGCGTGCGCTTGGGTGTGAAAACCAGCGGCTGCTCAGGTATGGCATACAACCTTGAATTTGTCGATGAAGCGAACGAGGACGACCTGATTTTCGAAGAACACGGCGCGCGCATTTATATCGACCCCAAAAGCTTGGTTTATCTGGACGGCACGCAAGTCGATTACACCAAAGAAGGTTTGCAGGAAGGTTTCAAATTTGAAAACCCGAATGTCAAAGACTCTTGCGGCTGCGGCGAGAGCTTCCACGTTTAAGACATAAAAATGGCGGGACAATATCAAAACCGTCCCGCCATTTTTTCGCTTCCTGCCTGTTGTAGCTGCCTTTGCCTTTTCTTTTCCGTTCCACCTTGTGTCGGAACAAATCGGATTTCACTAAGGCTTTTAAAGCATTGTCGCGTATTTTGCCTTTATTGTGTTGTACTTTACTGCTCATATTCAGTCCTTTTGATTTAGAATCAGCGGATTATAAGGCAAAATCAGGTTTCTGCCGAAAATTTCACATTAATTATCCCGCTATGTCTCAATATTTCACACTCTTCCAGCTTGAACCCGCTTTCGATATCGACGCCGAAAACTTGGAGCAAACCTACCGCGTCTTGGCTGCCCGCTTCCATCCCGACAAATTCGCTTCAGCATCCACCTTCGAGCAAAAACAGGCAGTGATGATGTCGTCCACCATCAACGATGCCTACCGCACCTTAAAAAATCCCATCGACCGCGCTGCGTACCTGTTGAAAATGCAAGGTATCGATGCTGACGCACCTGAACATACTTCTTTCTCTCCGGAATTCCTCATGCAGCAAATGGAATGGCGGGAAACATTGATGGATGCTCAGATGGAACAAAACCATGACGCCATCCGAGCATTGGATCAAGAAATCCAAAATGCACAAAGCAGTCTATATCAAGATTTGAAACAAGCATTTGAACAGCAGGATTATGAATCGGCTGCACAATGGGTACGGCATGGACGCTTTCTTAATAAGCTTCGCAAAGAAATTGCTTCAATCTTATAAAACGTATCGCTTTACGCTATACCCAAGTTTTATAGCAAATGACATTATAAGGTTCTTTGGATTTATCTCCATTATTTGGAATTTATCACCGCTTACATCAAACAAAAACCGTATCAGACTTATCTGATACGGTTTTCTTATATTCACTACGATTAGCGTTTTTTACCGGTAACAGTCGCAACAGCCAGGTTTTCGTTACGTTTCAGAGAAACGCTTTCAACACCTTCCGGCAGTTTGATGTCTGACAAGTGCAGAATGTCGCCGGCAACTACTGATGTACAATCCAGCTCCAAGAAAGCAGGAATATTTGCAGGCAAAGCAATTACTTCAACAGAAGTGTTCAACAGAGATACGCGGCCACCTTGCAATTTAACAGCTTGAGAGTTTTCAGCGTTAACAATGTGCAGAGGAACGCGGATGCGTACAGGTTGATCAGCTTTCACAGCTTGGAAGTCGATGTGTTGAACTTCGCGACGGAATGGGTGCATTTGGAAGTCACGCACGATAACGTCTTTGGTTTCACCGTTCAGAGACAGTTTAATCAAAGCGGTATGGAAAGATTCTTTTTCTAATGCGTAGAATACAGTTTTGTGGTCTACAGCGATTGCAACAGGCTCTTGACCTTCACCATACAGAATACCAGGGATTTGGCCTTCGCGACGCAGGCGGCGGCTCGCACCAGTGCCTTGGGCTTCGCGTACAGAGGCTTGAATTTCGTAAGTCATGTTTAATACTCCAATTTAGATAAAATCGTCGTCATCGGCCGCGACCAGCTTGAGACGACATGGGGTTATGGCAGCAACATGCTGCCTGTCATCACTTCTTCATTAAAAAGATATGAGACGGATTCTTCATTACTGATACGGCGTACCGTTTCAGCCAGCAAACCGGCAATAGTTACTTGACGGATGCGTTCACATTTTTTAGCTGCTTCAGACAACGGAATCGTATCTGTCACAACTATTTGGTCAATTTCAGAAGAAGCAATTCGATTCACTGCTTCGCCGGAGAATACTGCATGGCTGGCGTATGCCAATACACGATCTGCACCGCGCTCTTTCAGGGCAACGGCTGCTTTACACAAAGTATTTGCCGTATCGATCATATCATCTACGATCAAGCAAGTACGGCCTTGAATGTCGCCAATGATGTTCATCACTTCAGCCACGTTGGCTTTAGGACGGCGTTTATCGATAATGGCCAAATCAGCATTTAAAGATTTAGCAACAGCGCGCGCACGTACAACGCCACCGATATCGGGGCTGACGACAGTCAAATTATCAATACGTTGCTGTTTAATATCGTTCAACAAAATCGGGGTAGCGTAAATATTATCTACCGGAATATCAAAGAAACCTTGAATTTGGTCGGCATGCAAGTCAACAGTCAATACGCGGTCGATACCTGCTGAGTACAACATGTTCGCCACTAATTTAGCGGAAATCGGTACACGAGCAGAGCGTGGACGGCGATCTTGGCGCGCATAGCCAAAGTAAGGAATCGCAGCAGTAATACGACCGGCAGAAGCACGTTTAAGTGCATCAGCCATAGTCAAAACTTCCATCAGGTTGTCATTGGTAGGCGCACAAGTAGGTTGCAAAATAAACACATCGCGACCACGCACATTTTCCAGCAATTCAATGGCCACTTCGCCATCTGAGAATTTGGAAACGGTGGCTTCGCCGAGTGAAATATCCAAATGTTTGACAACACGTTGCGCCAATTCCGGATTTGCATTACCGGTAAACACCATTAAACTGTCATAAGCAGCCATATCTTCACCTGATTCAATATTTGATTTACGCGCAGAAAACATTACGCTTCCCTTTGCCCTATGTCCAAGACACTAATTTCGCGATTATACGCGTAAAGACGGGTAAAAAAAAGTTTTTCAGCGTATTTTGCTCTTAGCGTAAAAAAGCGTGTAAGAAAACTTACACGCTTTTATTTGGCTGGGGAGGAAGGATTCGAACCTTCGCATGCTGGAATCAAAATCCAGTGTCTTAACCGCTTGACGACTCCCCAATAAAGGGTGTTGGCTGGGGAGGAAGGATTCGAACCTTCGCATGCTGGAATCAAAATCCAGTGTCTTAACCGCTTGACGACTCCCCAACAAAGGGTTTGGCTGGGGAGGAAGGATTCGAACCTTCGCATGCTGGAATCAAAATCCAGTGTCTTAACCGCTTGACGACTCCCCAACTTACTAAATCATATAAAACAGCGGATGAATATCTAATCCTTCCACACAATAAGCTTCATATGATTGAGAAACCTGTTGGTAAATTGTATTTGCTTCTTGATGAGATTCACATGCTATAAATAAGCATGCTCCGGAACCGGTCATTAATGCATGACCATATTGGGATAACTCAACATAAGCCTTCCAAACTTCAGGATATTCCTGAAATACAACCGCCTGCATATCATTTTGAAACGGCTGTAATGATTGGAAAGTCGGCATTATGCTGGGTTTGGAATCCCGTGTCAAGCCTTCATGTGCAAAAATTTTAGCGGTTGCCACATGGACAGGGGGCTTAACGATAACATACCATTGTTTAGGAACATCTATTTCAGCCAGCTTCTCGCCCACGCCTTTGGCAAAAGCACTTCTGCCAAAAATAAAAAAAGGAACATCCGCACCAAGATTTACACCTAAATCAATCAGTTGCTGCCTGCTCAAGCCGCATTGCCACCATTGGTTTAAAACCATTAAGACCGTGGCTGCATCGGAGCTGCCGCCGCCTAAGCCTCCGCCGGTCGGAATCACTTTATCCAACCAAATTTCAATGCCGTGCGGCACGCTTGCATGAGGCAGTAATAATTTAGCCGCCCGATAAGTCAAGTCTTGCTCAGGCTCAAGCCCTTCAACCGGCGTATGTAGAATAATCTGCCCATCGGTACGCATTTTCAGATGAACGGTATCATATAAGCCGATCAAACAGAAAATACTTTCCAAATTATGATAACCATCGCTCCTGCGACCGGTAATCCTCAAATCCAAATTTAATTTGGCCGGGGCAGGAAAGTCTTGGATTTCCTCTGAAACAGACATGGCATCCTCTATTTGCGTGCTGCGCATCGGGTTTGTCCATTCTTATCCAAAGAGTGGTTTACCGTGTCGAACACCAAGCGGATATTAAACTTGGCATTTTCAAGTTGTAGCGTTTTGGGCTGTCCTGAACTATTTAATGTGCGCGATATTGTCCATTCAAACTGCTCCAGACGGCCATCAGGCAGGATTTTGTATGGCGCATTGGCAACGCGTTTACCATCAGCCCAAATATGCAGATATTGAACCGGCAAAGCAAAGCCCAAAAGCTGTCTGCTCAATTCTTCAGCCGTTTCCGCCTGATAAACCTTACCCTTACTGTCTACTGCCAATACGCCTTCGCTATCTTGACACAGCTGGCCTACGGTACTACCCAACGGTGTATTGACATCAATGGTTTGAACCGCGTTCTGATAAGTCCAGTCGAAATTGGCATAAGAGCCTTTGCCTTCCACTTTGACAGCCAGCCGACCGTCTGCGCTAAAATCCTGCACCTGCTCGGCAGCTTGCCAACTGTTTTGCTGAGGCAAGTTTGGCTGCGCACAGGCAGCCAAAAGCAATAAGGCTGCAACCGATGATAATTGTTTTAAATTCATGGATATTCCTTCATAGGCTGTCTGAAATCAAACGCTTTTCAGACGGCCTTTTGGTTTTATTTGTGTTTTTGAGTATGCGGTTTGCTGGGCGTTATACCAAATTTGGACATTGTTTCTTTCAATACTCGGAGATTGCTTCCGCGTTTCAAGCCGTCATTCCAGATTTCTTTGGCCTTCTCTTGATCTCCAAGCGTCCATAGGACTTCGCCCAAATGTGCGGCTACTTCAGCTTCAGGTTCTTTTTCGTAGGCATATTGGATATACGGCAAAGCCATTTGGGCATCGCCTTTAAGATAGTACGCCCAGCCCACACTGTCATTAATGGCTGCGCTTTCCGGCTCCATTTGATAGGCCGTCTGAACCATTTTAAACGCTTCCTCCAAATCCTTGCCGTTGGACAGCAAGGTATAGCCCAAAGCATTCCAACCGTGCGGATTATCCGGATACAGCTCTACCACACGGCGCAAATCGGCAATCGCTTTGCCTGGCTGATTCAGCTTCTCATAAACCATCGAACGCTGATACAACACATTGGCAAGCAACTCCGGAGAAGCTTGAGTTTTCAAGGATTTTTCGGTGGAACTTACCAAGCTGTTCAAAGCGTTCAACGATTCTTGAAGATTGGTATTTTTAGACAATACGAACAAAGCCGTACTCAACAAATCCTTAGCTTCAAAATAACGTCCTCTTTGCTCAGGCATTTTTTGTGCGCGTTGTACCAATGCCCAAGCCTCTTTATGGTTACCCTGTTTGGCTTCGATAGAAGCGGCCAAAATGGTTTTATCAAACGTATAAGCCGTTGCCGTTACCTTATCCAGCCATTGTTTGGCTTTGGTTAATTCTTCAACATCATTATAAGAAACCGCGCCAATCAACGCCGCACGGCTGCGCTGCTCTTCCGTACCGGCTTTATAAGCCTTTTCCAGATAGCTGTTTACCGCAGAAATATTTTCTGTCTTACTGGCTGACAATAAGGCGGCCTGAATATACAAATCAGGGTTGGGATTTTCTTCCAACAAAGTCTGCAAACGCTTAAAAGCCTTATCATTTTGGCCATGGGCGATCAAATTGGCGATGTCCAATTCCTGCCAAATCGGAGATAAGGTTTTGGTGTCTGTCTCTTTGAAAAAGCCGTCCAGAATATCAGGATGCCGTTGCGCCATCAGACGCAGGGTAACAAAAGTCGGCGGCAGAATTTCGTTGTCCAACTTGGCCAAGCGTTGCAATGCGGCAATGGCATGTTTCTTTTGACCGTCTTTTGCACTAAAAATTGCATCCGCAATCGCCGCTTCTGGAAAGTCTTTATAATTCAATGCCGTTTTATGCACTTGTTTGACCGCATCGCTGGTCAGATTCGGCTGTTGGGCTGCGGTTTGCGCCAAAAGCAGGAATACGCGCTTTTGCTCGTCTTCGCTACCGCCGGCAATCACCTTGTCCAATCCGCTCAAATTCTTATCGGCTTTGCCCAGCAGTAAATTGCGCAACCAAGTCATGCGCTTTTGTGTTTCACCAGGCTCCGGCTCGATTTCGCGCCATTTTTGGTAAATGGCTTCAGCCTGTTCAAACGCGTTTAACGAAACCGCCATTTCCAAAGCGCGTTCGGCCACTTCGGGAGATTTGGTGCGATGCAAAGTCAAAATATAAGTAAACAGCGCAGAAGCCGCATCGCCCTTTTGCAGGGCCAATTCTGAATTTAACAAAGTAAAAACCTGCGATGTGCGGTTTTGTATACCCAACAGACGTATCCGTTCCTGCTCGCGCTCTTCAGGAGAAAAACGGTCGGCACGGCTTTTCTTTTTGATAATCTTAGCCGATTCAAAAACAGCCTTTGAATCGCCGGGCGCGGCAAAAGTTTGTGTAGCAAACAACATCATGACAGCCGCAGCTGCTACTCGAATACGGGATGGGGAAAACAACATAACTATCCTTTTTGAGAACCTGCCGGCATTTTCAGACGGCCTAAGCACTTGCAGAACAGACGCAAAGCTATATTTATCATTCAGGCATAACTGTAACACACGCACCCTATTTTGTTGACACAGCAACCGTAAACCTTGTGTAATCCTTATCTGCATAAAACGATCAGTACCAAAAATGAATACCGACCAACTTATCCACTTCCTCACTCAAGCTTCACGCTTCAGCAGCCGTATGCAAGCAGAGCGCAATCAATTATTTACCGCCCAAACGGTCAAAGAAGCAGCCGTTTTGGTCGGCATTGTTTTGCATGAAGGTGCGTGGCAAATCTTACTGACCAAAAGGGCAGAGACCTTAAGGCAGCACACCGGGCAAATCGCCTTTGCCGGCGGCCGCAAAGATGCCCAAGACGACAGCCTAACGGCAACGGCGTTAAGAGAGACTTATGAAGAAACCGCCATTCTGATTACCGTATGGCAAACTTTTACGCCGCTACCTTTTTATGACACGCCTTCCGGCTACCGTGTTACGCCTGTTCCGGCAATTTGCGTCCAGCCCGTCAATCCTAAAGCCAACCCCGACGAAGTAGCAGAAATTTTTTATCTGCCTTTTGATTTTGCCTTAAACCTGCAAAACTACACATTCCGTCATCTTCATCACAACAATCAAACCCTCGCCCTCCCCACCCTGCCTTTCCAACACTACGACATCTGGGGGCTGACCGCACTCATTCTATACGGACTGGCAGAACGTTATCAGCAATATTGCCAAGCTTTTAAATAAGACAAGGCCGTCTGAAATCAATATTCAGACGGCCTGATTTAATCCATTCTCTTTACGCAGCTTCTTCGAAATATTCGATACCTTCTCCGAACCATTTCATCTCATTGCGCAGGGCGACCACTTCGCCAATCACCATTAAAGCCGGACGCTCCGCTTCGGCAGCCAGCAAGCCCAAATCTTTCAGACGGCCTGTCCGCACGGTCTGATTCGGTAAAGTCCCATTGGAAATCACAGCAACGGGTGTAGAAGGCTGTCTACCATAAGCCATCAGTTTTTCCGCAATCTCGGTCGCTTTAAGCGTCCCCATATAGATTACCAACGTTTGGCGGCTTAAAGCCAAAGTCTGCCAATCGGGCTGGCTGCCCTCGTGTTTGCTGTGGCCGGTTACAAATAAAGCACTTTGTGCACAATCACGATGGGTTAACGGAATACCGGCATAAGCAGTGGCACCAAGCGCGGCAGTAATGCCCGGTACAATGCGGTAAGCAATTCCGGCCTGATGCAGGGTTTGTACTTCCTCCCCGCCACGCCCGAACACAAAAGGATCGCCGCCTTTCAACCTCACCACGCGCTCGCCTTTTTGAGCGTGTTCAACCAATAGACGGTTGGTTTCCTCCTGCTGGACATGGTGCGCACCGGCGCGTTTGCCCACGCTGATTTTCACCGCATCTTTACGCACCATCGCCAAAATCTCATCCGACACCAAAGCATCGTAAAACACGGTATCCGCAGCCTGAATCGCCTGCAAAGCATGTATGGTCAGCAAGCCCGGATCGCCCGGCCCTGCGCCCACCAAAACCACTTCGCCGCCAAACGGCGTTTCCCGGTTCAACTGCGTGATCAATTCGCGTTCCGCCGCTTCGATATTGTTTTGAGCCGCAAAAATACCGAAACGGCTGTCAAACAACTTTTCCCAAAAATAACGGCGTTGTTCGACATTATTCAGCGTTTGCTTAACCTTTTCGCGCCATTTGCCGGCAATACGCGCCATCGTGCCCGTATGCAGCGGAATCAATGTTTCAATAATCTGCCGCCATTTCCGCGCCAATACAGGCGCAGTACCGCCGCTGGATATGGCTATCTTCAACGGCCCCCTATCCACCACGGCAGGCACGATAAACGAACACAAGTCCGCCGTATCCACCGTATTGCACAATTTCGCCCGTCGTTCCGCCGCTTCAAAAACACGGCGGTTAAACACACCGTCATCCGTCGCCGCAATAACGAAATACACCTCGTCCAGCATGGCTTCTTCAAACAAGCCGCCCAGCCAAGCTATTTTCCCTTCATCCGCCCATTGCTGAAACTGAGGATTTAAAGTTTCCGCAACAACGCGTACGCGCGCTCCGGCAGACAACAGGCTTTCCGCCTTGCGCTCGGCAACCTTGCCCGCACCTGCCAGTAAAACAGGGCGGTTTTTCAAATCGGCAAACAAAGGATAATGGCTCATGGTCGTGTTCTTGCTTTATCAATGATTGTCCGCCGATATTAAAGGCCGTCTGAAAAAATAGGAAAGAATGGTTTCTGATTTTCTTATGGTGTTTGGTTATATGTCTGAAAAAACCGTCTTTCGAATAACAAAACATTCAGACGGCCTTTTTGAATTTCAATCATAAACAGAATTATTCTAGATATTTGCTATCAAACAGGGAACTTATTTTCCGCTCTTCCTACTAAAAAGTCTTAACAATTATCCATATCAACAACTTAAGTGATATTAATTTGTTAAGGCAATTTCAAAATATAATATTTAGAAGCGAATATACAGCATGACAACTGAAGCAAAAACAGCCCCTTTACCGACTATTCTCTTTAACAAGGCAGCCTATACCAACGGCGATGATGTTATTCTGAACATCTCCAATGCGACAGACAAAATAACCTCTGTTACCGTCAGCCATTTAGGTACAGAAATCCAAAAATTGGATCATCTGAACTCAACCACCGTCAAACTTTCTTCCGATATTTTTTCACCCAATTCAGGCTACGTCGTCAAAGTAGAAACTGTTGACAACACCGGCAACCACACCAGCAAAACACTGGGATTGTCTGTCGAAGACGACTGGACCATTTTTCCCCGCTATGGCGTAGTGGCGGGATCTAACGATAATTCGGCAGAACGAAACAACTCTATGACCAATGACCAGCTCGCAGGCTATCAAAACAATATCGAGCAACTGGCACAAATGCACATCAACAATTATTTCTTCTATGATGTGTACGACACAACCTCCAATCCATTTCCAAACGTCAACAGCTTCAAGCAAGAATGGGCGACTTGGGCTGTCGACAACGGCCAACCCAACCCTCCCCAAATCGATACCCTGCTGATTAAAAACCTCGTAAACAAAATTCACGAAAAAGGCGGCAGTGCCATGCTCTACAATATGCTTAACGCCACCTCCAATGACGAACTCGATAACCCGGCCATCAAAGAAATTTTAAATAATGTCAAACTCTACAATGCCCAAGAGCATTCCAACTTCGGCAAAGCCGGTGCAGAAACCAAAACATCCGTACAACAATTCGTCGATCCTGCCGACAAAAGCTGGCAAAACTATATCGTCAACACCATGATCAAAGCCCTGAAAACAGGCGGCTTCGACGGCTGGCAGGCCGATACCATGGGTGATAACCTCGTTTACAAAATACAAAACGGCCAAAAGACTGAAAACTTCAGAATGTCTGACGGTTATGACGATTTGTCAGCCGCGGCTGCGGAAAAGTTACACGATTACGGTCAAACTTATATGATCAACGACATCAGCACAGGCAGGGCCGATGTCTTATCCTCCACCGGCATGGATGTTCCTTACTCAGAAATCTGGTCGCGCGATTTTAAAGATACAGCCGGAAATACCCATTATGAAAACCACAACTATGCCGAGCTTAAACGTTTGGTAGGCCGTCTGTACGATTACAATCACGTTTCCCCGATTATTGCCGCCTATACTCAAAAAGATACCCACCCGGAAGATCATGCTTCCGAACTCAATCCGGACAACGAATTGCTGGTCGATGCCGTTATCGCAGCGAGTGGCGGCTACCACATGACTGTTGCCGCATTAAACAACCACCCGGATAAAAACGCACATGGTTTTGGTATTTTGCAAGATCCATACTATCCCGCTCAAACGCTCAAAACCAACGAAACCCTGGCCAAATCAGAATTTAACTATCAACAATTCATTACCGCCTATGAGGAGCTGCTTCGCGGCGAAGGCTTGGTTGAACTCAAAGACAGTCATGCCTCCATCGTAGCATCCGACGGCTACGACATGACTTCCACCTCAGGCGAAGGAGGCAAAGTTTATACATGGACCAAAGCCACCGCAGACGGCGGCCGAGTTGTCCAATTAATCAATCTCGCAGGCCTCGACAAAGACACCAATTGGAACAGCTCCAACCACCACACGCTGAAACTCGACAACCCTAAAGTCAGAATCCCGTTTGATATGGAAATCAGCGCAGAACAGGCCGAGCAAGCCATCGTACAACTGGCTTCCCCCGACTCAGACGATATATCCATGCATACATTGGAATCTTCCGTCATCTATGAAAACGGCAAACCGGTGGCACTGGAAGTCACCGTACCGAGCCTGGATGTCTGGGATATGCTTTATGTCAGCAATTTAGGGCAGGCAAGCGTCAGCCAAACCTTTGCCGACGGCAAAACCACATTCAACGGCACCCACGCCGACGACCATATCAAAGGTACTGAAAGCGAAGACATCATCTACGGCAACCGGGGTAATGATGAGATTCACGGCGGCAGCGGCAATGACAAATTGTCCGGCGGCACCGGCGACGATGTCATCAACGGCGATGCCGGCAGCGATATTCTCTACGGAGGCGGTGGCAATGACCATCTGAACGGCGGATTAGACAACGACACGCTGTATGGCGGCTCCGGTAACGATACTATGTTGGGCGAAGCAGGCAACGACATCCTTCACGGCGGCGCAGGCAACGACACACTGTTCGGCGGCTTAGGGGACGATATATTGCACGGCGAAGCCGGTAACGATACCTACGTATTCAATCGCGGCGAAGGCCATGACACCATTTTCGACCATCACAGCACAAACGCCATCCAATTCGGCGCTGGCATTTCCCTCTCGGATCTGTCGCTCGAAACGGTCAACGAAAAAGACGGCACGACTTGGAACATCACCATTCGTGGCGAAAACAATCACAACGACCTCATCACCATCGACCACCAATATGCCGACATCCATACCGACGCCCAAGGTCAAAAAATCCCCTCAGTCAGCGAATTCCGCTTTGACGAAGGTACGTTCAACATTGACCAGTTAATGCATATTTTAGGTTAACCATTAAAATATCGAGCATCCCAAAGCCGGACTTTCAAAAAGAGTCCGGTTTTTCTTGCCTGCAACGCCACTTCCATTTTTCAGACGGCCTTTGCCTGCGTATAATATCGTTTTGTCTACAATTTGAAATCCTAACCAATGACCGAATCCATCCGCCTGCCCGCTTCCACACTCAAGCCCTCCAGCGTTGCCCTGCCCGGTTCCAAAAGCATCAGCAACCGCACGCTGCTCTTGGCTGCACTCTCCGACAACGTTTGCGAAATCCATTCTTTGCTCAAATCCGACGATACCGACCGAATGCTTGAAGCACTCGACAAACTCGGCGTACACATTGAATCTTTACCTGAAGGCCGTCTGAAAGTTCATGGCACCGGCGGCCGCTTTCCCAACCAAACCGCCGATTTGTTTTTAGGCAACGCCGGTACGGCATTCCGCCCCTTGACTGCCGCGCTTGCCGTTTTGGGTGGCGACTATCATCTTCATGGCGTGCCGCGTATGCACGAACGCCCCATCGGCGATTTAGTGGATGCGCTGCGCATTGCAGGTGCGGACGTACAATATCTGGGCAATGAAAACTATCCGCCTCTTCAGATCGGCAAACGCCAAGACAACGGCGAGCGCGTTATTCCGATTAAAGGCAATGTTTCCAGCCAATTCCTGACCGCCCTGCTGATGGCTTTGCCCTTGACCGGACAAGCATTTGAAATCCACATGGTAGGCGAGTTGATTTCCAAACCTTATATCGACATCACGCTCAAGCTGATGGCGCAGTTCGGTGTGAACATCATCAATGAGGACTACCGTGTATTTAAAATCCCGGCCGGTGCCAAATATCATGCGCCCGAACATTTATATGTAGAAGGTGATGCCTCCAGCGCATCTTATTTCTTGGGCGCAGGCCTGATTGCCGGTACACCCATCCGCGTAACTGGTATCGGCGCACACAGCATTCAAGGCGACGTTGCCTTCGCACGCGAACTGGAGAAAATCGGTGCGGATGTTATTTGGGGCGAAAATTTTGTTGAGATTTCCCGTCCTGCCGAGCGCAAGATTCAGGCCTTTGATTTGGATGCCAACCATATTCCTGATGCGGCCATGACCTTGGCCATTGTTGCGCTGGCCACCAAACAACCCTGCACCCTGCGCAATATCGGCTCATGGCGCGTCAAAGAAACCGACCGTATCGCTGCCATGGCAACCGAACTGCGCAAACTGGGCGCAGAAGTCGTTGAAGAAGCCGAAGCCATCCATATTACGCCACCCGAAACACTTACCCCCGATGCCGTCATCGATACTTACGACGACCACCGCATGGCCATGTGTTTCTCGCTGGTTTCGCTTTTGGGCGTCCCTGTCATCATTAACGACCCGAAATGTACGCATAAAACTTTCCCCGACTATTTCCAAGTTTTTGCATCATTGACCAACTAATTGATTATTCAACATTTCAGACGGCTTGTTGCATACAAAAAACACAGGCCGTCTGAAAAATAAAAATAAAACTATACTTTTTCTTAATTTGTGCGATAATAGCTAAATAAATTCTTAGCGATTCATATTTCCTTTCGGAGAGAAAACATGTCAGACGAAAAAAGCAAAGCCTTAGCCGCAGCCCTTGCCCAAATCGAAAAAAACTTCGGCAAAGGCTCCATCATGAAAATGGACGGCAGCCAACAGGAAGAAAACCTTGATGTTATTTCCACCGGCTCCCTCGGCGTGGACTTAGCACTCGGCGTCGGCGGTCTGCCCCGCGGCCGCGTGGTTGAAATTTTCGGCCCGGAATCCTCCGGTAAAACCACACTCTGTCTCGAAGCCATTGCCCAATGCCAAAAAAATGGCGGCATCTGCGCATTCATCGATGCCGAGCATGCTTTTGACCCGATTTACGCCCGCAAACTCGGCGTAAAAGTCGAAGAACTCTATCTCTCCCAACCGGATACCGGCGAGCAGGCATTGGAAATCTGCGATACCTTGGTACGCTCAGGCGGTATCGATATGGTTGTTGTCGACTCCGTAGCCGCACTTGTGCCTAAAGCCGAGATTGAAGGCGAAATGGGCGACAGCCACGTCGGCCTGCAAGCCCGCCTGATGAGCCAAGCCCTGCGCAAACTGACCGGCCACATCAAACGCACCAATACATTGGTTGTTTTCATCAACCAAATCCGTATGAAAATCGGCGTGATGTTCGGCAGCCCTGAAACCACAACCGGCGGTAACGCGCTCAAATTCTATGCCTCTGTCCGCCTCGACATCCGCCGTACCGGTCAGATTAAAAAAGGCGATGACGTGATTGGTAACGAAACCAAAGTCAAAGTCATCAAAAACAAAGTTGCCCCTCCGTTCCGTCAAGCCGAATTCGATATTCTTTACGGCGAAGGCATCAGCTGGGAAGGCGAATTGATCGACTTGGGCGTCAAACATGACATCGTTGAAAAATCAGGCGCATGGTACAGCTACAACGGCGCAAAAATCGGCCAAGGTAAAGACAATGTACGCGTTTGGCTGAAAGAAAATCCTGATATCGCCAACGAAATCGATGCCAAAATCCGTGCGGCAGTCGGTATCAATGTCGATATTACCGAAGGTAAATTGGACGATACCGACGGCGAACGTCCTGAGGAATAAATCTGTTTGAAATAAAAGGTCAAAAAAGACCAAATAAAGGCCGTCTGAAATCTAACCATTAATCGGATTTCAGACGGCCTTTATTTAATATAGTTTAGAGCCCTAATGCCTGAGCGTGAAACTCAATATGCGAATCAATAAAGCTGGCAATAAAGAAATAATCATGGCCATAGCCCGGACGGACTTTATATTGGATATTGAAACCTTTTTCTCGTGCTGAGCGGACAAACCCTTCCGGTTGCAGGACTTCAGGATACAAAGCATCTTCACTGCCGACATCAATCAAAACAGGCAATTTAGGCGAGGCCGTCTGAAGCAGTTCTGTACTGTCATAGCGTTTCCATGTTTCCACTTTTTGCCCCAAATAAGTTGAGAATGCCTGCCTGCCGCCTTCCGTATCGATGGGATGACATAAAGGCGCAAAGGCAGAAACCGCAGCATATCTACCGGGATGCTTCAAAGCCAAATGCAACGCACCATGCCCGCCCATGCTGAAACCTGCAATGCTGCGCTCTTTCGTTACTGGGAAATGATGCTCGATTAAATCAGGCAATTCTTGGCTGATATAGCTTTCCATTTGGTAATGCTGCGCCCAAGGTGCTTCAGTTGCATTGACATAAAATCCGGCGCCCTGTCCAAGATAATGTTCTTCACTGTCGGCAACATGCTGACCGCGTGGCGAGGTATCCGGGAAAACCACAATAATATTCCATTGTGCCGCAAAACGTTGGATTCCGCTTTTTTGAACCAATTCAGAACCATCACTATTTAAGCCGGAAAGAAAATATAAAACAGGCGCGGGATAACCTTTTAAAACTTGTGGCGGCAGATAGACATCAAATACCATATCCGTCCGGCAGGTTTGAGAAAAATGGCGGTAGCGTTCCTGATGCCCGTTAAACATCTTTCTGCGTTCCAGCAAATGCAATTCCGAATTTTTCATTTTATTCCTTGTAAGGAAACAACAATAAGCAGAATGTTAGCGCAAAACCTGCCCATCGTGTTGTTGCCCCATCTTTTTAAGGCGACCAAATCTACTTTAAACAAGGCTTGCCAATCATGCGAAATCATTACGCCGACAGCATTTAAAATCTATACACAATCTCTGTGGATAAATCTGTTGATAAGCTTTGGGTAATCGTAAAATTTTCTTTAGGAACAAACCAAGTCTTAAATTGACTAAAATTTAATCAAATAAAATTCAATAAAATCAAATAGTTATATTTATAAGATTTTACTATAATCATACAGTGAAAATTTATAGGTAAAACAAGGTTATGCGGCTTTGTGCATAAATTAGGGTTGACATCCCTAAAAATCGCCCTAAATCAAAAGCTGCGTAAAACAACGGCCGATTTCATCAGATGCCATTCAAAAGACACGCGGCCATACATTTTGCGTTACAATACGCACTTATTTTTAAGAAAGAAAAATACGCCATGAAAGCCTCCCAGTTCTTCATTTCTACCCTTAAAGAAGCCCCTGCCGAAGCCGTACTTGCCAGCCACAAGCTGATGATTCGCGCCGGCTTGATCAAAGCCAACGCATCCGGTCTTTATACTTGGATGCCGATGGGTCTGCGCGTATTGCGCAAAGTTGAAAATATCGTGCGCGAAGAAATGGCCCGCGCAGGTAGCGTGGAGTTGCTGATGCCGGTAGTGCAACCTGCCGAGCTGTGGCAGGAATCCGGCCGCTGGGAGTTTTACGGTAAAGAACTGCTGCGCCTGAAAGACCGTCATGAGCGCGATTTCTGCATGGGTCCGACTTGTGAAGAAGTGATTGCCGACATCGTACGCAAAGAAGTCAACAGCTATAAACAACTGCCGAAAAACTTTTACCACATCCAAACCAAATTCCGCGACGAAGTGCGTCCGCGCTTCGGTGTGATGCGTGCGCGCGAATTCGTCATGAAAGACGCTTATTCCTTCCATGCCGACTATGCCTCGCTTCAGACGACCTATCAAGATATGTACGACGCTTACTGCCGTATCTTCACACGTTTGGGTTTGGAATTCCGCCCCGTCGCCGCAGATACCGGCAGCATCGGCGGCACCGGCTCTCACGAATTCCAAGTATTGGCTGAAAGCGGCGAAGACGTTATCGCATACAGCGATACTTCCGATTACGCCGCCAATATCGAGCTGGCACCGACTTTGCCGCTTAAAGGCGAACGCGCTGCTGCTCAAGCTGAGTTGACCAAAGTACATACGCCAAACGTCAAAACCATCGAGTCTTTGGTTGAATTCCTCAATATTCCGGTTGAACAAACCCTTAAATCCATCGTGGTTGAAGGCGAAAACGAAGGCGAACTCGTTCTATTGCTGTTGCGTGGCAACCATGAATTTAACGATATTAAGGCAGAAAAACTGGCCGGCGTGAAATCGCCACTGACCATGGCAAGCCCTGCCGCGATTGTTGAACAGTTCGGCGCAAACGGCGGCTCACTCGGCCCTGTCGGCTTCAAAGGCAAAGTCTATGCCGATTTCGCCACCGAAAAAGGCGCAGACTGGATTATCGGCGCAAACGAAGACGACTACCACTATACCGGCTTCAACTTCGGCCGCGATGCTGCCGAGCCTGAATTTGTCGATTTGCGCAATGTCATCGAAGGCGACATCAGCCCTGACGAACAAGGCCGTCTGAAACTGGCGCGCGGTATTGAAGTCGGCCACGTTTTCCAATTACGCGACAAATATACCAAAGCCATGAACGTCAGCTTCTTGGATAACAACGGCAAATCCCAAATCATGGAAATGGGCTGCTACGGTATCGGTATTACCCGCGTCGTTGCCGCCGCCATCGAACAAAACAACGACGAAAAAGGCATTATCTGGACCAAAGCAATGGCGCCGTTTGAAGTTGTGATCGTGCCGATGAACTACAAAAAATCAGATGCCGTACGCGAAGCCGCCGACAAAATCTATGCCGAGCTTTTGGCCGCAGGCGCGGATGTATTGTTGGATGACCGCGACGAACGTGCAGGCGTCTTGCTGAATGACTCCGAGCTGTTGGGTATTCCTCACCGCATCGTCATCGGCGATCGCGCCTTAAAAGAAGGCAATGTCGAATATGCCGAGCGCCGTGACAATCAGGCTCAAGCCGTTGCAGTATCAGAAGTTGTCGCCAGGGTTTTGGCCGCATTGAACGATTAAGTTTTTTCAATGATAAAAAGGCCGTCTGAAACTGATTATCTCGTTTCAGACGGCCTTTTTCTGTTTTAATAAATAATGTTTTTTCCGTAACTCTCTAATATTTCTTTGATTTTTAAAATGGTTTCTTTAGGCGGCGGATGTACGCCCGTTAATTTGTATTCGTCGCCGCACAAAGCCCATTTGTGTGCACCCAATTCGTGATACGGCAAAAGCTCGACCATTTCGACATTGTCCATATCACCGATAAACTCGCCCAATAAATGCGCCGACCGCTCATCATCGGTATAACCGGGAACAACCACATAACGCACCCGTGTCGGCTGATTGCGTTCAGCAAGATAGCGCGCGAATTTCAGCGTTTTGGTATTGGGAATACCGACGAGCACTTTATGAATTTCAGGATCAATTTGTTTCAAGTCGAGCATGACCAAATTGGTATGATCGAGCAAATCATCCAAAATCGAATCATAGTGCAAAGCATAGCCATTGCTGTCGAGACAGGTATGAATATCGTGTTCCCGACAGGCCGTAAACCAGTCGCGTACAAACTCATATTGCAATAACGGCTCGCCGCCGGTTGCCGTTACGCCTCCGCCTGTCGCACGCAGATAATGACGATAGGTCATGACCTGCTTCATTACAGTTGCCACATCCAATTCCTGCGCCTGCTCGGTATGCAAATCCCAAGTATCGCGATTATGACAATAAAGGCAACGCATCAGGCAACCTTGCAGAAAGAGGACATAGCGTAAACCTGGACCATCGACAGCGCCGCAAGATTCAATCGAATGAATAATGCCTTTGCCGTTATAGTGGCGGTGGCCAAGGTTTTTCAGTTCCGGCTCGGGAGTGATCGCAAAAGTCGTGGACATGGTGTTCGGCTCAAAAATAATTTTGCTGATGTGAATTGTACGATAATAAAGGCCGTCTGAACATTTCAGACGGCCTTGGAGCTTTGTTTCAAAACAAACCAAATGCAAATTTAGCTTCTAGTTTGTTTCTCAACCCGGATTACATGGTTTCAGTGAACGTACGGGTAATCACGTCAAGCTGTTGTTCGCGGGTCAGCGAGTTGAAGCGAACCGCATAACCGGACACGCGAATAGTCAACTGCGGATATTTCTCCGGATGATGCATCGCATCTTCCAAAGTTTCGCGGTTCAATACGTTGACGTTCAAGTGTTGGCCGCCTTCCACTTCTCCTTCTTCATGGTGGAAATAACCGTCCATCAAACCGGCAAGGTTGCGTTCGCGAGAGTGCTCGTCTTTACCCAACGCGCCGGGAATAATAGAGAAGGTGTAGGAAATACCATCTTTGGCAAACTCAAATGGCAGTTTGGCTACGGAAGTCAATGAAGCGACTGCACCGTTGACATCACGGCCGTGCATCGGGTTTGCACCCGGACCAAACGGAGCGCCTGCGCGGCGGCCGTCCGGAGTATTACCGGTTTTCTTACCGTAAACAACGTTGGAAGTAATGGTCAACACAGACTGAGTTGGAGTGGCGTTGCGGTAAGTTTTGTGGGTGGCCACTTTTTTCATGAAGCGTTCCACTAAGTCGCAGGCGATGTCGTCCACGCGGTCGTCATTGTTACCGAATTGTGGGTATTCGCCTTCGATTTCAAAGTCAACGGCAATACCGTTTTCGTCGCGAATCGGTTTCACTTTGGCGTACTTAATGGCGGACAGCGAGTCGGCGGCCACAGACAAACCGGCGATACCGCAAGCCATCGTACGTTTCACGTCGCGGTCGTGCAACGCCATCAACGCGGCTTCGTAGCTGTATTTGTCGTGCATGTAGTGAATAATGTTCAGCGCGGTAACATATTGGGTTGCCAACCAATCCATGAATTTGTCCATGCGCTCAAAGACAGTGTCGTAGTCCAAAACTTCGTCCATAATCGGCTCGGTTTTCGGACCGACTTGCTCTTTAGATTTCTCATCCACGCCACCGTTGATTGCGTACAGCAGGGTTTTCGCCAAGTTGGCACGGGCGCCGAAGAACTGCATTTGTTTGCCGACCACCATCGGGCTGACGCAGCAGGCAATGGCGTAGTCGTCGCTGTTGAAGTCAGGGCGCATCAAATCGTCGTTTTCGTATTGGATGGACGAAGTATCGATGGATACTTTGGCGCAGAATTCTTTAAAGCCTTGCGGCAGTTGTTCTGACCACAATACGGTGATGTTTGGCTCAGGAGACGGCCCCATGTTGTACAGGGTATGCAGCACGCGGAAGTTGGTGCGGGTTACCAAGGTACGGCCGTCCAAACCCATACCGCCGATGGATTCGGTTGCCCAAATCGGGTCGCCGGAGAAGAGTTGGTCGTATTCGGGCGTACGCAGAAAACGGACCATACGCAGTTTCATCACCAAGTGGTCAATAAATTCTTGCGCTTGGGTTTCGGTAATCACACCGTTTTTCAGGTCGCGTTCGATGTAAATATCCAAGAACGAAGACACACGGCCGAAGGACATCGCTGCGCCGTTTTGAGATTTAACGGCGGCAAGGTAGGCAAAGTAAGTCCATTGGATGGCTTCTTGTGCATTTTTTGCAGGGCCGGAAATGTCGTAGCCGTAAGAAGCCGCCATTTCTTTCATTTGACCCAAAGCTTTGTATTGTTCGTTGATTTCTTCGCGACGGCGGATGACTTCTTCCAAGTCCACACCGTTTTCCAAATCGGCTTGCAGTGAGTTGAACTGGTTGAGTTTGTCTTTCATCAAGAAGTCGATACCGTACAATGCCACGCGGCGGTAGTCGCCGATAATACGGCCGCGGCCATAAGCATCCGGCAGACCGGTAATCACACCTGATTTGCGGCAGCGGCGGATGTCGGGCGTATAAACGTCAAACACGCCTTGGTTATGGGTTTTGCGGTATTTGGTGAAAATTTCGCTGACTTCAGGATTCAATTCAACGTTGTACACTTTGCACGCGTCTTGCACCATTTTCAAACCGCCAAACGGCATGATCGAGCGTTTCAAAGGCTCGTCAGTTTGCAGGCCGACGATGGTTTCCAAATCTTTGTCGATATAGCCTGGAGCATGGCTGGTAATGCCGGAGACGATTTGCGCGTCGATTTTATACGGCTCGTGCGTACGGTTTTCAACCTTGATGCCTTCCATCACTTCCGCCCACAGTTTGGTTGTAGCTTCGGTTGCAGGTGCTAAGAATGAAGCATCGCCCTCATATGGCGTGTAGTTTTTTTGAATAAAATCGCGGACATCTACGTTGGTTTCCCAGTTGCCACCGACAAAACCTTCCCAAGCGGCAGGACGTTGCTGAACATCATTTGACATATCAAGCTCCTAATTTTATTGAAAATATAGACTGTAAATTTTCTGAAAGGATAACATCAATACCCATTTATTTACAGGGGTTTTTGTGAAATAAAATTACAGATTTGGTTTTTCTTGATTTACGTCAATGAGAATAATTGTTACTTGGCACTACATCTCATTTTCCAAACATTCGTACTTCAAAACGGCGTAAAATACAAAATTCAGCCCTAAAGACAGACGTCTTTAGGGCTGAATTTTTATTGCATTGCATATATAAAGGCCGTCTGAAAAATTCAGACGGCCTTTATTCACTTCATCAATTAAGCAAATGGATGATGCAAAACGATGGTTTCTTCACGGTCAGGACCGGTTGAAACAATGGCTACAGGCGCGCCGCAAACTTCTTCAATACGTTTCAGGTAAGCTTTAGCGTTTTCAGGCAGCTTGTCATACTCTTTCACGCCGAAAGTCGACTCGCTCCAACCCGGCATGGTTTCGTAAATCGGTTTGCAGGTTTCCACCGCGTCAGAGCCGCAAGGCAGAATGTCGGTTTTGCTGCCATCAGGCAACTCATAACCTACGCAGATATTGATGTTTTCAACACCGTCCATGACATCCAGCTTGGTAATGCACATGCCGGAAATGCCGTTAACTTGAATAGAGCGTTTTAGAGCAGCCGCGTCAAACCAACCGCAACGACGCGCACGACCGGTTACGGAGCCGAACTCATGACCACGCTCAGCCAAACCTGCGCCTACTTCGTCAAACAATTCAGTCGGGAATGGGCCGGAACCCACACGGGTGGTATAGGCTTTAACGATACCCAAAACGTAATCCAGCATTTGCGGGCCCACGCCTGCACCGGCAGAAGCGGCACCGGCCAAGCAGTTGGACGAAGTTACAAACGGATAAGTACCGTAGTCGATGTCCAGCAACGTACCTTGCGCGCCTTCAAACAACAGGCTTTCGCCTTTACGGTTTTTCTCATTCAAAACACGGGAAACATCGGTAATCATCGGCGTAATGCGCGGCGCAACTTTTTCAATCACCGCCATCACATCTTTAAGTTTTACCGGCTCGGCATGGTGCAGGTGTTGCAGCTGAACATTATAATAGGCCAAAACAGCTTCCAGTTTTTCAACCAGTTTTTCAGGGTGCAACAAGTCCACCACGCGAATCGCGCGACGGGCAACTTTATCTTCATAAGCCGGGCCGATGCCGCGGCCGGTTGTACCAATCTTGCTTTTACCGCGGGAAGCTTCGCGTGCTTGGTCAAGCGCAATGTGGTAAGGCAGAATCAATGGGCAGGTCGGCGCAATTTTCAGACGGCCTTCAACGTTTTTCACACCGGCGGCGTTCAATTCGTCGATTTCACCCAACAATGCTTCAGGAGAAACCACGACACCCGAACCGATAAAGCAGTCCAAAGTCTCATGCAAAATGCCGCTTGGAATCAGGCGCAAAATGGTTTTTTTGCCACCGACGACCAAAGTATGGCCGGCATTGTGGCCGCCTTGGAAACGTACAACACCGCTGGTTTCTTCCGCCAGCCAGTCAACAATCTTACCTTTGCCTTCATCACCCCATTGGGCACCGATTACGACAACATTTTTAGCCATAGCTATCTAACCTTATTTCAGATACAAAATTTCAAAATAAAACTCAATCGTTCAAAGCGATTACTTTCCAAACGCCGTCCACTTGTTTCAGACGGCCTGTAACCTCTTCCGAACCGTTGTAGCCGATACCGTAATCGATAACGACACATTGTCCTTGTTCGCGCAAAGCATCTACCGCTTCTTGAGCCGCAGGCATGTCTTTGATATCGACCGCCACCACGGACTCCCGTCCGATAGCGGGAAGGCGGCCGATAAAGCTGCGCAAATCAAAACTGAATCCGGCAGCCGGACGCGCGCGTCCGAAGTATCCGCCCAATCCGTCATAACGGCCGCCGCGTGCCACGGCATCATAAAGATTTGAACCATAAGCCGCGTAAAGCAAGCCGGTATGGTAATTGTCAACGCGCAATTCCGATAAATCGATATGCACTTTTTGATTTGGGAACGCATCGCATACGGCCTGCAATGCATCCAGCGCCGCACTGACTGCGGATAATTCCGGTAATTTCTCACGGGCCAAAGTCAGCACTTCGCGACCGCCGTACAGTCGGGGCAACAGTGAAAACGCTTTTGCCCACATGCCGTCGAGCTTCCACTCTTTGACCAACTGGCTGACAGCCTCGGCATCTTTGTCCTGCATCAATGACAACAAGGTTGCCGATTGCTGCTCATCCAAATGAGCGGCATTTGCCAAAGCACGGAATACGCCGATATGACCCAATGAAAGCAAAACTTCACCCATATCGGCAATCTTCATGCTTTTCAGCATCAAATCAATCAATTCGATGTCCGCTTCAATACCTTCCAAGCCGTACATTTCCGCACCGGCCTGCAAAGGCTCGCGCATATTGAGCAATCCGTCAGGCCGCGCATGAAGCACCGAGCCGGCATAGCACAAACGGTTGATGCCTTGATTGGCGGAAAGCAAGTGGGCATCAATGCGCGCCACCTGCGGCGTAATATCCGCGCGGATACCGAGCTGGCGGCCGCTGAGCTGATCGACGACCAAAATGGTTTTCAAAGACAAACCGGCATCGATATGCGTCAATAAGGAATGGCTGTATTCCATCAACGGCGGCTGCACCAGTTCGTAACCATGCACGCGGAACAAAGCCAACAGCCGCTCACGGGCGCTTTCCAATTGTCGCGCATTGGTCGGCAATACGTCGGCGACGTGTTCAGGAAGCTGCCAAGACTTCATGAGAATCTACCTCTGTTTTTTGTAAACACAAAGGGCTGCTTAAATTTAAAACCAAATCAGCCTGACGACTGAAATTTTCCTGAATGCATCGACGGCACATCCGATGCGGCTTCAACAAAACTGATTTTAAATTTAAACAGCCCCTGAGTGACGGCTTCAAACCGTCGAGTTATTAAAATCAGACTTTACCATATTAAAACAAATTTTGCACCCTGTTTGCAGGAAACGTAAAAAACATTAAAAACAAAGGCCGTCTGAAAACCAAATGCATAAATGCATCATTTTCAGACGGCCTTATTCATGCCTGAACAACCCGACGCTTAACGCCAGTAACGCCACCAAGGCATATCGTCAGATCGCCATTCGTGTTGCAAGAACGGGCTTTGAGGGAAGTTGGTTTCCAAAACGCGGCGCGTATCGGCGGCCAGTTGCGGCTTGTCCAGTTTTTTGTACGCCAATTCCATCATCGCCAAAGCTTCTTCGACATAACGGGTATTTTGGTAACGGCTGACGATTTTTTGCGCACGGTTGGCCGCTGCAACATAAGCACCGCGTTTCATGTAATAACGCGCCACAGACATTTCGTTACCGCCCAAAGCGTCCACCAGCTTGGCCATGCGTTCGGTTGCATCGGCAGCGTATTTGCTGTTTGGATAACGTTGCACCAGCTCGGCAAACGCCTGATAAGCATCGCGGTTAGCTTTCGGGTCGCGGTCAGACCAGTCTTGGGAAGCCAGCTTGTTCAAGAAAGACTGGTCTTCGTTAAACAGGACCAAACCTTTCAAGTACAGCGCATAGTCCATATTCGGATGTTGCGGATGATGGCGCTGGAAGCGCGCAATGGCAGCCAAGGCTTTTTCCGGCTCATCGTCTTTATAATAGGCATACGCCGTATCCAACTGGGACTGCTGTGCATAGCGGCCGTTTGGAAAACGGGATTCTAAAATTTCGTATAACTTGACAGCTCGCGTATAATTGTTGCTGTTCAATTCGTCTTGCGCTTCGGCATAAAGCTTTTCCACACTCCAATCTTGAGTAATTTGGGCGTCTTTATCGATTGTGCCTTTATTTGCGCAGGCACTCAGTGCCAAACCTAAAGAAACTACTAAAAGAATTTTTTTCATGCAGAATACTTCCTTTGATAACGAAGCCGATTATAGCGATGATTTAGACTTTCCGTCATCCCCCGAAACAGAAAGTTGTGTTAATTTGACCGTTCCGCTCGAAATGGCGGGCGGAAGGCTGGATGCCGTATTGGCCAAACTCATGCCCGACTACTCGCGCAGCCGCCTGAGTTCGTGGATTAAAGAGGGTGCAGTCATTGTAAACGATAAGCCCGCTCAACCCAAAGATAAAATGATAGGCGGTGAATTGATTGCCGTTACGGTACATCCGAGCGAAGAAAACCTCGCGTTCACGCCCGAACCGATGGATTTGGACATCATTTATGAAGACGATACCGTCATCGTCATCAACAAACCGGCCGGATTGGTCGTCCACCCTGCCGCAGGCAACTGGAGCGGCACCCTGCTCAACGGCCTGCTGGCGCACTGTCCCGAATTAAGCCAAGTACCGCGTGCAGGCATCGTACACCGTTTGGACAAGGAAACCAGCGGCCTGATGGTGGTCGCCAAGACCCTGCCGGCGCAAAACTCACTGGTTCAACAGCTTCAAGAGCGCACAGTCAAACGCATTTACCGCGCGATCGCCAACGGCATCGTTCCTTTTGACGGCAAAATCGAAACCCAAATCGGCCGCGATCCGCACAACCGCCTGAAAATGGCAGTCGTCAAATTCGGCGGCAAACCTGCCATTACTCATGTCAAAGTGTTGGAACGTTATCTGGCACACAGCTACATCGAATGCTCACTCGAAACCGGCCGCACCCACCAAATTCGCGTCCATATGCGCGAAGCCAACCATCCGCTGGCTGCCGACCCTGTTTACGGCAACCTGCGCCATCCATGCAGCGACGCAGTTAAAGAAGCCGTCAAAGCACTCGGCGCGCGCCAAGCCCTGCATGCCTACCGCTTGAGCTTTATACACCCGAAAACCGGCGAAACCGTTTCCTTTGAAGCGCCTATGCCTGACGATATGTACCACCTGCTTTCCGTCCTGCGTTTGGAAGCCGGTTTGGATTCGTCCCTAAGCAACGAGGAAGAATGGCAGGAGAAATTCGGCACGGACGATGACGACGATTGGAATGAAGACGACTACGATGTCGAAGTCGTTTATGTAAGGGATTAAACCCATTTTTCAGACGGCCTAAAATATTATTTCAGGCCGTCTGAAATCAATCCGTTCCAATATTCAGCAATTCAAAGATTATGAAAACCATCACAGAAACCCTAAACCTCGCCCCGCAAGGCAAGAATTTTTTAACTGCCGACTGGCCTGCCCCTGCCAATGTTAAAACGCTTATTACCACGCGCAACGGCGGTGTCAGCGAAGGCGTGTACCGCAACCTGAATGTCGGCTCGCACGTCGGCGACAATCTGGAAGCCGTGCTCCGCAACCGTGAAATCGTGCAGGAACAAGTCGGCCTGCCCGTTGCCTACCTCAATCAAATCCACAGCACCATTGTTGTGAATGCTGCCGAAGCGTTGGGCAATACGCCCGACGCCGATGCCTCGGTGGATACGACGGGTACAGTCGCCTGCGCTTCAATGACTGCCGACTGCCTGCCCGTCTTGTTTTGCGACAAAGCAGGGACAGTGGTTGCGGCAGCCCATGCGGGTTGGCGCGGTTTGGCCGACGGCGTTTTGCAAAACACCATTGCGGCAATGAAGGTCGAGCCGTTGGAAATCATGGCCTATCTCGCCCCTGCCATCGGCCCTGATGCATTTGAGGTGGGACAAGATGTATTTGATGCGTTTTGCACACCCATGCCGGAAGCTGCCGATGCGTTTGAAGACATCGGCGGCGGCAAATACCTTGCCGACATTTACGCTTTGGCGCGCATAATTCTGCACCGCGAAGGCGTGAACATGATTTATGGCGGCACCCATTGCACCGTTTTGGAACGCGATACTTTCTTCTCCTACCGCCGCGACGGACAAACCGGCCGCATGGTCAGCCTGATTTGGTTGGAAAAATAAGATTTGCACTATCAAAGACAAGGCCGTCTGAAATACTTTCCGTTTACGGTTTCAGACGGCCTAAACATTATTCGTTATAATCCGACGATACCGTAACCGGTTTCAACGAAGGAATATCCAATGAAAAAAATCCTATTGCCCGCACTCGCCCTATTGCTTGCCTCTTGCGGTTTCCACCTGAAAGGCACAGGCGTGACTTCTCAGCCGCTGCCTTATCAGAACTGGCATGTAGAAGGCGGAGCCGTCATGCAAAAAGCGCTGGAAAATGCCTTACGCCGTGCCGACGGCCATCTGGTTAGCGAAGCCGAATCACAAATCACCCTGCGCGTTGTCGACTTTCAAAAACGCCGCGACATCTACACCATCACCCGCGCCGCCGCGATCAACGAATACCTGCTGGCCATGACCGTCAAAGCCCAAGCCTTCCGCAACGGCGAGCCGGTCGGCGAACCGATGGAAGTCAAGGTTAACCGCACCATGGACTACGCCGACAGCGAAGTCTTGGGCAAACAGGAAGAGGAAGAAACCATTTGGTCTGAAATGCGCATCGACGCCGCAGATCAAATCGTCCGCCGCCTGACTTTCCTGAAAGCGCAATAATGGCTGCCGCGCCCATTGAGAGCCTGCGCCCCGATACGCCGCTCAAGCCGTTGTACATCATCCACGGCGAAGAGGATTTGTTGCGCATCGAGGCTTTGGATACGCTGCGCGCAGCCGCAAAAAAACAAGGCTATCTCAACCGCGAAATCTATACCGCTGAAAACAATTTTGACTGGAACGAGCTGTTGCAAAGCGCCGGCAGCGCAGGTTTGTTTGCCGATTTGAAACTACTGGAAATCCACATTCCCAACGGCAAACCCGGCAAAAACGGAGGCGATGCCCTGCAAGCCTTCGCCGAACGCCTGCCCGAAGATACGGTTACGCTCATCCTACTGCCCAAGCTTGAAAAAGCGCAAATCCAGTCCAAATGGTTTTCCGCATTGGCCGGCAAAGGCATCATCTTAGAAGCCAAAGCCGTTGCGCCACATGCTTTGCCGCAATGGATACAGGGCCGTCTGAAACAGCAGGGTTTGGACATCGAACCTGAAGCACTCGCCCTTTTTGCCGAGCGCGTCGAAGGCAATCTTTTGGCCGCCCGTCAGGAAATCGAAAAACTCGCCCTACTCCATCCCAAAGGCCATTTGATCAATATTGCCGACGCAGAGGCCGCGGTTGCCACCGTTGCCCGTTTCGACGTATTCCAACTGGCCGGCGCATGGATGAAAGGCGATGCCCTGCGCGTTTCCCGTTTGCTGGACGGTTTGGAAGAAGAAGGCGAAGAGCCGGTTTTGCTGTTGTGGGCGGTTGCCGAAGACATCCGCACCCTAATCCGCCTGACTGCCGCACTCAAGCAGGGACAAAACATCCAAAGCCTGCGCAACAGCCTGCGCTTATGGGGCGACAAGCAGACCCTTGCACCGATGGCGGCCAAGCGCATTACCATCAACCGCCTGCTCGACGCGCTCAAAACCTGCGCCAAAATCGACCGCATCATCAAAGGCGCGGAAGAAGGCGATGCATGGACCGAGTTCAAACAGCTCGTTACCTCGCTGGCCGCTTGAAAACCGTTGCCGCGCGTCAAGAAACTTGCACGCAATACGCCCCAAAAACAGAAAATACTGTAAAATAGCGTAAACTCAAATTCAGGCCGTCTGAACCTCGCATTTCAGACGGCCTCTTCCAGCAAAAAACAAGGAAACACCAACCGTATGGATAATAAAACCAAACTTCGCATCGGCGGCCTGGCCCTGCTGACCACTGCCGTATTAAGCCTCATCATCGTTCTGATCGTCGATTCATGGCCGCTGGCCATCCTGTTGGCCGTCATCATCGTGGCCGCTGCCGCAGGCGGTTTCGTTTGGGCTTCGCGCCGTCAGCAACGCCAATTCCTCGAGCGCCTGAAAAAATTCGACATCGATCCGGAAAAAGGCCGTATCAACGAAGCCAACCTGCGCCGTATGTACCACAGTGGCGGCCAACATCAAAAAGACGCGATTACCTTGGTTTGCCTGTCGCAAAAATGTTCCGTTGACGAAGCGCACGCAATCTTTAAAAAACGTCCGACCCGTCAGGAAATGAACCAAATGGCCGCCCAACAGGCACGCGGTCAAAAACGTCCACATCGCTAATCCCGACAGTAACAGGCCGTCTGAACATCCTATCCCGTTTCAGACGGCCTGTTTTTATTGCCATCAAACCCATTTCCGTTTCCATCGCATTATGACCCGCCTTCCCACCGCCCCACTCAAACGCCGCCTCGCCGCACTGGTTTACGAACTTCTGCTGACCGGTGCCGTGACCAGCATTGCCGCCCTTGCAGCCGGTATTGTCGCTATTTTTCTCAATCCCATTTCCACGCGCCTATCCATGCTGACAACCTGTCTGATTCTGTTCTACGCATGGTGGCTCTACTTCCGCGCCAACTGGCACAAAAAAGGCCAAACCCTCGCCATGCAGACATGGAAAATCGGTTTGGCCGATAAAAACGATACCCAGCCATCCCTGCCGCAACTGCGCCTGCGTTTTATTTGGGCAAGCATTTTTATTGTTTTCATTCCCCTGCTTGCCTACGCCGGATTGCGTCATCTGCTCAATATACCGCCCAAAGGCGCATTCGGCGCCGCGCTCATCTGGCTCATCCTGCCATGGGGCTTCGCCCTGTTCCATCCCGACCGCCAGTTCCTCTACGACTTCTTGGCCGGAACAAGGCTGGTGGATTTGAATCAGAAGAAAACAAACGAATAAAACTCGTAAGCATCTCAAGCTCTAAATGAAATAAAGGCCGTCTGAAACTCCAGATAAGTTTCAGACGGCCTTTAATCATAACATCAATCAATAATTATTCTTGCCAACGTTTGAACACCAGCGAAGTATTGACGCCGCCAAAAGCAAAGTTATTGCTGACCACATAATCGGTTTGAATTTCACGTCCGCCTGTTTGAATGTAATCTACCTTACCACAACGCGGATCGATGTTTTCTAAATTGACGGTCGGCGCAAACCAGCCGCTGTTCATCATTTCGATGGTGAACCAGGCTTCCAACGCGCCACACGCGCCGAGTGTATGGCCGAGATAGCTTTTTTGCGAACTCATCGGCACAAAACCAAACACCGCTTCAGTCGCCAATGTTTCGGCAATATCGCCTTTTTCGGTCGCCGTACCGTGGCCGCTGACATAACCGACTTTATCAGGCGTAATGCCTGCGTCTTGCAGCGCGAGTTCCATACATTTCTGCATAGTTTCTTTTTGCGGCTGAGTAACGTGGCTGCCGTCGCTGTTGGCACCATAGCCGACAAGCTCGGCATAGATTTTCGCACCGCGCGCACGGGCGTGTTCTAATTCTTCCAATACAAAAATGCCTGCGCCTTCGCCGATGACCAAGCCGTCGCGTCCGCTGTCGTAAGGGCGCGGCGTCAGCTCAGGTTCACCGTTGCGGCGGCTGGCAGCGTAGAGCGAGTCGAAAACATACACTTCGGACGGACAAAATTCTTCGCCGCCGCCAGCCAGCATCATGTCTATCATGCCGTATTTGATGGCTTCGTAGGCATAGCCTATGCCTTGACTGCCGGACGAACACGCGCTCGATGTCGGGATAATGCGGCCTTTCAAACCGAAGAAAATGCCGATATTGGCGGCAGTCGTATGCGGCATCATGCGCACATAAGTATTGGCGTTGAAATTGCGCGATGTGCCTGTTATCAAAAGTTCGCCCATATCGCCGATGTCTTTGGTACTGCCGACAGACGAGCCGCACGCTACGCCCATACGGCCGTCTGTAATGCTTTCATCACCCAGCAGGCCCGCATCCGTCAAGGCTTGTTCCGCCGCATCGACACACAAATGCGATACGCGCCCCATGCTTCTGAGCTGCTTGCGCGTCCAGTGTGCGGGAGGAGAATAGCCTTCAATCGGCGCACCCAGTTGCGCTTCCAATTCAGGAAAGCGTCCGCTCCAGTCCATGTATTTGACCGCATTTTTTTCGGCTTTAAAGGCCGTCTGAATACTTTGCCAATCACGGCCGAAGGCGGTAATACCGCCAATACCTGTTACAACGACTCTTCTGGTATTCAACACAAACCTCCGTTCACAGCAATCACTTGGCGCGTAATGTACGCCGCTTTTTCATCCATCAAAAAGCGCACCGCATGCGCCACTTCTTCCGGCAATCCCATGCGCGCAGCAGGGACGGCCTTTAAGATTTCTTCGACAGGCACGTTCTCATCGATAATATCGGTATCGATAAGGCCCGGTGCCACGCAGTTGACGGTAATTTTGCGTTTAGCCAACTCAACCGCCAAGGCTTTTGCCGCGCCGATCAAGCCCGCTTTGGACGCGCTGTAATTGACCTGACCGCGGTTGCCCGTCAAACCGGATACCGACGCCATGCACACAATACGTCCTGCTTTACGGCGGCGGATCATCGGCATGGTCAAAGGGTGCAATACATTATAAAAACCGTCCAAATTGGTACGCAGCACCAAATCCCAATCATCATCTGTAAACGCAGGAAACGCATTGTCGCGCGTCAGGCCGGCATTCAGCACCACGCCGTAATACGCGCCGTTTGCCTCAATGTCGGCAGTCAGAATTTCACGACAGGCCTCGCGATCGGACACGTCAAACTGCAACACGCGTGCATTTCTACCCAATGTACGGATTTCTTCCGCGACAGCTTCCGCTTCATCACGGCGGCTGCGGCAGTGGACGACAATATCAAAGCCGTCCTGCGCCAAACCAAGCGCGACAGCTTTGCCGATACCGCGATTAGACCCTGTAATTAAAATAGTTTCACTCATACGTATTCTCACTATATCGACAGGCCGTCTGAATCTTTGTCTTTTCAGACGGCCTTGTAAACGATTTAAATGATTTGACCGTCTTTCGGACTGTACACATTCAAAGAGGCTTTTGCCAGCAAACCGTCCGGCGGCAACAGAGGCTTTACATCTTCCGGCGCATCCGTCCATCGCAACTCGCAATCAAATACGCCCATACCGCCCAAATCCTGAATGGACACATGCGCCCTGACTTCCAACTCAGTACCGACAGGCACGGAATCGGCAAACAAATCCAGCTTGCGCGTTCCCAATAAAAAACCCAAGCGTACAGGCTCTCCGGCCTTTAAAGCCTCAATGCCTGCAAACGCACCTATGCCCTGCGCCATCAATTCCATATAAGCCATAGACGGCAACACGCCGTCCTGCAGCAAAATATGCTTGTCGCCAACCGGCGCACGGCAAACCGTATAGTCATCGCCAAATTCTTTCACACAGTCGATAAGCACCATATGTCCGCTGTGCGGAAGCAGCGGAGCCACATCATAAATCGGGGCACTCGGTATTGAAGGCATAAAATGTCATCCGGGAATAAATTACGTTACAATATGCATTATAACAGAGCCTAGCTTTTACTAACCCATTTCATTACAATGTATGAAAATGTAAAACACTGAAAGACATCATGCCTCAAAACGTTTGCCGTTTCAGCTTCAATATCGCCGCATGGCAGGCCTCCTCCAGCAAAATCAGTACGCCGGAGCAATGGCAGGACTGGGCGCAGGGAAAACTCGATACCGCCTCACTGCCGGAGTGCAAACCCGCGCTCTCCTTTTTGCCGCCTATGCAACGCCGCCGCCTGGGAAAAGCGGCGCGCTTGGTTTGCGATGCCGCATGGAATCTGGCCGACCAATATCCCGAAAGCGTCCCGGTGTACGTTTCGCACGACGGCGAAAGCAACCGCAGTTTTGAATTATGGCAAGAGCTTTTGAACACGCATACCGTGTCGCCGACCTCATTCGGCCTGTCCGTCCACAACGCAACGATTGGACAATGGTCGATGTTGCGCAAAGACATGAGTGAGCATACCGCGTTGGCCGTTGCCGCCGATTCCTTTGAAACCGCGCTGACCGAGGCATTCGCGCTTTTGCAAGACGGCGCGCCGTCTGTTTTAGTGATTGTCGCCGATGATCCTTTGTCCGAAGACTATCCCGTCCTGGCTACACGTGCGCCGTTTGCCTATGCATTGGCACTGGTGATTACAAAGGGCGAAGACTATACCTTAAGCTTGGAAACCACATCCGCAAGGCCGTCTGAAAACCCTAACGATACAACAGTCGAGCCCTATTGGAGCAGCCTGGAGTGGGTACGCTTCCTGCTTTCAGACGGCCGACAACACACGCAACACTATATCGGCAGAAACTGGCACTGGCAGAAAAACGCATGAAGACTTTAGACTATTTCCGTCGCTTTTTTGCCACACTCTTCGGCTTCATCCTCTTCGGCGTTGCAGGCGTATTGTTCAAAATCGCACTTTTGCCCTATACGCTCAAATCGACCAAAGGCGACATCAAACGCCAACTTGAAGCAAGGCGCATGATAGGCAAAGTTTGGCGTTTCTTTGTCGGCTACCTGCAATGGTCAGGCGTATTGAGCGTCCGCTTCAACGGCTTGGAAAAACTCGGCAGACCCGGCCAGCTCATTCTTGCCAACCATCCCTCGCTCTTGGATGTTGTTTTACTGATCAGCCACTTCCCCGACCCGAACGTGTTGGTCAAAAAAGACCTGTTGCACAACCCCAGCATGAAAAGCCAAATTATCGCTTCAGGCTACATCCCCAACGACGAAAGCATGGAAATGTTGGAAGAAATCGACGCCGTGTTCAAAAGCGGGCAAAGTATGCTGATTTTCCCCGAAGGCACGCGCACAGGTTGGGACGGACAGGTTAAAATGCACCGCGGCGCCGTATCGCTCGGTTTGCGCAGCGCATCGGTCATCACGCCCGTGTGCATCAAGATGACGCCGCCCAATTTCAAAAAGGGTCAACCGTGGTACAAAATCCCGCCGCAAAAAATTCATTATGAAATTACCGTCGGCGACGACATCCTGCTGGAAGAATGGCTGGCAGAAAAACCCCTGCCCATCGCCGCAAGGCGTTTAAACGAATACCTGCAAGACTATTTTACAAGGAAAACCACATGAGCAATTTAGAAAACCAAATCAAACAATTAATCATCGACAGCTTAGGTCTGGAAGACATTACCGTTGCCGACATCGGCAGCGAAGATCCGCTTTTCGGCGACGATGGCCTGGGTCTGGATTCAGTTGATGCATTGGAACTTGGTTTGGCCGTACAAAAAACCTTCGGCTTCCAGCTCGACGGTGAAAACGACAACCTACGCGAAAACTTCGCCAACGTCAAAACACTGGCCGAGTTCGTCAAGAGCCGCCAAGCATAAGGGAGAGAGAAGATGACCGAACAAGAAGTACGCACCCTGCTGACCGATGCACTGGTTAACCTGTTTGAAATCGAACCGGAACGCATCAAACCCGAAACCAACCTCTACGAAGATTTGGAAATCGACAGCATCGATGCCATCGACCTTATCGACCACATCAAACGCGAAACCGGCCGCAAACTGCAAGCCGAAGACTTCCGCAATGTGCGTACCGTAGAAGACGTGGTTCAAGCGGTTTTGAAAGTACAACAAGATTCCTGATTTTGCTTTGAATCAGCATATTTTCAGACGGCCTTGTCAATCCGCAAGGCCGTCTGAAAATCAATCGCAACCATGAAAATATTAGGAAAACTCCTACTGACCCTTGCCAGCCTCGCGTATCCGCTCCTATGGTATTACGGTAGGGAAAACGGCGCATTTTTCTGGCTTGCCGCGGCCATGTGTGTGTTATGGCTGATACGCGCCGCCATGCCGCAAACCACAGCACAACGCATTACGGCCATTATCCTTGCCGCCTTTTTTGCGGCGGTACTGGTTTTCAGACGGCCCGACTCGATGTATTGGTATCCCGTCGCCATCAACGCGCTGATGCTTGCCGTTTTCGGCGGCAGCCTGTTTGCCAAACAAACGGTTATCGAACGCCTCGCCCGACTGCAACACCCCGACCTGCCGCCCGAAGGCGTGCGCCACACCCGGCGCGTTACGCAAATCTGGTGCGCGTTCTTTATCTTAAACGGCGCAACCGCCGCCATTTTGGCAGGCTTGCAATATTACGATTGGTGGGCAGCTTATACAGGCATTGTGTCGTATGTGTTAATGGGAATCTTATTTGCCGGAGAGTGGATTTATCGGAAATTGGTTTTGAAGGTTTAATCCATTAAAAATATTTCATCAATTAGACGAATAACCATAATGAAAAAAATCATCCTACTCACCCTGATTTCCTTCACATTTACCGCATGCTCTTCGACGTCTAAAACGCCTTTATCCCCTGAAGAAAAGGCGGAAGCCGAATACAAGAAAAATTATACGGAAGTTGCCAGCCACACCATCAAAACGCGCTCGGGAAACCTGACCGTCATTGACAGAATACACAATCGTTATTCTGACGATACTACAACCAGCAGCATGAATTTGATGATTATTCGGAAATCCAATACGGTAAAAGCAAGGTCGGAAATCCAATACGGTAAAAGCAAGGGCTGCACAAACAGCCGTATTTACAGCAACTTTTGCATTATTCATTCTTGCCGGTAGTAGCGGTCATATTGGATATGAAGGCCCTGACCTGCTGGGCAAACACAATTTAAGCGGGAAGCCCATTAAACCGAATTTTGCGAATCCCGTTTTTGAACAATTTTCCCCCAAAGTTCGCGATTGGGCGGCAAAATGGTCATTTAAAGGCAATAGTGCCAATAAAAAACTATTTGTCCAACCGGGTCGTTTCTATTTGGTTTATGAAAAATTCAATAGACGAGACCGATTCTTTCTGAACAATGAAGTCAGCCTTTTGGTAGACGGACAAAGCGGCAAAACCGATCGCTTACTCCATTGCTTCAAAAGAAGTGAAAGCCATTCATTGGAAGAGTGGCAGGCAAATGATTACGAATTGGTACGCCAAACGACAAACAAACAATACGATGAATGCTTGGCACAAATCAAAGAAGAAACCAAGGCAAATACATCGAAATTATAAAACCTTAGAACCATCATGCACCTAACCCGAATCCTATCCCCCGAACTACCTCAACACGACCTTATCGCCACCCATCCGAATTGGACGCGTGCTGATTTCAACCGTGCGGTTTTCCATCTGTCAGGCCGTCTGAAACAGGCAGGCGTGCAAACGGCCGCGTTGTGGTTTGACGATGCCGCGCTGTTTGCCTGTGCCGTGTTGGCAGTGTGGCATTCGGGCGGAAAGGTTTTATTGTTGCCCAATTTGGCGCAAGACAATTTGGAATGGGGGAAAACGGCAGAAGTATTTTTAACGGATTCAACAGATAAAAAGCTGTCTTCAGACGGCCTGAACGTCTGGCACTTGCCTGATGTATTGACTCAAACAGAATCGGAAGGACTGAGCACCTATCCTGAAAACTATCTGATTCCCGACCATGCCGAAGCATGGCTGAAAACATCAGGTTCCAGTGGCGAAGCGCAGATTATTGTGAAAACCGCCGCGCAAATGCAGGCAGAAGCCCTGACTTTGGCAAATACGCTGCCATTTGGACAACACGGTGAAACCGTGATCGGCAGCGTGATTCCGCAACATCTTTACGGCTTCACGTTCCGCTTCGCACTCGCGCTGACAATGGGTTGGACTATGGAACGACAGCAGGCGGTTTATCCGGAAAACCTGCTTTCCAGCACGGCCGCGCATGATAAAGTGGTTTGGATTGCCAGCCCGGCCGTACTCAACCGCTTGGGCGAAAACCGTAACTGGCAAAGTATCGGCCATAAAATTGCAGGCATTGTCTCGGCCGGCGGCGCATTGCCCGCAGCCACGGCAGATTTGCTGCAACAGGCTGCCGTCCGCCCGTTTGAAGTCTATGGCAGTACCGAAACCGGCGTGATTGCCTCACGTTGCGAACGCCAAGAATGGCAGTCTTTCGAAGGCGTGGAAATCGGGCAAAATGAAGAAGGCGCACTTTGGGCTTCTTCGCCTTGGTCGCCCGAACGCCGTCAAACAGCCGATTTGATCGAGCCTCAAGATGACGGTTTTCTGTTACTCGGTCGCCAAGACCGTATTATTAAGTTTGAGGACAAACGCGTGTCGCTGATCCAAATCGAACACGAACTTTTACAACACCCTTGGATTACCGACGCCCACTGCGGCCGTCATCCGCAACACCAACGCATTGCCATATGGGCGGCCTTGAACGCAGACGGTATCGCCGCCTTGCGCGAGAAAGGCCGCGCTGCGGTCACCGATACGCTCAAACGCCACCTGGCCGCCACGCAGGACACCATCGCCCTGCCGCGTTACTGGCGTTTTACCGACAGCCTGCCGCGCAACGCCCAAGCCAAAATCGCTGCGGCGGATTTTCAGACGGCCTTTACCGTTGCCCAAACTTCGCCCGTTTGGTCGAAAACATCATCTGACGATGAAACCAATACCGAAACCTTCATCGGCCGCGTGCCTTTGGATTTGGTTTATTTCGGCGGCCATTTTGCCACCTTCCCGCTGGTTCCCGGCGTGGTAGAGCTGCAATGGGTGCGCAACCTGATCGCGCCTCAGCCATGGGGCAAACAACGCATCATCCGCATCGAAAATCTAAAATATCAGCAGTTTATCCGTCCTCATGATGAAGTGTCGGTAGAGCTGAAATACGATAAAGGCAAAAACAAACTGAGCTTTAAAATCAACAACGGAGAGCATCCGTGTGCATCAGGACGGATTGTGTTTGAGGCCGTCTGAATATACTTATTAACTTTTTAGTGGAAAACCAACAATATGCAACTCTTCCCCGCCCTAGAACAACGCTACTCCCACGAACACCAGTCCGCAGGCGAGGCTCAACGTCTGGCTCAAGAAATCGCTTTTGCACCGATTGTGTTCCAAGTTTCCCGCCTGATGGTGAAATTTGGCATTCTGGACCTGCTGAACGACCATCCAGACGGCCTCACTCAAGCCGAAATCGCTGAAAAAGCGAAAATCAGCAACTACGCAACACAAGTCCTGCTGGAAGCTTCGCTGTCTATCGGCACTGTCTTGACTCGCGACAACCGCTATTTCATCAGCAAGGCCGGTTGGTTTGTCCTCAAAGACAAAATGGCCCGCGTCAATATGGATTTCACACAGGAAATCTGCTACCTAGGCATGTTTGATTTGGAAAAAACCCTGCAAACCGGCAAGCCCGAAGGCCTGAAAGTATTCGGCGACTGGCCGACCATTTACGAAGGCTTGTCTTCATTGCCAAGCGTCGCGCAGGAAAAATGGTTTGCATTCGACCATTATTATTCCGACAACTCCTTCGCCGAAGCGCTCAACACCGTGTTCGCCAAACCGGTTAAAAAACTGCTTGATGTCGGCGGCAATACCGGCCGTTGGGCGGAGCAATGCGTCAACCACAATGCCGAAGTCGAAGTAACCATCATGGATCTGCCGCAACAAATCGGCTTGATGCGCGAAGCGACCAAAGGCAAAAACGGCGCAGACCGTATCCACGCCCATCCGGCCAACCTGCTTGATCCTGAGATTCCGTTCCCGACCGGTTTTGACGCGATTTGGATGAGCCAATTCCTGGACTGTTTCACCGAAGAACAAGCCACCAGCATTCTTCAACGCGCCGCCGCGTCCATGAGCGAAAACACCAGCCTCTACATCATGGAGCCTTTCTGGGACAGACAACGATACGAAACCGCCGCCTACTGCCTGACCATGACCAGCCTGTATTTCACTGCCATGGCCAACGGCAACAGCAAAATCTTCCATTCTGAAGACCTGATCCGTTGCGTTGAAAAAGCCGGATTGAAAGTAGCGGAAATTTCAGACGGCATCGGCCGCGGCCACAGCATCCTGCGCTGCGTTAAGGCCGTCTGAACATCATCTTTTAAACCCTAAAAAGTAACCGACCCCAACAGCCATTGCAGCTATCAGGGTCGGTTTGTTTTTGGGTATCCGCCTTAAAACATCAGCCGCGCAACATCCATACTGCGCACACTAACGCAATCGCTACCGACAAAGCAGCAAGCAGTTGTCCCATTCCGGCCAATTTAGGCTGCCGGGCATCGATGGTTTTAAAGCCGCTTATCATCGGCGTAATCAAATCCTGTTTTTTCACAAAGCGATACAGCAAAACAGCCGCAATATGTACGCCCGCCAAAACAGCTAAGACATTAAAGAAATTGACATGGATTTTTCGCGCCTGCGTACCGGCGTGTTCGCTGACCAAATGATTCAAAAAGCCGGAATTGGTAAACGTATTTTCATCGGCGGCAAATAAGCCTGTGGCCGTCTGAAAAACCAAGGTGGCCAATAAGGCGATGACCATCAGCGCGCCCAAAGGATTGTGGCCGACGAATTCGTTTTCAGACATTTGGCCTTGCGTGTAGCGGCGGATTTCGGAAAACGGACGCACGAATCGGCTGAATTTTGCCGTATCGCTGCCCCATATCCCCCAACACAAGCGAAAAGCCACCAACGCAAGCATCAACAAACCGCCGCGCAAGTGCCATACCAGCATATCGCCGCCCCGGGTGGCGCTGTACCACATAAAACCCATCAATAACACCAAGAGCCAATGGAACAGGCGCGTAGGTGCGTCCCAAACTTTTATTTTTTGCTTCATTACCTTTTACTTTCTGATTTAAAATTAAATTTCTTATCTTGGAAGGTTACGCCATGCAGCCCATCTACACGCTTCCCGAATCGCTTCAAGCTTTTCAGACGGCCTTAGCATTTCCCGACGTATTCCGCCCCCGCGCCCAAGAATCGCACAAAGGCACATATGGCACGCTTGCCATTATCGGCGGCGCAACGGGAATGAGCGGTGCGGTAGTTTTGGCAGCCACAGCCGCGATGTATCAAGGGTGCGGCAAGGTTTGGGCGGGTTTCAACCAAGCCGCGCTGCCTTTTGCCATCATTCCCGAACGCCCTGAAATTATACTCGCCACTGCGGCCCAACTGATAGAGCGCAACGATGTCAGCGCACGGGTAATCGGCTGCGGCTTTGGTTTGGACGGATTATCAGAGCAGCTGCTGCCCCAAATCCTGTCTACACACCATGACCAGCCTTTATTGCTCGATGCAGATGCTTTGACACTGCTTGCCCGTTCTCCCGAATTAGCCGAACGCCTCAAATCGTACAAACATATCGTCCTGACACCCCATCCGGCCGAAGCCGCCCGCCTACTCGGTACCGATACCCAATCAGTTCAAGCCGACAGACAGAAAGCCGTAACCGAAATCAGCCGTAAATATGGCGCAACTGTCGTATTGAAAGGCCATCATACATTAGTCGCCGCAACTGACGGCATGGTCTATACTAACACCAGCGGCAACGCCGGTTTGGCCACCGCCGGCAGCGGCGATGTCTTAAGCGGTATGATCGGCAGCCTGCTGGCACAAGGCATTCCGGCATTCCAGGCCGCTTGTGCCGGCGTTTGGCTGCATGGCGCGGCAGCCGATGTCATCAAACACAGCAGCCAAATCGAAACCGGCATGCTCGCCGGAGAAATCGCACCTACCGCCCGATGGCTGCGCAATATTTTATCAAAAGAGTAATACCGTCTATATCATAAATACAAATTGCAGGCCGTCTGAAAATCAATCTCTATTTTCAGACGGCCTGGTTTATTTTTAAGTCATTTTGCAAATTAAGGTTAAGACGTGTATCCTTGACTTCCCTTAAAAACAACTTCACAACATATTATCATGAGTATCCTCAATAAAATCAGTAACTTTATTGGAAAAACATTTTCCCTTTGGGCGGCGCTCTTTGCCGGCATCGCTTTTTCCGCACCCGACACCTTCAAATGGGTCGGCCCTTACATTCCTTGGCTTCTGGGCATCATCATGTTCGGTATGGGCTTGACGCTCAAACCTTCCGACTTCGATATTTTGTTCAAACGCCCCAAAGCCGTCATCATCGGCGTGATTGCACAATTCGCCATCATGCCGGCAACTGCCTATCTGCTGGCCAAGCTGTTGAACCTGCCTGCCGAAATCGCAGTCGGTGTGATTTTGGTCGGCTGCTGCCCGGGCGGTACGGCTTCCAATGTAATGACTTATCTGGCGCGCGGCAATGTGGCTTTGTCGGTTGCCGTTACATCGGTTTCCACCCTGATTTCTCCATTGCTGACCCCCGCTATCTTCCTGATGCTTGCCGGTGAAATGCTGGAAATCCAAGCGGGCAGTATGTTGATGTCCATCGTCAAAATGGTTTTATTCCCCATCGTTTTGGGCTTGATTGTCCATAAAGTCTTGGGCAACAAAACTGAAAAACTGACCGACGCGCTGCCGCTGGTTTCCGTTGCCGCCATCGTGCTGATTATCGGCGCGGTCGTCGGTGCCAGCAAAGGCAAAATTATTGAAAGCGGCCTGCTGATTTTCGCGGTTGTCGTACTCCACAACGGCATCGGCTATCTGCTCGGCTTCTTTGCCGCCAAATGGACCGGCCTGCCTTATGATGCACAAAAAACGCTGGCCATCGAAGTCGGTATGCAAAACTCAGGCTTAGGCGCCGCGCTTGCCGCCGCACACTTTGCCGCCGCGCCGGTCGTTGCCGTTCCCAGCGCATTGTTCAGCGTGTGGCACAATATCTCCGGCTCGCTTCTGGCAACTTATTGGGCAGCCAAAGCCGATAAAAATAACGAATCCTAAACACCTTTAATCATCAGGCCGTCTGAACAGGCATAAACGAAATCAACGATTTCTGCCTAAGCTGTTCAGACGGCCTTTATTTTAAAATCAAGCAGGATTATTGTTTGGCTGCCTCGATTTGGATATTGATGTTTACTTTTTTGCTCATGCCGGCACTTACCAGATAATCCAAGCCCCATTTGGTACGGTCGATGGTAGTGCTGAAGTCGCCGCCGCACACTTCTGCTTTTAACATCGGGCTTTGGTAGCAGTTGAATTTGTCGGCTTTGAGTTTCACCGGCGCAGTTTTGCCGTTCATGGTCAGATTACCGTCAACGGAAAGCAGTTTTTTGCCGTTGAAATTGAATTTGGTGGAGACAAAACGGATTTCAGGGTATTTGTCCGCATTGAAAATATCGGCAGATTTCAAGTGTTGGGTAAAGTGGTCAGAACCGGTTTGCAGTTTGGACAAAGGCAATACGATATCGATAGAACCTTGACGTTTGGCACGGTCAAATTCCAAATTGCCGGTCAAACCATAAATACCGCCGACGTTGGTGCTGGTGTTGAAATGGTCGATAGCAAAGCGGGCATTGGCATGAAATTCGTCCACTTTATAAACAGCGGCAGACGCAGCGGAAGCCAACATGGCCGAACACAATGCAAACATGATTTTTTTCATCGTCTTATCCTTAGAAATGTGAGAAGTTCCCTATCATATCACTTTTTGATGCCAACATCTTTTGCAAATGAGAAAGATAACGTTTCATCCTAAGAAAACTTCAGGCCGTCTGAACGAGAGGACCGCAAATTCAGGTGAAGCAAACACAGTTTAGTTTTATTACAAAATAGCGTGCTTCATTGCTCGTAATTGGTATAAAATACCGAGTTATTTCTACAACGGGCCGCCAAACTACCAGCCTATTTCAGACGGCCTCAGCATAAAACAAAGGAACAAAAATGCCTGAATACCGCTCCAAAACCTCTACCCACGGCCGCAATATGGCAGGCGCGCGCGCATTGTGGCGTGCGACCGGCGTCATGGAAACCGACTTCGGCAAACCGATTATCGCCATTGCCAACTCCTTCACCCAATTCGTCCCAGGCCATGTGCACCTGCACAATATGGGCCAACTGGTTGCCCGTGAAATCGAAAAAGCCGGCGGCATTGCCAAAGAATTCAACACCATCGCCATTGACGACGGTATCGCCATGGGCCACAGCGGTATGCTCTACTCCCTGCCCAGCCGCGACCTGATTGCCGACTCCATCGAATACATGGTCAACGCCCACTGCGCCGACGCGCTGGTGTGCATTTCCAACTGCGACAAAATCACCCCGGGAATGCTGATTGCCGCCATGCGCCTGAACATTCCGACCATCTTCGTTTCCGGCGGCCCGATGGAAGCCGGTAAAGTTATCGGCGTGGCCAATATTCAACCCGAACGCCGCTTAGACTTGATTGATGCCATGATCGAATCGGCTGATGACAATATCAGCGACAAACAAGTCGAAGAAGTCGAGCAAAACGCCTGCCCGACTTGCGGCTCCTGCTCCGGTATGTTTACCGCCAACTCTATGAACTGCCTGACCGAAGCACTCGGCCTTTCCCTGCCGGGCAACGGTTCTTATCTGGCTACCCACGCAGGCCGCAAAGAATTGTTCCTCGAAGCCGGCCGCATGATTGTCGAAATCACCAAACGCTACTACGAGCAAGACGACGAAACCGTGTTGCCACGCAGCATTGCCACCAAAAAAGCGTTTGAAAACGCCATGACCATGGACATCGCCATGGGCGGCTCTACCAATACCATTCTGCACCTGTTGGCCGTTGCCAACGAAGCCGGTGTCGATTTCAAAATGGCCGACATCGACCGCTTAAGCCGCGTTGTACCTTGCATCTGCAAAACCGCGCCAAACAACCACGACTACTACATGGAAGACGTGCACCGCGCAGGCGGCATTTTCGCCATCCTGAAAGAATTGGACAAAGCAGGCAAACTGCACACCGACGTGTACACCATCCACGCGCCGACGCTGAAAGACGCGATTGAAAAATGGGACGTGACCAACCCTGAAAACACCCATGCCATCGAGCGTTTCAAAGCCGCTCCCGGCGGCGTGCGCACTACTCAGGCGTTCTCACAAAACCGTATGTGGAAAACCCTCGACCTCGACCGCGAAAAAGGTTGTATCCGCGATGTCGAACATGCCTACTCGCAAGACGGCGGCTTGGCAGTATTGTTCGGCAATATCGCAGAACGCGGTTGCGTGGTAAAAACCGCAGGCGTGGACGAGAGCATCCTCAAATTTACCGGCCGCGCCCGCGTGTTTGAAAGCCAAGAAGACGCAGTCGAAGGCATTTTGGGCAACCAAATCGTCGCCGGCGACATCGTCATCATCCGCTACGAAGGCCCTAAAGGCGGCCCGGGCATGCAAGAAATGCTCTACCCGACTTCTTACCTGAAATCCAAAGGTTTGGGCAAAGAATGCGCCCTCCTGACCGACGGCCGCTTCTCCGGCGGTACTTCCGGCCTGTCCATCGGCCACGCTTCGCCTGAAGCGGCAGAAGGCGGCGCCATCGGTTTGGTACACGAAGGCGACACCATCGAAATCGACATTCCAAACCGCAGCATCCACCTTGTCATTTCCGATGAAGAGCTTGCCGCACGCCGTGCCGAAATGGAAGCACGCGGCAGCAAAGCATGGAAACCGGAAAACCGCGACCGTTACGTCTCCGCAGCCCTGCGTGCCTACGGCGCGATGGCGACTTCCGCCGACAAAGGCGCAGTACGCGACGTATCGCAAATCGAACGTTAATTAACCTGACTTTAAGGCCGTCTGAACGCTTCCAAGTGTTTCAGACGGCCTTCATTCAAACGGACAAATATGGACAAATTCATTTTAGCGATGATCGGCATGGCCATTGCCCTGTTGATTATTATTGGCGGCGGATTTATCGCTGTCGAATATTTCAAATCCCACCCTGAAGCATTCCAAGTCAAGCCGCTATCAAAATAATCATTCAGCGGCATGAGTCTCAAGGGGAAAGAGCCGCAACTCAAGGCCGTCTGAACGCAGTACATATAATGAAACATATTCTTTACTGGCTGGGCGGTTTTGCCATCGCCCTCGGCATATTCCAATACTACGAAACACATCGCTATTCCGAAGACCAGCTCATCTACGCCCAACCGCCGCAAAATCGTACTACCGTTGCCGATTTTGACGCCTTGGCGTATTTAAACTTCCTCCGCGCCTCAGCCAATCTGCCCGCACTGGCGCACTCGGCCACTCTCGAACGCGCCGCGCGCAATCATGCCCGCTATCTGCTGCAAAACCCTGACGACGGACATGACGAACACAATACACGCAATCCCTTTTACACAGGCCCACGCCCATCCGACCGCACGCGCAAAGCCGGTTATGCCTATAAAGGCGTGCACGAAAACGTCAGTACCGGCCAGCACCCACCAAACGAAAAAATCAACGACCACCTACCTGCCCAACATCAGCTGGACAACCTGATGACAGCGATTTACCACCGTTTCTCCTTGCTCGATCAAAATATCGACGAGGCCGGTGCGGCGTTTGAATCTCAAGGCAAACAAATCGCGTTGAGCATCAATCAGGGCGACAGCAGATTCAACAGCCTCTGCCAAAAAAACCGCCCTTTATCCGACCTCAGCCGCTCGTTTTATCAAGATGCCTGTCATGGTCATGCCATTGTTTATGCAGATGAAATCTCCAACCGCAAATTCCGGCCTTACATCACCTATCCGCAAGGCAACTTCGCCTTGCCGGTTTTCCACGGCGAGCGTCCCGACCCTATGCCGCATTATGAAATGACAGGCAATCCGGTCAGCATCGCGTTCTCAGAACAATCGCCCCCGGTCAAAATGCGTTCGTTCAAACTGTATCAGGACAAAAAAGAAATCAGAGACGTCAAAATCTTAGATAAAGATAATGACCCAAACCGCCTCCTGACCGACCGCCAATTTGCGCTGTTTCCTTTACAGCCCTTGGAATACGATACCGACTACCGTGCCGTGTTCGAATACCGTCAAAACGGAAAAAACAGAACGACCGAATGGACATTCAGCACGCAAAAACCCGATTATCCTTACTTCATCGTCAAAGGCGGCGAAACGCTGGCCATCGAATCCGGACAAAAATATTTTATCCATTGGCAGGATTTTTGGTGCTTGAAACAATGCGAACGCTACAACTACCGCATGAACCGCGACACCCAACTCGACATTATCGAGCGGCAGGCCGGCGGTATCATTATCCGTGTCAACGGAAGCAAAGGCAGCAGCATCCGCTTAATGCCCGAAGGCGAAGACAGGCGCGCCATTACGCTTTATTTATGGAAATAAAGCCGTTTTCAGACGGCATGAAGCACCAAAAAACTGATAAAATACCGCCTCATCACCCTACGGCAAGCCATCCAATATGACCAAACATCCGCAAACAGCAGCCAATACCCGCTATGCCTTTGCCAGCATTGCCGCCATGTTGGCCGCGTTTTTACTGTTCGTTGCCGTGATGTTGCTGCCCTTGGGGCTGACGGCGGACACACAAGTGAGCCTGATACGGTTTTCACTCTACGCAATCGTGCTGTTTGCTGTACTTGGCGGTATTTTTTCTGTACGCGTTGCCTATTTGCGTAAAAAGAACGGAGCATGACATGACCCAAGCCGATAAAATTCCACAAGAAATCCGCCTCCAAAAAGAACGGCGCGTACTGACTTTGGTCTATGTTGACGGTGCCAAGAGCCTTCCTGCCGAATACCTGCGCGTGTACTCGCCCAGCGCGGAAGTGCGCGGACACGGTGCCGGTCAAGATGTATTGCAAACAGGCAAAGCCGAAGTCAGCATTACCGATTTAGACCCCGTTGGTCAATACGCATTGAAAATTACTTTTTCAGACGGCCACGACAGCGGCCTTTACGACTGGGACTATCTCTACCGACTGGCGCACAATCAAGATGCGCTTTGGCAAGACTATCTCGACCGCCTCGAAAAAGCCGGTGCGTCTAGAACGCCAAGTGCCGAAGATTTAAAACCCAAGCACACGCATTCCTGCGGTAGCGGCGGTTGCGGCGGAAAGGCCGTCTGAAAAAAGGCGAGACCGTAAGCTTGGATGACGGAAGGACTATTGACGGCAAAGCGTTCCTCTCTCCGCCCAAAAAAGGCCGAAAAGTGGCCATCTTCGGCGATACCCAAGCCCGTCCGCAGGCAGTGTGCGTCGCGCAAAACGCAGACGTTTTGGCGCATGAAGCAACCTTTACGGCAGGCGATGAAGAGACAGCGGAACGAGTGTTCCATTCAACCGTAGCCGATGCCGCCAAGCTGGCTTTGCAGGCCAATGTGCAACAACTTTACCTGACCCACATCAGCGCACGTTATACCGAAGAAGAACAACGCCTGATGCTGGAGCGGCAGGCACAAACTATATTTCCCGCGTCGAAAGTGGTTGGCGATTTCGACGTATTCGATACCTGAATCCGTATTATTTTAAGAAGGCAGACACTATGAGCGACCACAAAACCCATTTCGGCTTCACTACCGTTGACGAAGACGAAAAAGCAGGCAAAGTTGCCGAAGTCTTCCACTCCGTGGCAAAAAACTACGACATTATGAATGACGTAATGTCCGGCGGTCTGCACCGTGTTTGGAAACATTTCACCATCAATACCGCCCGCCTGAAAAAAGGCGACAAAGTATTGGATATCGCCGGCGGTACTGGCGATTTGTCCCGAGGCTGGGCGAAACGTGTGGGCAAAGAAGGCGAAGTTTGGCTGACAGACATCAACTCCTCCATGCTGACGGTCGGCCGCGACCGCCTGCTCAACGAAGGCATGATTCTGCCCGTATCGTTGGCAGACGCTGAAAAATTGCCGTTCCCCGACAACTATTTCAATCTGGTTTCCGTCGCATTCGGCCTGCGCAACATGACGCACAAAGATGCCGCGCTGAAAGAAATGTACCGCGTATTGAAACCGGGCGGCACCCTGCTGGTGTTGGAATTCTCCAAAGTGTACAAACCTTTGGAAGGCGTGTACGACCTCTACTCTTTCAAACTGTTGCCGATTATGGGCAAACTGATTGCCAAAGATGCCGACAGCTACCAATACCTCGCCGAGTCCATCCGTATGCACCCCGACCAAGAAACCTTGAAACAAATGATGCTGGATGCAGGCTTCGACAGCGTGGATTACCACAACATGAGCGCAGGCATCGTCGCCCTGCATAAAGGCGTGAAATTCTAAGGCCGTCTGAAACAAACACAAAGGGCGTGATTGATAGACACGCCCTTTGTTTTTAAACCTTACCCAAGCCAATCTGACACAAACCAAAGGCCGTCTGAACAGCCGTAAAACGAAATCAAGGATTTCGGTTACACCATTCAGACGGCCTTAATATGTTCAAATCAGCTTATTTTCCTGCTTTCACGCTTTGCCATTGGCGGACCATAAATTTCAACGCCGCCGGTTGAATAGGCACCATGATAAAGCTGTTTTTCAAATCCTCGTCAGTCGGGAAAATCGTATTGTCGTTTCTAAACTCTTCATCCATCAGCTCCTGAGCCGGTTTGCTGGACGGCGCATAAGTAACAAAATTGCCGTTTTTCGCCGCAACTTCAGGATCTAAGAAATCATTGATATATGCATGGGCATTGGCCACATGTTTGGCATCTTTCGGAATCACAAACGAATCCACCCAGATCCCCACGCCCTCTTTCGGCATCATCACACGGATTTTTTCCTTGCCGCCCGCTTCTTCGGCACGACGTTTGGCAATGTTCAAATCGCCGCCAAAGCCAATCGTTACGCAAGTATCGCCGCGCGCTAAATCATCGATAAAACCGGACGAAGTAAAACGCTTGATGTACGGACGGTTTTTCTTCAAGACTTCCGTAGCCGCCTTAATATCTGCCGTTTCGCTACTGTTTGGATTTTTACCCATATAGTTCAACACCATAGGATAAATCTCCGCCGCGCTGTCCAAATAGCTGATGCCGCATTGTTTAAGTTTGGACGTGTATTCGGGGTTAAACACCAAATCCCATTGATTGTCCGGTAGTTTGTCCGTACCCAAAGCCTTTTTCACGCGCTCGGTATTGATGGCGAAAGTATTAGTCCCCCAATAAAATGGAACGGCGTATTCGTGATTCGGATCAACGCCTTCCATCAGCTTCATTAATTGTGGATTGAGATTTTTATAGTTGGGAATCAGGGATTTGTCGATTTTCTGATACGCACCTGCCTTAATCTGCCTACCGACAAACGCATTGGAAGGACCCACGATGTCGTAACCCGACTTGCCGGTCAATACCTTGCTCTCCAGCGTTTCATCGCTGTCATATACATCATAAGTTACTGAGATACCGTGTTTTTTCTCAAACGCAGCAACCGTCTCGGGATCGACATATTCCGACCAGTTGTAAATGCTCAATACCTTTTGATTATCAGTTTGCGCCGCCTTGTCGGCAGAAGTTTTGTCCGAGCCGCCGCAGCCGGCCAGCGCCAGCGCAGTCAGTACGATGAGGGGCAGATGTTTGGTCATTATCATTCCTTGCGTATCCGGTTGAAAATAGAGAGGCATTATAAAGCAGGCAAGCCGGGGCGGATAGGCTTCATTGCTAAAAGATATCGACCCGCTTGAGGCCGTCTGAAAGACAGCTTGCCGCCAACTTAAAACCTTTCTGCCGATAGCTTGAAATATGGTTTTGCGGTAAGATAACGCCCATTCGTTTTTAATCTCAACGCGCCGTCCGGGCCGTCTGAAATCTTTGTACAAAATTTTATCGAGACATTATGAAAACCACCGAACTACGCCAAAAATTCCTGAAATTTTTCGAATCTAAAGGCCACACCATCGTCCGCTCTTCCTCGCTCGTGCCACACGACGACCCGACCCTGCTGTTTACCAACGCAGGCATGAACCAATTTAAAGACGTATTCCTCGGCTTTGACAAACGCCCCTACAACCGCGCCACTACCGCGCAAAAATGCGTACGCGCAGGCGGCAAACACAACGACTTGGAAAACGTCGGCTACACCGCCCGCCACCATACCTTCTTTGAAATGATGGGCAACTTCTCCTTCGGCGACTACTTCAAACGCGATGCCATCCACTTCGCTTGGGAATTCCTGACTTCCCCCGAATGGTTGAACATCCCTAAAGAAAAACTGTTGGCGACCGTTTACGCAGAAGACGATGAAGCCTACAACATCTGGCTGAACGAAATCGGCATGTCTGCCGAGCGCATCGTCCGCATCGGCGACAACAAAGGCGCGAAATACGCATCCGACAACTTCTGGCAAATGGGCGACACCGGCCCTTGCGGCCCTTGCTCCGAAATTTTCTACGACCACGGCGAAGAAATCTGGGGCGGCATTCCGGGCAGCCCTGAAGAAGACGGCGACCGCTGGATTGAAATTTGGAACTGCGTATTCATGCAGTTCAACCGCGATGAACAAGGCAATATGAATCCGCTGCCTAAGCCTTCCGTCGATACCGGCATGGGCTTGGAGCGCATGGCGGCCGTCATGCAGCATGTTCACAGCAACTACGAAATCGACCTGTTCCAAGACCTGCTCAAAGCCGTTGCCCGCGAAACCGGCGCAGCTTTCAGCATGGAAGAACCAAGCCTGAAAGTCATCGCCGACCACATCCGCTCCTGCTCGTTCCTGATTGCAGACGGCGTATTGCCTTCCAACGAAGGCCGCGGCTACGTATTGCGCCGCATTATCCGCCGCGCCGTACGTCATGGCTACAAATTGGGTCAAAGCAAACCATTCTTCCACAAACTGGTGGCTGATTTGGTTAAAGAGATGGGCGATGCCTACCCTGAATTGAAAGAAAAACAAGCCCAAATCGAAGAAGCGTTGAAAAACGAAGAAAGCCGTTTCGGTGAAACACTAGAAAAAGGTATGGGCTTGTTCAATAAAGCAATTAACCAATTGTATTTATCAAGTAATTGGAATAGTTTGTCGAAAAGGGCTAAAGCTGTTTCGATAAATGATGTTGATAGTGCTATTTTAAATAATTGGAAGATTGAATATGGTATTGATATCCCTATTGTTAAGTATTCAATTGGAGAACACCCTTTAACCATTGACCAAAATAATGAAATTGGTAAATGTTTTAGAGCTGTACCTATTGATAATGGAAATATTATTGTAGTTTTTAATGACAGCTCATTATTATTATCAAGTGATAACTGGGACAGTCCTGCTGCTAAAAAATATGTAGTAGCCCTTCAAAAATATTTTACTAAAGAGTTGGAATCTTCCCCTTCTGTTTTAAATGGCGAAATCATCTTCAAACTCTACGATACCTACGGATTCCCATACGACTTGACTGCCGACATCTGCCGCGAACGTAATATCGAACTGGACGAAGCAGGCTTCGAGCGCGAAATGGAAGCCCAACGCGCACGCGCACGCGCCGCACAAAGCTTCAAAGCCAACGCCCAACTACCTTATGAAGGTCAGGATACCGAGTTTAAAGGTTATAGCGAACGCCAAACCGAATCTAAAATCCTCGCCCTCTACAAAGACGGCGAGCAAGTTAATGAATTGAACGAAGGCGACGAAGGTGCCGTCGTTATCGACTTTACCCCGTTCTATGCAGAATCCGGCGGTCAAGTCGGCGATGTCGGCTATATCTTCGCAGGCGAAAACCGCTTTGAAGTACGCGATACCCAAAAAATCAAAGCGGCCGTATTCGGTCAATTCGGCGTACAAACTTCAGGCCGTCTGAAAGTCGGCGACAGCGTTACCGCCAAAGTGGATGACGAAATCCGCAATGCCAATATGCGCAACCACAGCGCGACCCACTTGATGCACAAAGCCCTGCGCGATGTATTGGGCGAACACGTTGAACAAAAAGGCTCTTTGGTTACCGCCGAATCCACCCGTTTCGACATTTCCCATCCTCAAGCGATAACTGCTGAAGAAATCGCCGAAGTAGAACGCCGCGTCAACGAAGCCATTTTGGCCAACGTTGCCGTCAACGCAGCCATTATGAGCATGGAAGACGCCCAAAAAACCGGCGCCATGATGCTCTTCGGCGAAAAATACGGCGACGAAGTGCGCGTATTGCAAATGGGCGGTTTCTCTACCGAATTGTGCGGCGGTACACACGTTTCACGCACCGGCGACATCGGCCTCTTCAAAATCATCAGCGAGGGCGGTATTGCCGCAGGCGTGCGCCGTATCGAAGCCATCACCGGCCTGAACGCACTCAAATGGGCGCAAGAGCAAGAGCGTTTGGTTAAAGATATTATTGCCGAAACCAAAGCCCAAACCGAAAAAGACGTACTGGTGAAAATCCAAGCAGGCGCAGCACACGCCAAAGCATTGGAAAAAGAATTGGCACGCGCCAAAGCCGAACTCGCCGTCCACGCAGGCGCCAAACTCTTGGACGATGCAAAAGACCTGGGCGCAGCCAAACTCGTTGCCGCCCAAATCGAAGCCGATGCCGCAGCCCTGCGCGAAATCGTGACCGATTTGACCGGCAAATCAGAACAAGCCATCGTATTGCTCGCCGCAGTCAACGACGGCAAAGTTTCCCTGTGCGCCGGTGTATCCAAACCGTTGACTGGCAAAGTCAAAGCAGGTGATCTGGTCAAATTTGCAGCCGAACAAGTCGGCGGTAAAGGCGGCGGCAGACCGGATTTGGCACAGGCAGGCGGCAGCGATGCGGAGAAACTGCCCGCGATGATTGAGAGTGTGAAAGACTGGGTCGGCGCGAAGCTGGCTTGATGTGGAAAGGCCGTCTGAAACGTGTTTTCAGACGGCCTTTGCCAACTATCTAGCCGTAGGTTGGGTCTCGATCCAACAGATTTTGTGAAATATAAGAATGTTGGGGCATGCTCCAACCTTATATATCCTATAATCATTATATTTTTAACTCAAAGGATTTGAAATGAAATCTCTTTTGAAAAATCTCAATAAGCTAGAACTGATACTTAACGAATTAGAGGCGCAACCAATTAATCTTAAATTTGATCCATTTGACCCTTTGAGTATTGAATCAGCCATTCAGGAATATAATTATGGTCTTGATTCAATAGCAGGAGATGAAATTAATAATCCAATAATTTCTTCGCTATTAGAGGGACTCAAGGAAAATGCACGTAGTGAAATTATTAGGGAAGCAGCCGAAGCACGACTCAAAAAAGGTGAATAAATGGGATTAGATATTTTTGAAGAAATTAATAATGCTATATTGGACTTGCAATCATCGGAACTGCAAACTTTTGAATGGTCATTAAAAAGGTTAAACGAACTATTAAATGATGAAGTTTTAAAAGTTCACAACGATGAGCTAACAGAAAATTTAAACTTAGAAAAACTTCTAGAAGATAGCTCTAACACAGGTGGTAGTTTTGTTGGTAGCTCAAAATTATTGTTACCAACAGATATGAAAGAAAGATTGGGCTATATTATTTTGCTGGTAAATTGGTTATCTAATGATACCAACGAAGTACTTGATTTTTGCCATCACTATTTCTATAGCGGCAATAAAATTATTGCAGGAATTCATAGCTTTAATAGGCAGGTATTAATACCATTTGCTCGAGATTATAAAAATTACATCACAAGGAAAGGGGCTAATATGGAAGTAAAGAACTCATCAATAGTATCTAATAACGTATTTATAGTGCATGGGAGAGATGATTTATTAAAAGTAGAAGTGGCAAGACTTATTGAAAAACTAGGTTTATCCGCAATAATTCTACATGAGCAACCAAACTCAGGAAAAACTATTATTGAAAAAATTGAAGAATATACGAATGTTGGATTTGGAATTGTTCTATATACACCCTGTGATATTGGTGGTCAAAAGTTAAGTAATTTAGATACCGATTTAAAACCAAGAGCCAGACAAAATGTTGTTTTTGAACATGGTTATCTTATAGGGAAACTAGGAAGAAATAAAGTGTGTGCATTGGTTAAAGAAGAGGTTGAATTTCCATCAGATATTAGTGGTGTCGTATACCAGAAAGTAGATGACGCGGGAGGATGGAAGTTAAAATTAGCTATCGAATTGAAACAAGCAGGATATTCCATTGATCTAAATATACTGTGTTAGCAGCAGTAGGTCGGGCATGAATGCCCGACCTACAAATCCAAGTTTTCCAACTAATCGTCAGTTTTAAATCTTTGTAAGGCCGTCTGAAAACCCAAACCCCGTTTTCAGCAAGCCGTAGCCCACACCCCTGTCAACCGCGTGCGTGGCTAGACCACACACCCTACCACTGCGGGCGACGCAAACCTTAAGATTAAGGTGTAGGGTGTGTGCGGTACGCACGCACGCGGTTTTTGTTGCTACCGAATGATTCCAAACCATGCCGTAATCCAGTCAGAAGCAAACGCAGCTTGGGTCATGTACCAACAAAACTCAATATCAAAGGCCGTCTGAATTTCAGACGGCCTTTCTGTTTTCATTTCAAGCTGATATTTAAGCTTTTTATTCAATCATCTAACAATCAATCTTTCTCAACCGTGAAAAACAGTTCTTCCTGTTTCAAAGCATTGCCGTCTGCATCGGTTAATGCTGCTTCTGCTGCGGAAAACTTGATAACGGCAAGGCTGAGGCTGCCTTGCTCAGTCAGTGCCGTGTTAAGGATAACGCCTGCTTCTTCCTCGCCGACTTTGACGGCAATACCGGCAGCTTCCAAAGAATCACCGCTTAATACGGCCAGACCGCGTTTGACTTGGCCTCGGTATTGGGCGCGGGCGATGATTTCTTGGCCGGGGTAGCAGCCTTTACGGAAATGGACTGCGCCGATGATGTGTTGGTTGAGCATTTGGGCAACAGCCGCTTCTTTGGTTGCGGCGCAAATCCACGGATAGCCGCTGCGGATTTCGTGCAGGTTCCACGCGTTTTCGGCTTCTGCTTGATATTCGGCTGCGTTTTCGGCTGCTGAAATTTTCAGACGGCCTGTGTGCGGCAAGGCGATTTCTACGGTGTTTTCTTGAATTTGGGCCGGGAAAGACAGTTGCGGTTCGGTAGCAGGATGAGGTTCTGCATTGTCTGCCAACTCGCCGCTGACTACTAAATCAGGCATCAGCTCGAAGACGACTTTTGCACGCAAGACAAACATTCTCAGGCGTTTGACGATGGCTTCGGTCAAATCTTGAGCCATGACCAACAGTAAATCTTCTCCGCGATTGACGACCAGCATATTCGCCAACACACGGCCTTTAGGCGTATTGTATGTGGCGTAACAAGCCTGACCGGAAGCTAAATTATTAATATCGTTGGATAATTGGCCATGAAGAAATGAAGCTCTGTCTTCGCCGCTGACACGGACAACGCCGAAAAAAGGCAGGCGGGTTTGCATAATCGACTCCTTAAATTGTAGATGCTGAATTATCGCCCAAATTGCCGCTTATTATCAAATAAATAAATTCAGGCCGTCTGAATGTTTCAGACGGCCTGTTGTTTGGATTCAAACCATCAAAATTATTTGATGCTGACTTTGCGGATAATCACGGCTTCGGTCGGTACATCTTGATGGAAACCGCGTGTCGCTGTTTTCACTTTGCTGATTTTACGGACAACGTCCATGCCGGAAGTAACTTTACCGAAAACGGCATAGCCGTAGCCTTGAGGGGTTTTGCTTTTGAAATTCAAAAAGTCGTTGTCGGCCGTATTGATAAAGAACTGGCTGGTTGCGGAATTCGGATCGCCGGTGCGCGCCATGGCGATGGTGCCGACGTTATTTTTCAAGCCGTTGTCTGCTTCGTTGTTGATGGCTTTATCGGTGGACTTTTGAACCATTTTCTCGGTAAATCCGCCGCCTTGAATCATAAAATTGTCGATAACGCGGTGGAAAATCGTGTTGTCGTAAAAACCTTTTTTGGCATAATTGACAAAGTTTGCCACGGTTTTCGGCGCTTTGACTTCATCCAATTCCAGTTGGATGTTGCCCATATTGGTTTCAATCACGGCATGGGTAACCGCTTGCGCTTGCACGGAAAGTGAGAGTGCGAGGGCGCACAGGGTCAGTTTGATGGATTTTTTCATATGTCTTCTCGAATAATGTATTGTGAAAATGGAATATTAACCTTGTTTCGCGTGAAATCCATAAAAAACATGTAAGATTTTTCAAGCAAAAAACATAAGGCAATCAAATCAGGCCGTCTGAAAAAGGATAAAAAACAAATTATTGCTTTTTATCATTCCCTTTCAGACGGCCTGCTATTACGGTCAAACTGAAATCAGATTAGAAATCCAATTCCGCTTTCAGCCAATAAGTACGCGGCATACCGACGACGGCGAAGCTGCGGTCGTATTGGCCGCGTTGTACCTGCCAGTAGTTTTTGTTGAACAGGTTTTCTACCGAGCTGCTGACGGTTAAAGTATTTTTGCCGAGCTTGGTTTTGTAGCGCGCACCTACGTCAACCAAAGTGTAAGATGGGAAAGCGTATTGTTTTTGCGTGTCTTGGTAAGACTTGCCGAAATACGAAACATTGCTGCTCAAGGTCAAGCCTTTGGCAAACGGGGTATCCCACTCAACACCTGCTTTGGCAATTACGCGCGGATTGGCGACTTGTACGCCGTTAACAAGATTGTCGGCTGCGTTCGGATAATTTTTCACGGTCGATTGCAGATACATCAGGCCCAAAGTCGGACGCAAAGTATTGTTGAGCAAGTTCGCGTAGGTGTTGAACTCAATACCGCGACTGCGTTCCATGCCTTGCTCGTCGCCGGCTGCGCCGCCCAAAGCTTTATACGCCGCGAAGTCTGTTTTGCTGGTGGTAGAACCGCGCCAGTAGCCCGGGCGTTTGATTTGGAACGCGTTTAACGTGGTCACGAAATTGCCCCAGTTTTTACGCACACCCACTTCAAACTGACGGCTGACACGCGGTTTGGACATGGTGGTATTGCCGTCATCGTCGGTTTTGATATCGGCTGGCTCTAAGTCTTCCATGTAGTTGCCGTAGACGACTAAATCAGGTTGCGGCACCCACGCGGCCATAAACATAGGACTGAAGCGTTTGGCATCACCGCTTTGACCTGCTTTTTTATCGGTATATTCAACCGCTTGGAAACGACCTCCCAAAGTCAGACGGTATTTGTTGTCGGCAAAACCCAGTGTGTTGGACAAAGCCAAGCTGTTGACTTTGATATTGGCATCAAGATTGGCAGAGCTTTCCCAATCGGTTGCATAGTCCGGTTGGAAAGAATCAAGTTGCGCTGCAATATCGCCGCTTGCAGAAATTTTCGCGCTGCTGCTGCCTGCTGACAAACCGCGCGTAGTGGCACGTTGACGGATAACGCGGTCAAAAGCCGTACTCCAGTTGTGCGTTACCGGGCCGGTTTCAAATTCGCCTCGCGCAGACAGGTTCATGCTTAAAGTGCGGAAGTATTGGTCGGTCAGACGGGCAGTACCGGTGTTGTAGTCATAGTTGCGGGCCGTTACTTTGCCGCTGGCATTTGTGTTTTGCGCATCGGTACAAGTGCTGGTGGCATTCAAACATACGGTTGGGGAAATCAGCGTGCCGTAATAACGCGCTTTGTTGTAGCCGATACCGCCTGTAATCTGTGCATTGTCAAACGCATCCCATTCGAAAGTCAGCATATTGGTTTGGCCGACGGTGTTTTGCCAGTTCCAAGAAGGCAGCAGGTTGGTTTTACCGTCAGGTGCATCAAACAGACGGCCTTGCAGGTTTTGAATATCCTGCATGCGCGCGCGGCCGCCGTTGGTTTTGCGTTTCGCGTAGATGGAATCGAACGCCACGCGCACTTTTTCGCCGCGATAGTCGGCATTTAAGGCAAATTCTTTGTTGTCTTCGCTGTAGCCGTGGCGCGGGGTATCGCCGTGGCGCAGTTTGCCGTTGGCGCGTACGCCGAATTCTTTGTTTTCGCCGAAGCGTTGGCCCAAGTCGAACGTACCTTGGGCGCGATTGTTGCTGAACCAGCCCAAACCGATTTTGCGGTTGCCTTCATCGGCGGCTTTTTTGGTCTCGATGTTGACGGAACCAGATACCGCGCCTTCAGGGTCCATACCGTTTACGGCGGTGGACGCGCCTTTAATCAGTTGCGCGGAGCCGACTTGCACGCTGGCCGTACCTTGCGTGCCGTACATACCGGCCAAACCATTGACGCTGAATTGGCGCGCATCAAGTTGGTAACCGCGGAAGTACAGACCGGTCAAAGTATTGCTTTCGCCGCCAAACTGCCAAGTCGAAGCGTCTTTTTTCGCTACGGCATCCACCAAAGTACGCGCTTCGGTGTTGTTGAGGGCTTTTTCGTCGTAATTGACCACGGTAATCGGCGCGGTAAAGGCGTTGGCTTTGCCCAATACGCCCAAGTTCACGCGGTCGCGCAAGTCGCCGTCGCTGGCGATGGAGTAAGAACGGGCGGCTTTGACGCGTTTGGCGTCGGCGCGGACATTGACTTCCTGCAACTGCTGTTGCACAGGGGTTTCGGGTGTCGCTTCATCGGCGGCGTAAGCGAATGCGCTCATAATCAAAAGCGGCATCAGGGCTAATTTGCTGTTCATAAAAATACCTTCTGGTTTGAAATATTAATAATTCTTATATCGAGTAAAAAATTACAAAGTAATTTAGTTTTATGATTATATTTGATAAGATTTCTGCTTTCCACAAAAACAAATAAGAACCGTTTGTAAATACAAAAATACAACAGTTCAGAAAACTATTATTACAGTTACCATAGCCAAATAAATTTGCCGTCCTTTCAGACGGCCTTTACATCCTTTCAGAGAACACCCCATGCAAAAATGGCAAATCGAGCTTTATTCCACGCCGTCTTGGCTGTTGCAGACCTTATTGATGGTCGCCTCAGCCTCGGCGGTCATTCTGTTTTTTGCACGCAATACACGCTTCGGGCGCGAGTTTAGCTATATCCTGCGGCTGTGCCTAACACCGAAAAGCGCGGTCAAAGTCTTGCTGCTGATTACGGCGATGATTACGCTGCTGCTGACCGAAGTACGGCTGAATGTGTTGAGTACCTTTATGTCCAAAGGGCTTTACGACTCGATGCAGGATTTGAACGCCTCCGCGTTTTGGATGTTTGCAGCGATGAATGCAGGCGTGGTGTTGATACGGGCGTTTAACAACGTCGTCAACGACTTTCTCGATCAAGGCTTGGCGATTAAATGGTCGGAGCGGCTCAATGAAGTTTTGACTTCACGCTGGCTTGCCGACAAAAACTACTACCGCCTGCAAATGCGCCACCACGCGCCGGACAACATCGACCAGCGTATCCAACAGGACGCACAGGATTTCATCGCCTCGACCATAGAATTTGTGCGCGGCATGGTCAATTCGGTCGTTACCTCGCTGGAATTTGCCGTTGTTTTGTGGGGCTTGGCAGGCATCCTGACCGTGTTCGGCGTCGACATTCCGCACGGCATCGTTTGGTTTGTCTATATGTTTGTGATTTTGGCGACCTTTATCGCCATGTGGATAGGCAACCCTTTGATTCGTTACAACTATGAAAACGAAAAGCTCAACGGCGACTATCGTTATTCCCTCATCCGCGTACGCGACCACGCCGAAAGCGTGGCGTTTTACAGCGGCGAAAAACACGAACACGACCAGCTTTCCGACCGCTTTAAAGCCATTATCCGCAACCGTTGGCGCATTGCGCGACAAAGCGTTTGCCTGAGCGGCTTCAACGATATGTTCACTAACGGCATCAAACTCTTCCCCATTATTTTGCAAGCTCCGCGCCTGTTTGCCGGACAAATCAAAATCGGCGACATCCAGCAAACCGTCCAAGCCTTCGCACGACTGCAAAACGCGCTGTCTTTCTTCCGGATGTTCTACAATAAATTCACCGCCTACCGCGCCCGATTGGAGCGTCTGTACGGCTTTTTGCTGAGCACGGAAGAAAAACACAGCGCGCAGCAACCCGACCTTACCGAAGTCTCAGACGGCCTGATCTTAGAAAACGTTGCCCTATACCGCCACAACGGCGAAGTTTTATTGGACAGCATCAACATCAACCTTAAAAGCGGCGATTCCCTGTTGATACGCGGCCCGAGCGGTTGCGGCAAAACTTCGTTGCTGCGCACGCTGGCAGGGCTTTGGCCTTTTGGCAGCAGCGGTAAAGTCAGCCATCCGCCGCATCAAGACATCCTCTTCCTGCCGCAACGCCCATACACAGCGCAAGGCAGCCTGCGCGATGCGATTTGTTATCCCGACATCGACAAACAACATCCCGAGTTAGCCGAAGCCATGAATACTTGTCGATTAGGTTATCTGGTCGATAAATTAGATAAAACCGATGACTGGCAACACAAACTCTCCCCGGGTGAACTGCAACGCGTCGCCTTCGTCCGCGCCCTGCTCTCGCAGCCTAAAGTCATCCTGCTCGACGAAGCCACCGCCGCCTTGGACGAACCGACCGAAGCCATGCTCTACCGTGCTTTAAAACAAAAACTGCCCGACACCATCATCATCAGCATCGGACACCGCAGCACGCTCAACGAATTCCATGATTTATGCCTTGATGTCGGTTATGTACAATGCTGAATTAAGAGCATACCAAAGGCCGTCTGAAACAGTGAAAAACGAAATCAAACGATTTTGTCAGTGCCGTTTCAGACGGCCTTTTCAAACGCCATGGCATGTTTATTTGCTATACTCTGCATTGTGTTAACGTCGCCTAAAGAATATTGATGAAAACCCTGGCCCTCATTCCACATTACAACCACCCGACCACCATCAGCCACGTTGCCGAAACCATGCGCGGCTTCGGTTTAAACGTTTTAATTGTGGACGACGGTTCACGCGAAGAATGCAAACCTGTATTGCAGGCTTTGGTTTCAGACGGCATCGATGTCCTTTACCGCCCCATCAACGGCGGCAAAGGCGCAGCGGTCAAAACCGGTTTGGAATACGCCGAAGAGCATGGTTATACCCACGTCTTGCAGGTTGATGCAGACGGCCAACACTGCTTAAACGACACACCCAAACTCCTTGCCGCTGCGGAACAAAATCCCGAAGCCGTTATTTGCGGTTGGCCGCAATACGGCGACGACGCGCCCAAAGCACGGCTTTACGGACGCAAAATTACCGACTTCTGGAATATGCTGCACACTTGGTCATGCGACATCAAAGACGGCATGTGCGGCTTCCGCCTCTATCCGCTTGCACCCGCGCTATCCGTCGTCCGCGAAGAAACCGTAGGCGACCGTATGGACTTCGACACGGAAATCCTTATCCGCCTCTACTGGCGCGACGTCAAACCGGTTTGGATTAAAACACCCGTCCAATACGCCGCCGACGGCGTGTCCCACTTCGATGCCTTTGCCGACAATGTCCGCATCAGCAAAATGCACACACGGCTGTTTTTCGGTATGTTAAAACACCGATTGGGCAAAGTTTTCGGAAAGGCCGTCTGAAACCATGACCGACAATAAACAAACCCATTGGGCGGCGCAGCCCGAACGCGGCAGCCGCCTGTTTCTCGCCCTGACCACGCTGATGGTGCGTCATCTGCCGGCCTTTTTGATGAAGCCGTGCATTTGGTTTGTAGTGCTGTATTTTTATGCAACCGCGCCCAAACCGCGCCGTCATGTCTTACGCTATCAAACCCGTCTTCAGACGGCCTTTCCCCATATCGTCCTACCGAAACACAGCGTATTCAAACAATTCGTTGCATTTGGCGAAGCAGTTTGCGACCGTTTTGCCGTGTGGCAACGCAAAATCCGTTATGAAGATTTGGTGATTGAAGATCCTGACGACATCTATTCGCAAATCAACCGCAACGAACGCGGCCAGATTTTTGCCTGTTCGCACTTAGGTAATACCGAAGTTTGCCGTGCGCTGGTGTCACACCATAAAGATTTCAGACTCAATGTATTGGTGCACAGCAAGCACGCGCAGGCATTTAACGAGGCATTGCAAAAAGCCGGCGCAGAACATATCCGCCTGATTCAGGTAACCGATTTGGACACCACCCTGATGATGGAATTGAACCGCCGTATCGAAGACGGCGAATGGATTGCCATCGCGGCCGACCGCGTACCTGTACGCGGCGAGAAAACCGCCGACATCAATTTCTTAGGCCACACCGCACCTATGCCGCAAGGCGCATGGTTATTGGCTTCGCTTTTAAAAACGCAAGTAAACACGCTGTTTTGCGTCAAACAAAACGGCCGCCATCATTTGAAACTGCGCCGCTTTACCGATACTTCCAGCTGGAAACGCGGCAACCGCGAGGCTGCCGTCAAAGACGCGATGCAGGGTTTTGCCGACATTTTGGCGCAAGAATGTGCGCAAAATCCGTTACAATGGTTCAATTTTTATGATTTTTGGGGCGAAGACGCCGTCTGAAACCATCACACTCTCTCTTTTAAACCATGAAAAAACACATCTACTGCCAACACAGCTTTGAAACCGAAGTTCCTTTTTTTGACGTAGATGCCATGCACATCGTGTGGCACGGCAACTATGTCAAATATCTTGAAACCGCGCGTTGCGCTTTTCTGTCTTCCATCGGTTATGACTACAATGAAATGGGGCGGCAGGGGTACAGCTGGCCGATTGTGCAGATGAACCTCAAATACATCCGCCCTGCCCGTTTCGGCCAAAAAATCCGCGTTGATATGGACATTGTCGAAATCGAAAGCTGCCTGCGTATCGATTACACCATTTACGATGCTGAAACCAATGAAAAGCTGACCCGCGCTTCGACTACCCAAGCCGCAGTGTCGCTTTCAGACGGCCTGATGCAGTTTCAAACACCGGACAGTTGGTTGGAAGCCGTCAAAAGACATCCGACATTTAAGGCCGTCTGAAAATTTAACGATTAAACCAATCTTTGTCTGTGTACAAACATTACCCTTTATAATTTTAAATTTCCGTTTTCAGACGGCCTTTGTCCTCAAACCGCACACATTATGCTACTGAACCTCAACCGCTTTGCCTTTCCTGTTTTCTTAAAAGAAACCCGCCTGCTTACCGCCCTCGCCCTGCCTATGCTGTTGGCGCAAGTGGCGCAAGTGGGCATTGGTTTTGTCGATACAGTAATGGCCGGTGGCGCAGGCAAGGAAGATTTGGCCGCAGTAGCTTTGGGCAGCAGCGCGTTTTCTACGATTTACATTACCTTTATGGGCGTAATGGCCGCGTTGAACCCGATGATTGCCCAGCTGTACGGCGCAGGTAAAACCAAAGAAGTCGGCAAAACAGGAATGCAGGGCATTTGGTTTGGCTTGTGTTTGGGCGTATTCGGCATGCTGTTGATGTGGGCGATGATTACGCCGTTCCGTCATTGGCTGACTTTGAACGATTATGTCGAAGACACGATGGCGCAATATATGTTCTTCACCAGCTTGGCAATGCCGGCCGCCATGATACACCGCGCCCTGCACGCCTATGCCTCCAGCCTAAATCGTCCGCGCGTGATTATGTTGGTCAGCTTCGCGGCGTTTGTGTTGAATGTGCCACTGAACTATGTGTTTGTTTACGGCAAATTCGGTATGCCTGCTTTGGGCGGCGCAGGTTGCGGCGTGGCAACGGCGGCGGTATTTTGGTTCAGCGCATTGGCTTTGTGGCTTTATATCGCCAAAGAAAAATTCTTCCGTCCGTTTGGCTTGACAGCAAAAATCGGCAAACCCGATTTGACGGCTTTCAAACAGATTTGGAAAATCGGCGCCCCCATCGGCTTGTCTTATTTTTTAGAAGCCAGCGCATTTTCGTTTATCGTCTTTTTGGTGGCGCCATTCGGCGAAGATTATGTCGCCGCGCAACAAGTCGTCATCAGCCTGTCGGGCATCTTGTATATGGTTCCACAAAGCGTCGGCTCGGCAAGCACGGTACGCGTGGGCTTTTCTCTAGGGCGACGCGATTTTTTGCGGGCGCGTTATATTTCGGGCGTGTCGCTGGTGTTGGGCTGGATGCTTGCTGCCTGCACCGCGCTGCTCTTGGTCATCTTTCGATTTCAGTTGGCCGGTATGTACACCAACGATGCGGCAGTATTAGGCATTGCCGCGACCGTTTTATTTTTCGCCTCCCTATTCCAACTGGCAGACGCTACCCAATGTATCGCTTCATATGCGCTGCGCGGCTATAAAGTGACCAAAATGCCGATGTTCATCCATGCCGTGGCTTTCTGGGGTTGCGGCCTGTTGCCCGGCTACCTGCTTGCCTATCATGCCGATATGGGCATTTACGGCTTTTGGACCGCGCTGACCGTTTCGCTGACGATTGCCGCCATAGCATTGGTATGGTGCTTGGAGCTTTGCAGTAAAGAGAGGGTCAAATCGCATAAGGCCGTCTGAACAATACAGGCCGTCTTTCTCCACTGACTACATCCTTTAATCAACGAATTCCTATTTTAAAGTTAAACCCATGCAACCCATCCAATACCAAACCGACCTTACCCCTTACAACACTTTCGGCCTCAAAGCCCAAACCCGAGCCTTTATCGCGCTCAAACACGCCGATGAATTGCGCGACATCGTCCGGCTGCCCGAGTTCGACCGAGATACTGTTTTATGGCTCGGCGGCGGCAGCAATATCCTTTTGATGGAAGACTACGCCGGTCTGGTTGTGCATATGGAAAACAAGGGAATACGCGAAATTGAGCGTTCAGACGGCCTGGTTTATATCGAAGCGCAGTCCGGGGAAATTTGGCATGATTTTGTTTTGCATACGGTTGGACTGGGTTTGAGCGGGCTGGAAAACCTCAGCCTGATTCCGGGTACGGTCGGCGCGTCTCCGGTACAAAACATCGGCGCATACGGCGTTGAAGTCAAAGATATTATCCATAGCGTACGCTGCTTTGATTTGGATACGGAAACCTTTGTCGAGCTTTCCAATGCCGATTGCGATTTTGCTTATCGTGAAAGCCTGTTCAAACAGGAAGGCAAAGGCCGTTATGTGATTGTTTCGGTTGTATTTGCGTTGAAAGAGCATTTTGTGCCGAACTTGGGCTATGGCGATTTGGCGGCAGCGGTTGCCGAACTGAGCCAAGGCCGCGAGGCGACGGCCAAAGATGTTTCCGATGCAGTGTGTGCAATCCGCAACAGTAAACTGCCTAATCCTAACGTACTTGGCAATGTCGGAAGTTTCTTTAAAAACCCAGTTGTCAGCGCTGAAAAAGCAGCCGATTTGTTGCAGCAATACCCCGATATGCCAAGCTATCCGCAGCCTGACGGTTCGGTCAAACTCGCGGCCGGCTGGCTGATTGACCAATGCCGTCTGAAAGGCCATCAGATCGGCGGTGCGGCCGTGCATGACAGACAGGCTTTGGTTTTGGTGAATAAAAACAACGCGTCCGCGCAAGATGTCCACCAGCTGGCACAATATGTTTGTAATACAGTATTTACTCAATTTCAGGTAGAATTACACGCAGAACCCAACTGGCTGCCGACTTCATACAGCCTATAAAACAAAGGAGTGTATCCCATGCCGCGCATTGCTAAAGTCAACACTTACACACGAATCATCAATGCCAGCCTCGCCTTGTTTAACGAAGAAGGCGAGCGCAATATCAGCACCAACCACATTGCCGCCCACTTGGGCATCAGCCCGGGCAACCTCTACTACCATTTCCGCAACAAAGACGAAATCATCGTCCAATTATTCAAACGTTACAGCGAGGCCCTGCTTGCCTACCTTAACGAAGCCGTGTTGCCGTCTAATGTGGAAGACTCCATCAACTACATGGCCGGTATTTATGATGTGATGTGGGAATACCGTTTCCTTTTCAGCGATGTGAACACCCTGCTTGCCCGCAGTGCCGAATTATTGGGCGAACACAATACCTTTACCCAAGCCAAAGTATCCCCGCTGTTGGTCAACCTGCTGACCCAGCTCAACGGGCTGAACATCATCAGCGCAGACCAAACCGCCATGAACGACCTTGCCGTCAATATGTGGATGGTGACGAAATACTGGTTCGACTTCGACAGCTCCCTGCGCGGCCGCGCCAAGTTGACCGAAGATTCCAAAGTACGGGGCATCAGCCGCACACTCAGCCTGTTGCGCCCTTACCTCCTGCCGGAACACCGTGCCGAATTCGACCAAAAAATCGGCAGCAACCATTAATTTTTCCATACAAAGGCCGTCTGAAAACGTGGTTTTAACCAAGTTAAAGCTATTTTCAGACGGCCTGTTAATTTTCGGATGCTTTCTTTATGCACCTTCCCGATATTTCCATTCTCGGCTTAGGCTATCTCGGCCTGCCGCTGGCACAAAAATGTTATGAGCAAGGCAGTCAGGTAGCCGCCATCAAACGCAATCTAACCTCCGACGACATTAATCTGCCGATTGAACTCGACATCATCGATTTGAATCAAGACGATCTTTTTCACAGTTCGGCATTGTGGCAAAACCATATCAACAAGCCGACATGGTTTTGCCTGCTTCCGCCTTCCTCATTAAACCATTACGCCGATACCCTGAAAAAATGGATTCAGCTTGCCGAGCAATGCAAGGTACAACACATCATCTTTACCGGCAGCACCAGCGTGTATGGCAACCAAGCACGCGTATGCGATGAAACCACGCCGCCCGATCCGCAAACCGAATCCGCCCGTCAAATCCTCGCGGTTGAGCAAGCCTTGCTGGAAAGTGCCGTACCCCATATCGACATACTGCGACTGGGCGGACTTTACTCTGCCGACCGTCACCCCGTTACCAAGCTGGTTCAAAAAACACGCATTCAAGGCGGCAAGCAACCCGTCAATATCCTTCATAAAGACTTGGCCGTCCAAATCCTTTTTCAGACGGCCTGCCAAGCCGACGGCAAGCGTATCCGCAATATTGTCGAACCCCGCCACCCAAGCCGTGCCGAATTTTATACTGCCGAAGCGGCCAAACTCGGCCTGCCGGCTCCTGATTTCATCGTTGATGATGAAAGCAACGGCAAAATTGTAAATACCGTTTGCGCAGACGGGCTAAGCCTGTAAAATTGCGACTCAACCCATTCATCCGTTTCAGACGGCATTTAGAGTAAACCATGTCCGCCCTATTTCCCATTATCAACCACCTGATACAGCAAAATCCAGAACAACAGCACGAGCTGTCTGAATTTGCAGGCAGCATCATCTGCATCAGCCTGACCGGTTTCAGACTGACCGGACGCATCAGCGAACAAGGTTTTCTTGAAACCGCAAACGAAACCGCCGACACCAACATCACATTCCACAACAGCGCCATCCAAAAAATTCTCCAAGGCGGCCAGCCCGGCGTGGGCGACATCAGCCTCGAAGGCGACTTGGTATTAGGCATGTCCGTCCTTCCTATTTTAGGCGGACTGCGCTATTATCCGAGCGAAGATTTGGCGCGGATATTCGGTCATGTGGCCGCAGAAAGCATCAGTTCGCGCGCCGGCGACATCGGCCGCACCATGAAAAAAATCGGCAAAAGCATTGCCGAGCAAATCAGCGACTTTTCACGCGAACCCGAATCGCCTGTTATCGACCAAGACACGCTTGCCGCATGGTTGGAAGAAGTGGACAAACTGCGTGACGACGTTGCCCGCCTAAACGAACGCCTCGACCGCCTCGAGCGCGATATCTGGATAGATTAAATACTTAATTTCAGACGGCCTATTACATGAAAAGCCCATTTAAAAACATCGGTATCGTTACGCGTCCCAATACGCCCGAGATTCAAGATACCGTCCACACATTGGTTTCTTTTCTACGCGAAAACGGCTTCACCATCTATCTGGATGAATTGAGCGTAGAAGAACACTGCGTCTATATCCAAGATTCCGCCTACTGCGAAACCGTTAACAAAGCCCAGCTGGGCAAATACTGCGACCTCGTCGTTGTGCTCGGCGGCGACGGCACCTTCCTCTCCGCTGCCCGCGAAGTTGCCCCGCGCGCCGTCCCCATCATCGGCATCAATCAAGGCCACTTGGGCTTTCTCACCCAAATCTCACGCGACACCATGGTTGAAGGCATTCGCCCCGTACTGGAAGGCAAATATCTGCCTGAAGAACGCATCCTCATTGAAGCCAGCATCATTCGTGACGGAGAAACCATCGAACGTGCCCTCGCCCTCAACGACACCGTACTGTCTCGTGGCGGCGCAGGCCAAATGATTGAATTTGAAGTCTTTATCAATCAAGAATTTGTCTATACCCAACGTTCTGACGGCCTGATTATTTCCACACCTACAGGTTCGACTGCTTACGCTCTTGCCGCCGGCGGCCCCATCATGCAGGCCGGTTTGCACGCCTTCACGCTCGTGCCCATCTGCCCGCAATCCATGACCAACCGTCCGATTGCCATCTCCGACACCAGCGTGATCGAAATCCTCATTACCAAAAGCGGCGACGCACGCGCACATTTTGACGGACAATCCCATATCGACGTGCAAAACTTCGACCGCATCATCATCCGCCGCTATCACAACCCCTTGCGCGTCCTCCATCCCACCGATTACCAATACTTCAAAACCCTGCGCCAAAAGCTGCATTGGGGCGAACAATTAATTTAAACACCACTTCAATAAATAGGCTGACCATGAAAACCATTTCCCAAACCTTAATCATCGCGCTGTGCGCCCTTTCCTCCCTCTCCGTCTCCGCACACGGCATGCACAAAAGCAAACCCTTGTCCTTTGAAGAATTGCCGAAAATCTGCCAGCAATACTTTACCCGTGCGGATGCGTGTTACCAAAAAGCAGGCGATAAAGCATCGTTCCAACGCGACAACACAAAATACCTGCGCCAAATCCTGCCTGCCGCCGACGTAGGCCAACGTGAACGCATGTGCCAAATTGCCATGGATACATTCGCCGAAAAAACAAAAGGCTTAAATTGCGAATAAAGACCTCTGTTTTAGCTCTAGCAATTTTTGATTTCATAAAAAGGCCGTCTGAAATTTCAGACGGCCTTTTGAGTGATTAGCTATGAAGGGAGAGAACAACCTTCAGGCATAATAATTTCACAATCGTCCAATCCGCCCTTTTTGCAGTTTTGCAAAGCTATTTGCTCAACTGTTCCTGGATGACCTGCACCGGTAACTACAACGAATTTATTTTTAATTTTCCCCGCTGCTGCTGCAACACAACCATTCCGTACCCATGCAATTACTTTGCATGGGGTATTCTTGCTTCCACGTTGACAACGTTGAATTGCAGCCTGTTGAGCTTCAGCCTTGGAATCATGGTTCAGAGACCCAGCAATATGACCAACCTTTGAACTATATGCTAAAGCGCCAAATTTTGGGGGTCTATGGACATAAATGCGTTCAATTGTTTGTTGTGACTGCTTATGTGCCTGCGAACAATTAGGATTGTAACCATATTGACATAGCGTTGGATCATTTTGTAATGCACCTTTTGTTGCATCGTATGTAGGGTTCGCTGAAAAAGCTGTATTTACCAATACTAGAGAAAATATCAAATATAAGTATTTCATCAATGATGTTCCTTTGTTGAGTTTTGCTTTACTTGAGAAGATTGCTGAATTAGACTTGCACCACTCTTAGGCTGACCAATAGGTTTCATTATACTTTGATTAGCGTTTACATCTACTCCCTTTATATAATTGATCTAACATGATTAGATACTACATCGTCATTATTAACTATTTATTAGTTGCTGTACCCAACCTCTAAATGAAGAAGCACCTATCAACTATTTCCATTACTGATTACGAATAAGTACTAACCAAGTTAAAATAAAACAAACCGGATTCCCAGTTGATGGAAATCCGGTTTTCTTTTTTGATTATTTGATTTTCAGACGACCTTTTATACAACTTAAAGAAAAGACATAAATCATAAGCAACTTATTTCAAAATTGCTTGTTTTCATCAAGTGGGGCAAATATCCTTTAAATCCTATTATCTTTCCCCACCACATTTTCTTGTTTGGAAACCAAGAGTTGGTCAACTTTTAGATTCTCGGTGTCGATGATTTCAAACTTATAACCGGCATAAACCAGAAAATCCGTGCGTTTCGGGATTTTCCGCAGGGAATACATCATAAAGCCGGCGATGGTTTCGTAGTTTTCCGAATCGGGAAACTCTTCGATATCCAGCGCACGCATGACATCGGCGAGCGGGGTCGCGCCATCCACCAGCCAGGTGTCTTCGGTGCGACGGATGATTTGCGGCTCTTCTTCGGTATTAACCAGCTCGCCCATGACGATACTCATCACGTCTTTCAGCGTTACCACGCCGACCACCAGCGCGTATTCGTTCACTACGACGGCAAAGTCTTCGCCGGAAGTTTTGAAGGTTTCCAAGACATCGTAAAGCGACAGCGTGTCAGGGATGAACAAGACTTTGCGCAACACACGCTTGTCGGTCAGGCGGACGTCTTTTTCTTTTAAAAACAAGGTCAACAGCGTATGTGATTCGATGTAGCCGATGACGCGTTCCAAATCGCCGTCGCATACGAGGAATTTGTTGTGCGGTTTGTCCGACATCATTTCCAACACGGTATCGCTGTTGTCGTTTTTATCAAAATAGACAATGTATTCGCGCGTGCTCATGGTGGAAGTTACCTTGCGCTCTTGCATATCGAAAATGTTTTCAATCAGATAGTGTTCTTGTTCTTTCAACACACCAGCCTGCGCACCAGCATCGACGACGGCGTAAATGTCTTCCGAGGTCAGTTGCTCCTGACGGACGGTGGAAATTTTGAAGAGCTTGAATATTGCGTTTGCCAATCCGTCAAAAATCAAAATAAACGGCTTTAAGATAAAAATTAAAAACATCATCGGCCGTACAATGCGTACCGCCACCGCTTCAGGGTGGGTCATCGCCACGCGCTTGGGCATCAGGTCGGCAATCAGGATAAAGCTGCCTGTTACCAACGTGAATGTCAGCAGCGACGCAGCCGTACTGCCCCAACTGCCAGCGTTTGCCAACAAACCGTCAAAATAGGGGCGCACCGCCGCCTCGCCGACGATACCGGCAAGAATGGCGACGGCGTTCAAACCGATTTGGACGACGGTAATAAAACTGCCCGGCTGCTGCTGCATATTGAGCACATCCAGCGCACGTATATCACCGCCGTCTTTTGCCATGACCTGCAATTTGATTTTGCGTGCCGAAGCCAGCGCAAGCTCGGAACAGGACACAAACGCGCTAATGACAATCAGCAGGCACAATAATAGTAAGGCTTCGAGAATATTCATGAAAAATTATATGTGATATAGGTTGGAAACATTCAGACATCAAAGGCCGTCTGAAAAATTTAATTTATTCTGTGATTAATATTATGTGTATTTATCGCTTCAATCATCTAAAGCATCTTCATCCAAAGATTTCAGCCATCTCAGCTTTTCGCCAATTTTGATTTCCAATCCGCGAGGGACGGGTTGGTAGAAGTCGGGTTCGTCCAAGCCGTCGGGCATATAGCTTTCGCCGGCGGCGTAGGCGTTTGGTTCGTCGTGGGCATAGCGGTATTCGCGTCCGTAACCCAATTCTTTCATTAACTTGGTCGGTGCATTGCGCAGGTGGACGGGCACTTCGTCGCTGGCATTTTCTTTGACGAAACGGCGCATTTGGTTGTATGCATTATAACCTGCGTTGGATTTGGCGGCGGCGGCAAGGTACAACACGGCTTGAGCCAAAGCAAGCTCCCCTTCCGGCGAGCCTAAGCGCTCATAAGTCGCGGCGGCATCATTGGCAATCGTTAAGGCACGCGGATCGGCCAAGCCGATGTCTTCCCATGCCATGCGGACAATGCGGCGGGCGAGATAGCGCGGGTCGGTGCCGCCGTCGAGCATACGGCAAAACCAATACAATGCCGCATTGGGATGCGAACCGCGTACGGATTTGTGCAGCGCGGAAATTTGATTGTAGAAACTCTCGCCACCCTTATCAAAACGGCGGATTTGCGCACCCAAACTATCGGCGAGAAATTCGGCGGTTAAGGTTTTCAGACGGCGTGTATCGGCAGCGCGTAAAAGTTGTTCCAATAAATTCAACAATCTGCGCGCATCGCCATCGGCGGTATTCACAAGTAATTCTTGCGCATCGGCTTCAATCGTAAACTCTTGGTATTCGGGCAAAGCCAATACTTTGGCAATCAGTTTTTTTAGGTCGTCTGAAGACAAGGATTGCAAGACATAAACCTGCGCCCTGCTGAGCAATGCCGGATTGACTTCAAATGACGGGTTTTCCGTGGTGGCGCCGATAAAGGTTAATAAGCCGCTTTCGACATAAGGCAAAAATGCGTCCTGTTGCGCTTTGTTGAAGCGGTGTACCTCGTCAACAAACAAAATCGTCGCTCGCCCTTGTTGCAGGGCAATTTCAGCTTTTTCGATGGCCTCGCGTATGTCTTTCACGCCGGAAAATACGGCGGAAACCGGCAAAAACTGTGCATTAAAGCTTTGCGCCAAAATCCTTGCCAGCGTGGTTTTGCCTACGCCCGGCGGCCCCCACAGCAACATAGAATGCGGCTTTCCGCCTTCCACCGCCACGCGCAAAGGTCTGCCCTCGCCGATTAAGTGCTGCTGCCCGATGACATCATCTAAAGAATGCGGGCGCAGGCGTTCGGCTAAAGGGGCTTCGGGTTGGCGTGCAAAAAGGTCGGACATAGCGGCTTTCGTGCTGATTGATTGAAAAGAAAACTCGCTAGCATTATACGGTAGTTTCGCAAACACACATATCGGGCCGCATTACGGTATAATACATGCTATTTTGAGAATTCTTCGGACGTTTCAGACGGCCTTGTTTACAGGAAACATCATGACTTCAAAAGCTCTTTTGGCAGCTGTTACATCAGCTTTCTTATTGGGTGCATGCGCTACCGGCGGCGACTCTTTCGGCGGTTTGGGCAGTGGTACGGGTATCGGCAGCAGCGTAGTGAAAATGGCGGTAGACAGCCAATGCCGTACCGAATTAAACAAACGTAACGAATGGCGCGTCATTGCTTTGGCCATGAGCGCGGAAAAACAAGCCGAATGGGAAAATAAAATCTGCGGCTGCGCCAGCGAAGAAGCGCCAAACCAATTGACTGCAACCGAAATGATGCAGGTATTGAGTCCGGCAACCCGCGAACAGGCCATTGCTTCCGTTACCGCAAAAACGGTTACCGCCTGCTTCAAACGACTCTACAAATAATCGTTCAGACGGCCTTTTTTCACATCAAGGCCGTCTGAATTCGTTTTGACTTTCTATTTGAATTTTAAATACATAGAGAAGAAACCATGAAATACATCAGCACCCGCGGTGCGACCGCACGCAAGCAATTTAGCGAAGTTTTATTGATGGGTTTAGCTCCTGACGGCGGTTTGATGCTGCCTGAGCAATACCCTCAAATCGACCGTGCTACTTTAGACCAATGGCGCACACTCAGCTATCCCGAGCTGGCGTTTGAAGTCATGAGCCTGTTTGCCACCGACATCCCTGCTGATAATTTACGCGACATCATCAACCGCACCTACACCGAAGAAGTATTCGGTACCAAAGCCATCACGCCGGTGCGTACACTTTCAGACGGCATCAAAATCCAAGCCCTCTCCAACGGCCCGACTTTGGCATTCAAAGACATGGCCATGCAATTCTTGGGCAATGCGTTTGAATATGTATTGAACAAAGAAGGCAAAGAACTCAATATCTTAGGCGCCACCAGCGGCGACACCGGCTCTGCCGCCGAATATGCCCTGCGCGGTAAAAAAGGCGTCAACGTCTTCATGCTGTCTCCGGAAGGCAAAATGAGCGCATTCCAACGCGCGCAAATGTTCAGCCTGCAAGATGCCAACATCCACAACATCGCCGTTGAAGGCATGTTTGACGACTGCCAAGACATCGTCAAAGCCGTACAAAACGATGCCGAATTCAAAGCCAAATACCATATCGGCACAGTCAACTCCATCAACTGGGGCCGTATCGTCGCCCAAGTCGTGTACTACTTTGCCGGTTATTTCAACGCCACTTCGAGCAATGACGAAAAAGTCAGCTTCTGCGTACCAAGCGGCAATTTCGGCAATGTCTGCGCCGGCCATATCGCCCGTCAAATGGGCCTACCCATCCACCGCTTGATTGTCGCCACCAACGAAAACGACGTATTGGACGAATTTTTCAAAACCGGCGCATACCGTCCGCGCAACAGCGAACACACCCACGTTACTTCCAGCCCGTCTATGGACATTTCCAAAGCCTCCAACTTCGAGCGTTTTGTGTTTGACCTGATGGATCGCGATGCGGACGAAATCCAAACCTTATGGGCGGAAGTAGCATCCGGCAAAGGCTTCAATTTGGAATTTGCCTTAAACAAAGTACATCAACAATATGGCTTTGTTTCCGGCAAATCGACCCATGCCAACCGCCTTGCCACCATCAAACAGGTTTACGAGCAAGATCATGAATTGATTGATCCGCATACAGCCGACGGCGTAAAAGTTGCCCGCGAAGTGCGTGAAGAAGGTGAAACGGTTGTTTGTTTGGAAACTGCGTTGGCAGCGAAATTCGATGCGACCATACGCGAAGCCGTCGGCGATGTCGCCATTCCGCGCCCCACCGCTCTGGAAGGTTTGGAAAACCTGCCGCAGCGCGTGCAAACCGTGCCGAACAGTGCGGATGCGGTAAAAGGCATCATCAAACAAACCCTTGCCTGATGTCCCGTGTGGGCGGCATTCCGTCCAAACTTAAGATTGAAAGAAAATGACTTTACCTATGCATGAAACCCGTTTTTCCATCCTGCTGGACGAACTGGCGGCAAAACAGGAGGCCGCCATCGCCCCCCATCTGCTAGCTGACGGAACCAAGGTATGGGTACGCAAAGCAGGCAGGCACAATGCGCGATGGCGTTACGCGCTGCTCGGTATGGTTGCCCGATATTTGAAACTGGGGTTGTTGAAGCCGGTCCCCAGCCTCGGAGGTGAGCCTGCCATTGCAACCGAGTCGAAACGCCTGTACGAATTGCGCTCTGCGGGGATAGCCGTTCCCGAATTGCTCGCCGTCCGGAAAAATGCCCTTATGTTCGGCAATTTGGAAGGGGTCCCGCTCGATACGCAAATCCGCAAAGAAGCCGAATCCGGAAAGGCAGACGCTTGGCTTGCCGGTTTGGAAGCCATTGCCCATGTGCATGAAAAACGGCAGTTCCTCAGTCAGGCGTTTGCACGGAATATGATGTCGGACGGAAAAAACATCAGCTTTTTGGACTTTGAAGACGACCCTTCCGAAGTCCTGACCATAGCGCAATGCCAAGCCCGCGATTGGCTCTGCTACATTCATTCTACCGCGCTGATATTGAAAAACGGCGGACTGCTGGAAGCGGCAGCGGAAAAATGGGGCAGCGTACTGTCAGCGCAGCCTGCAGAAATACAAAGGCTGATTGCCGCCACCGTCAAACCGATCCTCCCAATACGCGGGCTGGAACACCCCCGATGGGGACGGGACGCGCTCAGGCTGGCAGCCTCGATTTCCCTGATTTACCTTGCGGATATGCCGCCGTAAGGCACCGCCTATCCCGCTATGCCGTCTGAAAGCCATTCAAACGGCATATAATCGCTGTGCATCAAGCATTGTCGCAACCATCCGTTTCGTTTAGAATTTTAGCTTTATCCCGAATTGGGCAGATATTTTCATTCTGACACACGTCCCAAATAAACACTTCCCATTTCTTTTACTGACAGGAAACCCAAATGGCAGCATTCAATACCCAAAAAGTATTGTCCGTACATCACTGGACCGACGCATATTTTACCTTTACCTGCACCCGCGA
>NZ_KV835599.1:109994-112865 GCF_001838065.1 Neisseria sp. HMSC078C12 | reverse complement strand
ACCTTTACCTGCACCCGCGACGAATCGTTGCGCTTTGAAAACGGCCAATTCGTCATGGTCGGCCTGATGGTAGACGGCAAACCGCTGATGCGCGCATACAGCGTGGCCTCTGCCAACTGGGAAGAGCATCTGGAATTTTTCAGTATTAAAGTACAAGACGGCCCATTGACCAGCCGCCTGCAACACCTTAAAGTCGGCGACGATGTCCTCATCAGTAAAAAACCGACCGGTACTCTGGTTGCCGGTGACCTGAATCCGGGCAAACACCTCTACCTCTTGAGCACCGGTACCGGTATCGCCCCTTTCTTGAGCATTACCAAAGACCCTGAAATTTACGAGCAATTTGAAAAAATCATCTTGGTTCACGGCGTACGCTACAAAAAAGACTTGGCATACTACGACCGCTTTACCAAAGAATTGCCCGAACACGAATACTTGGGCGACTTGGTTAAAGAAAAATTGATTTACTACCCGATCGTTTCACGCGAAGAATATGTACACCAAGGCCGTCTGACCGATTTGATGCGCAGCGGCAAACTCTTCGAAGACATCGGCCTGCCTAAAATCAATCCGCAAGACGACCGCGCCATGCTGTGCGGCAGCCCTGCCATGTTGAAAGACACCTGCAACGTCTTGGACGAATTCGGCCTGACCGTTTCTCCGAAAACCGGTGTCCGCGGCGACTACCTGATTGAGCGCGCATTCGTCGATCAATAACGTATCCCCGGCAACAGGCCGTCTGAAACCCTTCTTTCAGACGGCCGCAACCGATATTTGAGAAGTGGGCAACATTATTGCCAAACCCACCAAACCACAGTCGTTCCCAATATAAAATCAAGGCGTTAAAACAATACCGACTCCTTTTGACTTTCAATTGCAAACATTGTAATGACAGATATTTTCGTTTAGAATTGCATGTTTGCTCTAAATTTGGATTGATATGCAGACAACACAAGCCACATCCAACTGGGAGCTATACAAGCGCTTGCTTGGATATTTGAAAAGCTATTGGAAGATGTTTATCGTCTCCGTAGTGGCCATGCTGATTGTCGCCGGTACGATGCCGGCTTTCGGTTACTTGCTCAAACCTTTAATCAATGAAGGTTTTGTCGATAAAAACATGAAAAGCATGTCATGGTTGCCGCTGGCAATTGTGGCGCTGTTTTTCGTTCGCGGCCTGTTCAATTTCATCAACGAATATTGCACGACGTATCTGTCGAGCCACTTGGTGCAGCGCTTGCGCGGTAAAATGTTCAACAAAATGATGCACCTGCCGACTTCGTATTTCAGCAGCAATACCGGCGGCCGTCTGATGTCGCGCATTTTAAGCGACGTCAACCAAATTACCGATGCAGGATTTAACGTCATTACCGTGATTGCCAAAGACGGCGTGAGCGTAGTCGGCCTGTTGGGCTTGCTGACTTATCTGAACTGGCGTTTGACTCTGATTACTTTTATTATTTTGCCGGTCGTCGCCGTATGTATCCAAACAGTCAGCAAACGCCTGCGCAAATTGTCTGCCAACAACCAAATTTATCTTGGCCAGCTGATGCAGGTTTTGGGCGAAAGCATTAATGGCGAACGCGTTGTAAAAATCTACGGTGGTCAAGATTATGAAAATCGCCGCTTCAACCGTATTGCTGACGATGTGCGCCGCAACCTGCTCAAACAGGTTTCCGCCAGCTCTGCCGGTACCGGCATTACGCAATTAATGGCTTCGGTTGCACTGGCCGCAATTATTTACGCAGCCGCCCGCCAAGCCGGACTTTCAGGCTTCAGCGCAGGCGATTTTATGTCGTTTTTGTCCAGCATGATCTTGATGTTTGACCCCATCAAACGCATGACCGGCGTGATGCAATCCCTGCAGCGTGGTTTGGCGGCGGCAGAAAGCGTCTTTACCTTTTTGGATCAACCCGAAGAAAGCAACGAAGGCAAACAAACCCTCAGCCCAAACCCTGGCAATATCGAATTTTGCGATGTTGTACACCGTTATCCCGAAGCCGAACGCAACAGCTTGAACCACATCAACCTGCTTGTTCCGCAAGGCAAAGTGACTGCCTTGGTCGGCGCATCGGGTTGCGGCAAAACCACCTTGGCCAATATGTTGCCGCGCTTCCTTAATCCCAATGAAGGCGAAGTTTTGATCGGCGGCATCAACGTCAATGAATATACGCTCGAAAGCTTGCGCAGCCGCATGGCATTCGTCGGCCAAAACGTTGTCCTGTTTAATGGTACGATTGCTGAAAACATTGCCTATGCTCAAGCTGACAAATTCAGTGAGGCAGAAATTATCAATGCTGCAAAAGCCGCGAATGCTTGGGAATTTATCCAAAAAATGCCGCAAGGCCTGCACACTGAAGTCGGCGAAAACGGTTTAAAACTGTCCGGCGGCCAACGTCAACGTCTCGCTATTGCGCGTGCGCTTTTGAAAAACGCGCCGATTTTAATTTTAGACGAAGCCACCAGTGCATTGGATAATGAATCCGAACGTTTGGTACAAACCGCATTGGAAAACCTGATGCAAAACCGTACCACTTTGGTGATTGCCCACCGACTTTCTACCATCGAAAAAGCCGACAATATCGTTGTGATGCACGAAGGCAATGTCGTCGAACAAGGCACACACCAAGAATTAATCAGCGCAGGCGGACGCTATGCCGACCTGCACAGCCTCAGCGAAAAATCAGCCGTACCGGTGAACAAGTAACTGAAGCCGTATTCCACTCTTTTTATTAACCTCGGCCGCCCCGACTTATCCTATTCAGACGGCCCCATCCGACAGAAAATATCAATGGCAGCATTCAATACCCAGAAAGTCTTGTCCGTACACCACTGGACAGACGCATATTTTACCTTTACCTGCACCCGCGA
>NZ_KV835599.1:109517-109894 GCF_001838065.1 Neisseria sp. HMSC078C12 | reverse complement strand
ACCTTTACCTGCACCCGCGACGAATCGTTGCGTTTTGAAAACGGCCAATTCGTCATGGTCGGATTGATGGTGGACGGCAAGCCGCTGATGCGCGCATACAGCGTCGCCTCCGCCAACTGGGAAGAACACCTCGAATTTTTCAGCATTAAAGTCCAAGACGGCCCTCTGACCAGCCGCCTGCAACACCTTAAAGTCGGCGACGACGTGTTAATCAGCAAAAAACCGACTGGAACTCTGGTTGCCGGCGATCTGAATCCAGGCAAACACCTTTACCTGTTGAGCACCGGTACCGGCATCGCCCCTTTCTTGAGTATTACCAAAGACCCTGAAATTTACGAGCAATTCGAAAAAATCATCTTGGTTCACGGCGTACGCTA
>NZ_KV835599.1:62384-109417 GCF_001838065.1 Neisseria sp. HMSC078C12 | reverse complement strand
AAAGAATTGCCCGAACACGAATACTTGGGCGATTTGGTTAAAGAAAAATTGATTTACTACCCGATTGTTTCACGCGAAGACTATGTACACCACGGCCGTCTGACCGATTTGATGCGCAGCGGCAAACTCTTCGAAGACATCGGCCTGCCTAAAATCAATCCGCAAGACGACCGCGCCATGCTGTGCGGCAGCCCTGCCATGTTGAAAGACACCTGCAACGTCTTGGACGAATTCGGCCTGACCGTTTCTCCGAAAACCGGTGTCCGCGGCGACTACCTGATTGAGCGCGCATTCGTCGATCAATAACGTATCCCCGGCAACAGGCCGTCTGAAACCCTTCTTTCAGACGGCCTAAAACCTTAATAATTTATCTCACATTATGCCTACTCTACTCATTATCCGTCCGTCCAACCGTCCGCAACAAGATATCCAAACCTGCCATGCAGCCGGTTGGCAGGCTCAAGTATTGAGTCCGATCGAAATAGAGGCAGACCGTTCGGCACTAAACAAACTTCCCGAACAATTCAAGCAAGCCGATGTCGTGTTTTGGGTCAGCCCGACTGCTATTGAAACCGCAGCGCCGCACCTGAACTTTTCAGACGGCCCCAAAGCACACATTACCGTCGGCCAAACCAGCCAACATACTTTGGCGCAATTCTCCCCCTATCCCGTATTCTCTCCCGAAGACGGCAACGACAGCGAAGCCGTCTTGAGAATGCCTATTTGGAAAAACCTGCCGCCCAACGCCCGAGTTCTCATTATTCGAGGTCATGGCGGCCGCGATTATTTGGCAGACAAACTAAGCGCACTGGGTTTTCAAATCGACTTCGCCGAAATCTATTTCAGACGGCCACACGCCATCGATTGGCAGCGCTTTAAAACCGAAGACATCGCCGCCACCTACGTTACATCCGGCGAACTTGCACGCGAATTTTTCCATCAGATTCCGCCGCAATTTTCCCGATTCTTCGAATCCTTGCTATACTTTACCCATCATCCACGCATTGCCGATGCACTTCGCATCGTCGGCGCCAAACATGTAGAAACCGTCACTTCTTTATCCGCAGCACTTTCATCCATACCACAAAGGAACCAAGCAGTGACCCAAGTCGAAGACAATAAAGATACCCGACAAGTTGCCAATACGGCAGCTTCGGCGCCTGAACGTTCTGAAAACACCAGGCCGTCTGAACCAATCAAACCTACCCAACCTCAGCGAGTGGAGGCGAGCATGCCCGAGTCCAACAATCTCCCACAAAACAACGCCCCTGTTATCATCAAACAATCCGGCGGCAAAGCCTTGGCCGCAGGTGCAACCGTCTTGGCACTGCTTGGCTTGGGCGCGAGCGGATTCCTGTTTGTACAGGGTCAAAATGTTTTAAAAAACCAAGAGCTCGAATTCAATCAAAAAATCGACAAAGCTGCGTTGGGCGAGTCTGAAAACGCCAGCCTTTTAAAAGACAACCTCAACCGCCAAACCGCTATTCAGGCCGAGTTAGACCGCTTGAACAACGGTCAAAAAAGCAATAGCGATCAAATTCTGCAAACGCAAAAAGCTTATCAAGAGCTGCTCAAAGGCCGTGTCAACTGGCTGGTTGACGAAGCCGAATCCATGTTGAACACAGCTTCGCAACAATTGATGCTGTCAGGCAACCTCCAAGGCGCGGTCAGCGTATTGGAACACATCGACAGCCGCCTGAGCCGTTTTGACCAGCCCGAGCTAATCCCCGTCAAACAAGCCATCAGCAATGATTTGGCCGCGCTGAAAAACCGCCCTTATGTCGATATTTCCGCTACCGCCCTGCGTATCGACCGTTTGGAAACCGCCATTTCCGGCCTGCCTTTGGTCTTGGACGGCGTATTGAAACCGGGTGCCGCGCCTGTAGAAACCGCCCATTCAGGAACTTGGTGGGAAAACACATGGGAAAAATCCCTCAATGCCCTCAAAGGCTTGGTTGAAGTCCGTCATCTGGACAGCAACGACGCCATGTTGATTTCGCCCGAACAAACCTACTTCATCCGTGAAAACCTGCGCCTGCGCCTTTTGGATGCACGCATTGCCCTGTTGCAACACAACGGCGAAGTGTATCAAAGCGATTTGAACAATGTTGAAGCAACCGTGAAGCAATACTTCGACAGCAAATCCCCTGCTACCCAGTCATGGCTGAAAGAGTTGGCCGAACTCAAAGCCCTTGATGTCCGTATGATTTCAGACGACAGTCTGAAAGCCAGCTTGAGTGCCGTTCGCGCTTATCAAGAAGGTTCGCGTACACAAATGACAACCGAAGAAACTGCACAAACCCAAGCCGCCGAGAAAACCGCTTCCGCTCCGGCGGCAGCTACCGAGCAAGCCACGACTGCCGCACCGGCTGCCGCTTCTGCCCCTCAATCTCTGGAAGCGCCTGCTTTGCCGTCTGAAAACAAAAAAGAACCGGCCGCCGAAGCTGCCAAACCACAAAACCAAACCAAGCCTGCTGCCAAAATTAAAGGAGAGCAAGCATGAAAACCGTCGTTTGGATTGTCATTCTGTTTGCCGCCGCCGTCAGTTTAGCGTTGGCTTCCGGCATTTATACAGGCAACGTGTACGTCGTGGTTGAGCAAACCATGCTGCGCATCAATCTGCATGCCTTTGTTTTAGGCCTGCTGTTGAGCGTATTCGTCTTGTATTTCCTGATTAAATTCGTGTTCGGCCTCTTGAACCTTCCGGCGCGTATGCAACGCTTCGGCATTGCCCGCAAAGGCCGTCAGGCTTCTGCCTCTTTAAACAGCGCGGGTTTGGCATATTTTGAAGGCCGTTTTGAAAAAGCCGAACAAGAAGCCGCCAAAGTCTTGCAAAACAAAGAAGCCGGCGACAACCGCACCCTGGCTTTGATGTTGGGCGCGCACGCGGCCGACCAAATGGAAAACTTCGAACTGCGCGACCGCTACCTGCACGAAATCGAACACCTTCCGCAAAAACAACAGCTTTCCCGTCATCTTTTGCTGGCCGAATCTGCATTGGGCCGCCGCGATTATCCGACCGCCGCACAAAATCTTGAAGCCGCAGCCAAAATCAACGGCAACTTAAGCCGCTTGGTGCGCCTGCAATTGCGTTATGCCTTTGATCACGGCGATGCTTCAGATGTCTTGGCAAAAGCGGAAAAACTGGTCAAAGCCGGCGCCATCAACGATTACGAAGCAGAACAGTATCAAAACTGGGCATATCGCCGCCTCTTGAGCGAAGTAACCGATGCAGGCCGTCTGAAAGCCTGTTTGAAACAGATTCCCGAAAACGTGAAATCTGGCGAATTGTGCGTCGCGATTGCCGAGAAATACGAGCGTTTGGGCTTGTATGCCGAAGCGGTCAAATGGGTAAAAACCCATTATCCGCCAAACCGCCAGCCCGAGCTTTTGGAAGCATTTGTCGAATCCGTGCGTTTCCTAAGCGAGCGCGACCAGCAAAAAGCCATCGATTTGGCAGATTCTTGGTTGCAGGAACAACCAGACAATGCGCTACTATTGATGTATCTCGGCCAACTGGCTTACGGCCGCAAACTTTGGGGCAAAGCCCAAGGCTACCTCGAAGCCAGCATCGCCCTGCAACCCAGCGTATCAGCGCATTTGGTTTTGGCTCGTGTATTTGATGAAACCGATCAGCCGCAAAAAGCGCAAGAACAACGCAATCTGGTTTTGGAAAGCGTGGCCGAGGAAGAACATCCGGCAGCTCTTCCTCAACCAAATTGATGTGCCGGCTTCACATTAACAACTCATGAAATCTTTCATACCAGCTTCTATTTAATTATTTCAGACGGCCTGAATAAACAACTAAGGCCGTCTGAACTTTGTTCCAACACACCAAATCAGAAAGCCTATTTATCATGACTGCTCTGAAAAACGATACTTTCCTCCGCGCCCTGCTCAAACAGCCTGTCGAATACACGCCCATCTGGATGATGCGCCAAGCCGGACGCTATCTGCCTGAATACAAAGCCACGCGCGCACGCGCAGGCAGCTTTCTCGATTTGTGTAAAAATACCGAGCTGGCGACAGAAGTCACCATCCAGCCTTTAGACCGCTTCGATCTGGACGCGGCAATTCTGTTTTCCGACATTCTGACCGTACCCGACGCCATGGGTTTGGGTCTGTATTTTGCCGAAGGCGAAGGTCCGAAATTTGAACGCGCTTTGCAACACGAAGCCGACATTGCAAAACTGCAAGTTCCCGATATGGAAAAACTGCAATACGTCTTTAACGCGGTAACTTCCATCCGTAAAGCACTGGACGGCCGAGTTCCGCTCATCGGCTTCTCAGGCAGCCCGTTCACACTCGCCTGCTACATGGTTGAAGGCGGCAGCAGCAAAGAATTCTGCACCATCAAAACCATGATGTATTCGCGCCCTGATTTGCTGCATAAAATCCTCGACACCAATGCCCAAGCCGTTACCGCTTATCTCAATGCCCAAATCGATGCCGGCGCACAAGCCGTACAAATTTTCGACACTTGGGGCGGCGTGTTGAGCGATGCCGCATTTAAAGAATTCAGCCTGAAGTACATCCGACAAATCGTTGCCGGACTCAAACACGAAAGCGAAGGCCGCCGCGTGCCTGTTATCGTGTTTGCCAAAGGCGGTGGCTTATGGCTGGAAAGCATGGCGGAAATTGGCGTAGATGCCTTGGGTTTGGACTGGACATGCAACATTGGCGAAGCCCGCCACCGCGTTGGCAACCAAGTTGCCCTGCAAGGCAACTTCGACCCGTTTGCCCTCTTCGGTACGCCCGAATCTATCCACACCGAAGTCGCACGCATTCTTGCTGACTACGGACACGGCAGCGGCCATGTATTCAATCTCGGCCACGGCATCAACCAACACGCCGACCCCGAACACGCCAAAATTTTGGTCGATACCGTACACGAATTGTCCCGTCAGTATCACCGTTAATTAAAGCAATTCAAAGGCCGTCTGAAAGCAAAAACACAATTATCGTGTAAATTTGTTTTCAGACGGTTTTTCTATATACTTAATATTTGAAGCTTGTTGGCCCAAACCTTCAAATTGAAAAACCCAACCACTCCCCACCGAATATGAATTTCTTAAAAGACATTACCTGGACCGAGATTTTTATCTTCGCCCACACCTGCGCTGCACTCGCCTGCATGCTGCGCGTGTTGTACAAACAAAAAAACATCGGCTCAACCTTTGCCTGGCTGATTATCCTCTTCCTTTTCCCCGTATTCGGAACCATCGCCTACATCCTCATCGGCGAGCCGCGTCTCGGTACGGCCCGCGCTAAACGTACCGGCGAAATGAACCGTTTCTACCGCAACTTTGCCGCCGCCCACCTTACCGATATGTATCTCGATATTGCCGACCAAGTGAAATCGCGTTACCACGGCATCAGTAAAGTTGCCGAAAAAGGAACGGGGCTGGGTGCAACCCGAGGCAACGCCATGAGCCTGCTCTCAACCACCGACACCATCATCAACAGTATGCTTGCCGACATACGCGCCGCAGCACATTCCTGCCTGTTGGCCTTTTACATTATCGAACCCAAGGGCCGCATCGAAGAAATTCTAAATGAAATTCTTGCCGCCAAAACCAGAGGCGTAGACTGCGCCATACTGGCCGACGCCGTCGGCAGCAGGAGCTTTCTTGAAAGCGATTGGGTAGAGAAACTGCGCCAAGCAGGCGTAGAAGTACATACCTCATTACCTGTCGGCATCTGGCGTACATTATTCACGCGCACCGACCTGCGCAACCACCGTAAACTCCTCGTCATCGACAGCAAAATCGGTTACACCGGCAGCTTCAACCTCGTCGATCCGCGCTACTTCAAACAAAACTCAGGCGTCGGCGAATGGATAGATGCCATGATGCGTTGCACAGGGCCTATGGTACTGGAGCTGTCAGCCGTCTTCTTCGCCGACCTTGCCGTCGAAACCGATAAAAACCTCCAAAACGTACAAACATACCTCAACCAAGCAAAAAACCTGCTGCCCCAAATCCTTCCCGAAAAAATGCAGCAAGGCAATATTGTTGCCCAAATCATTCCCTCCGCCCCCGAGCAAAGCAGCTTCGTCATCTACGAAACCATCATCAGCGCCATCTATGCTGCTACCAAACAAATCACAATTACCACCCCCTACTTCGTCCCCGACGAGCCGCTTCTTATGGCATTAACCGTCGCCGCCAAACGCGGCGTCAAAGTAACCCTGATACTGCCTGCCAAAGTCGACTCACTGATGGTACGCTACGCCTCACGCGCCTACTACCCTATGCTGCTGGAAGCCGGTGTCAAAATCGCCATGTTTGAAGGTGGGCTTTTACATGCCAAAACCTTGACCATAGACGAAGACTACTCCCTCTTCGGTACGGTCAATATGGACATGCGCAGCTTCTTCCTCAACCTCGAAATCAGCCTCGCCATCTACGATCGTGACACCACCAAACAAATCTGCAACCTCCAACGTGACTACCTCAAAAACAGCAGCTACATTGCCATCAAATCATGGCAACAGCGCTCCAAACTCCGCGGCCTCGTAGAAAATGCCGTCCGCCTGATGAGTCCTTTGCTGTAAAAAAGTAGTGAGGCCGTCTGAAAAACACTTTTCAGACGGCCTTTTAAAACACCTATACACAATATTGATCATCGATAAATATTCAACTCATCCCTTTTCTTCAGTTTCAAAAAAGTAAGCCTCAACATATTTTCTCTCAAAATAGTTTTACAAAATTTAACCACAAATAAACCAATTGATATCTATAAAAATATTCAAACTACAAATCAAAATGAGACCAATATATTCTCTTACATTTATTTGTAGTTTGATAATCATTATTAAAATAATTAGAATAAGCGGTCAATTTTTTATTCCTTGGGAAAAATCATGAATAAAACCTCTTTTCCTGTATTCCGCCTTAGTCTCATTACACTTGCACTATCGACAGGCTTCGCCCATGCCGAAAATACGCACCCCGCAGAAACTGCCGAACTGAATGAAATTAAGGTTACCGGTACCGCCGTACCGACCCGCGTTACCCGAAACCAGCTTGACCGCGAAACTTCGACCGATTTGAAACAAGTCATGAAAGACCAAATCGGTATGGATGTCGGCGGCGGCAACGGCGTGGCACAGTTTTACAGCATCCGCGGCGTCGGCGAAGACAAGATTAATCTGGAAGTGGACGGTACCAGCCAATCCACCAAAATCTTTCACCACCAAAGCCGCTTCCAGCTTGACCCCGCTTTGGTGAAAAGCATCAACGTCGAAAAAGGCACAGGCGCAGCGAGCGCGGGCTTGGGCGCGGTCGGCGGTACCATACGCGTGACGACGGTTGACGCGAAAGACCTACTGACCGACGGCAAACCTTTCGGTTTCAAACTCGGCGCGGGCTTGAGCAGCAATAAAGGCTCAATCGGCAACGCGGCGGTTTACGGCTATCAAAACGGCTTCGATGCCTTGTTTGCAGGCAACTTTCTCAACAACCGCGACTACAAAGACGGCAACGGCAATGTCAACCGCGGCAGCCGTCTGAAACAGCACAGCTACCTCGCCAAACTCGGCTACGACTTCAACGACGACCACGGCATCCGTCTGACCTACCGTCAGGAATACCAAAAAGGCAACCGCACCGACAAAGCCGAGTTCCAAAACGTTGACAGCTATGTCGGCGTGGACGGTACTTATCAAAAAGAGCAATCCTACAATCTGGAATACCGCGGCCGCAACGTCGGCTTCCTCGACAAAATCGACGCCAACGTCTTCCAAATCAACACCGACGACACCAAGCCGCCTAAAGGCGCGCCTTCCCCGAAAGCCCACGCCTCCGGCACGGCGCAAGGCGGCGTTCCCATTGGCCAGCTTGAATTGAGCAAAATCAAAGCGACCGGTGCGAATTTAAACCTTGCCAGCTCTTTCGGCGACGGACACATGGTCAAATATGGCGTCAACTACCGCCACGAAACCTCCGAGCCGTCCGACAAAGGCGCATGGCTGAAGATTCTCGGCCTGTATGACCGCGACAAAGAGAAGAAATCCGAATACGGCGTGTACGCAGAAGGCATCTGGAACCTGCACCCCGTTACCCTGACCACCGGCCTGCGTTACGACCATTTCAAATACAACGCCGCCAGCAAACAAAGTGCGTCGCACGGCCAGCTCAACCCCAGCATCGGCGCGATTTGGGACATCAACGACAATTTCTCCCTCTTGGCAAACCTCAATCAGGCAAGCCGTGCGCCCCGCCTGAACGAAGCCCTGTTGGCTAACGAACGCGCAGGCGCCGCCGCCGATTTGGACAGTAACCTCAAAGCCGAAACCGCCCGCCGTGCCGAACTCGGCTTCAGATGGCGCAACGACAACTTCAACGTCAGCGGCAGCGTGTTCCACCAACGCATCAAAGACCTCATCGTCTACCGTTGGGCAAAAATCAACAACAACACCGCCTCCATCACCGAACGCGGCAAGATTTACAACGGCGGCACGCTCAAAACCTACGGCTACGAACTTGACGCATCCTACCGCTGGGGCGGCCTGACCGCACGCGCCGGCGTATCCTACGTCAAACCCCGTCTGAACGGCGAAATGTACTACGGCGAAAGCCCGATTCAAGCAGAAGACCACGAAAGCTCGTTCACCTTCTGGAACACCGGCCGCCAATGGCTGACCGGCCTGTCTTATCAGTTTGAAAACCCCAAACTCGAAATCGGCTGGCGCGGCCGCTACGCCCAAAGCGTGAAATACACCGACGTCGCCCGCGGACAAGGCACGATACACGGCAAGAAAGCCGGTTACGGCGTACACGACATCTACGCCAACTGGCAGCCGCTGAAAAAAGACAACCTGAACGTCAACTTCGCCGTCAACAACATCGGCAACAAGCAATACCGTTCACACAGCCAACGCTTCCCCGACGGCAACGGACGCACCCCCTTCTACGAACGCGGCCGCGAGTTCGCCTTGGGCGTGAACTATCGTTTCTAATGATACGAACGACGTTATAAAGAAGCCAAAGGCCGTCTGAGATTCAATTTTCAGACGGCCTTTTATAATTCGTAAACAATTTGATTTTAAAGTATTTCCTCTCCCTTGCTAGTTACACAACGGATTATCCAGTCTTTAAATCGTCTCCATTGGACTTCTTTTCCGAATCGGTCATGATTTGATTCTTTCTGAAAACTGACTACTCATTCTTCCAATATAAATAATATCTTACATAGATCATCTCCAGTACCTCTAAAAAATAAAGGCTGTATTTTTACATTTAACCATGACGTTGGAGATTGATTCTATTTGTGTGTTTAAAAAATACAATACAAATATTAATTACACTTTTGCTGTAAACCATTTGACAAAGTCATTTCAAAGGATATAATATTTCTTATATATGATTTTTATTATATATGTTTATTTATAGACAATTCATTCTGAAACAAGGAGCAATAAAATGAAACGAAACTTGGGTACTTTGGATCGCGTTATCCGTATTGTTATCGGTGTCGCACTGATTGCTGCAGCTGCTACCGGACAAATTGGCTGGTGGGGTTGGCTGGGCATCATCCCTCTGGCTACAGCACTGATTGGCAACTGCGCGCTGTACAGCTTATTGGGCATCAACACCTGCCACATCAACAAAAAATAACGAAGGCAAAACATGAGTACGGTCGGACAACTCCCGCGAATTACGCCTTCCGAAGCAACGGCAAAAATCCGTGACGGCGCGTTGGCAGTAGATATCCGAAGCCAAGCCGAATATCGGGGCGGACATATTGGCGGTGCATTATCCCTTCCGCCTGAACGGCAGCGAGACAAACTGCCTGATGATACAGCCTCGTGCCTGATTTTTTATTGCCTGAGTGGTAAACGTACAGCAGGGGCTGAAACAATATTGTCAGCGCTTGGCCAAGGCCGCGAATGCTATATTCTAGAAGGCGGCTTACAGGCATGGAAGGCTGCAGGGCTTCCTATTGTTGCCGACCGTGCCGCACCGGACATCATGCGGCAGGTGCAAACCATTGCGGGCAGTTTGATTCTGTTGGGCGTGCTGGCAGGTTGGCTGGTATCGCCTTGGTTTTATCTGATAGACGTGATGGTCGGCACAGGCCTGTTAACGGCGGGGTTAACCGGATTCTGCGGCATGGCACGCCTGCTGGCCAAAATGCCATGGAATCATTAAGCAAAGGCCGTCTGAAAGTTGCTGCTAAGACTATTATGACTGATAATGCGACCTCTTCATTTGCCGAAAAGCGTGAAAAATGACCATTGCAGACAATCAACCTCCCTACGAAGAAGCCACCGCTTTTCTCAAACTACTGGCCAATCCCAACCGTCTCGCCGTATTGTGCAAACTACATGAAAAGCCGCACAATGTAACCGAGTTGGCTGAATCATCCGGACTGCCGCAAGCGGCAATGTCCAGCCAATTAGCCCTATTACGTGAAGCCGGTTTGGTATCATTTGAAGTGAACCATCGGGAACGGCAATATTACATTGCCGACCCGAGGGTAACCGAGATGATACAGTTGCTGTATTCCTTTTTCTGCGCAGAAACATCTTAAAATGTTGCCGAAATAGAATAGCCAAAAAAATCTATCTATTTATAATTTTAAAGGCCGTCTGAAATTCAATTTTCAGACAGCCTTTATTGTATTTTTAGTCTTGCCATATAATCTCGTGTTTAGAACCATAAGTAATCTTCTTGATATTACTTTCAAGAGCAATTTCTTTATCTAATATTCCTGAGTATTCCGAACCTGCTAATTTTTGAAATAAAGTAATATTCAGCTCATCGTTGCGGCTAGTTGTTTTGATATCCGAAATACCCATTGCACTATTGCCTAATAAGCCTGTCAAATGAGCCAGCCTATCCTCCTTAGCTTCCTTGACAGTAATTTTAAAATTCCGAATATCATTCAACTTAATTTCATCATTAGAGAAAAAGCAACCGGATAATATCAAGCCTGCAATACTCAGTATCATTGCCCTTATTTTCATAATAATTCCCTGCTCGATTTAGTAACCTTAGGCTCAATTTTCAATCACTGACAGTTTCAGTATTTTCAGACGGCCTTTATTTCATACTGTTTCTGTATTTTCACTTAAAATCCACATGCGTGCGTACCGTACACACGCTACCGAAAGGTTTTATGCATGCTACCGCATTCTTTGTTTGACGCTACTGAAGTAATTAATTTACATTATATGACTTACTAATTACTCACCATCACATTCATATATATCTGAAGATTTCGGATATATAACTTCTAATAAATTATAAATCGACTCAACCTCATTAATATATGATATATCAGGATTATAATGTTTAATACTCTCTCTTCTGGCTGCATATAGGCTGTGATTTTTATCTTGAGTATCATTATATTTATCTTTGTACACTTCGTTATATTTTTCAATTAAGATACATGCCCCTTTTTTTACGCTATCTTGATTAGATAAATATACGTCTGAAGTTACCTGCATAATGCCAGATGTTTTAATTCTACCAGTCCCAAAAAGTAATCTTTCCATAAACCTACATAATATATGTCTATTAAAGTCTTCATAAATTAAAATCGAATATATTAATGCTTTTTGTTTTTCAATAATGCTATTATCTATATCAGTCCCAATTGCTTCTTCAATAATAGAACCATATTTATGAGAAAAACAATCGTGCTTATGCTTTACATAATTTAATTTCCTACTATTATCCAAAGATGATATTGAAATATCTTTAATAACTTTATATATATAACCAATAATCGCAAACCACAATGCTGTTGTAATTTCTTGTTCCGTTGGCAAAGGGAAGTATCTTTTTTCAATAAAATTTTTATAAACAATATATGAAATAAATATAGAAATAAAAGCTGTTAGAATATATTTTACCCAGTTTGTAATTTTTAATCTACCTATGATTAAGATAAAAATAAATCTGATTAAGAAATAAAATATTGTTGTTATATAAATATTTTTCGTCAAATAAAAAAGATTTATTTTATCTAAAAAAACTGATACTACTAATATGAAAACAACAGGAGTAAAAGATCGATATAATATATTAAATATAGGTTGTTCTTCACTACTGTCAAATGACAATTGGTGATATCCAAATTTTATTGATCTCTTACCAAACCAATTTGATATAAAGAATAATAAAAAAGAAAATAATAAATTCAGTAGCAAATTATCCATGTTACGCCCCATATGCATAAATTATAATAAAATAATTAATAATATAGCCTAGTGCAGACTACTTTTTTGCTATTTCAACGCCTTAAAAAGCAGCCTGCACCTTTTTCAGACGGCCTTTTTTCCTCCTTCCTTACTTAACCATCACCCTTTCTTTCAAAGTCTTCAATACGTTCTTCACTGTATTAATCCTCACTTCGATATTTTCCATCTCTGCGGTAAATCGCAGCTTATCCGCGCCGGCAAGGCGATATTTTTTGTCGTTCTGAATCAGCAGGATGATTTCGGTTGGATCGACATTGTTGTTTTTGCCAAAGGTTACCGTTACCGCTTCGCTGGTCGCATCAATGGCGTCAATGCCCAATTCTTTTGCTGCAAGACGTAAGTGGTGGCTTTCGATGAGGGTTTTGACGGGTTGTTCGGGCAGGCCGAAGCGGTCGACGAGTTCTTCGTGTATGGCGTTGATTTGTTGCACGGTTTCGCAGACGGCGAGGCGTTTGTAGAGGACGAGGCGCTCGTGGATGTCGGGGCAGTAGTCTTCAGGCAATAATGCCGGGCTGTGCAGTTTGATTTCAGTGGTGATGCCCAGCGGTGCGTCGAGATCGGGCTGGCGGCCTTTTTTGAGGTCGCGCACGGCTTGTTTGAGCATTTCGGTGTAGAGCGTGAAGCCGACCTGCATCATTTCGCCGGATTGCCCTTCGCCGAGGATTTCGCCTGCGCCGCGGATTTCCAAATCCTGCATGGCGAGGGTGAAACCTGCGCCGAGTTCGTCTGCCGCCGCAATGGCGTCGAGGCGTTTTTCTGCGTCTTTGGTGATGTATTCGGGCGTGAGCAAGTAGGCGTAGGCTTGGTGGTGGCTGCGGCCGACGCGCCCGCGAAGCTGGTGCAGTTGCGCCAGCCCGAATTTGTCGGCGCGGTTGATGATGATGGTGTTGGCGTTGGGGATGTCGATGCCGGTTTCGATGATGGTGGAGCAGAGCAACACGTTGAATCTTTGCTGCAAAAAGTCGCGCATGACTTGTTCCAGCTCGCGCTCGCGCAGTTGTCCGTGTGCCACGCCGATGCGGGCTTCGGGCAGCAGGGTTTCCAGCCGCTCGCGCATGTTTTCGATGGTATCCACTTCATTGTGCAGGAAAAATACCTGCCCGCCGCGTTTGAGTTCGCGTAATACGGCTTCGCGCACGCTGCCTTCGCTGAAGGGTTTGACAAAGGTTTTGACGGCGAGGCGGCGGCTGGGCGCGGTGGTAATCAGCGAGAAGTCGCGCAGGCCTTCGAGCGCCATACTGAGGGTGCGCGGAATCGGCGTGGCGGTCATGGTGAGGATGTCGACATTGGCGCGCAGGCGTTTGAGCTGCTCTTTCTGGCGCACGCCGAAACGGTGTTCTTCATCGATGATGACCAGTCCTAAATTTTTGAATTTGATGTCGTCCTGAACCAATTTGTGCGTGCCGATAACGATATCGACCGTACCGTCCGCCATGCCTTCGAGCGCGGCTTTGGTGGCTTTGCTGTTGTTGAAACGCGAAAGGCTGGCGACTTTTACGGGGAAATCGGCGAAACGGTCGGCGAAGTTTTGCGCGTGCTGCTCGACCAGAAGTGTGGTCGGGGCGAGTACGGCGACCTGTTTGCCACCCATTACCGCCACAAACGCGGCGCGTAGGGCGACTTCGGTTTTGCCGAAGCCGACATCGCCGCACACGAGGCGGTCCATCGGTTTCGCCTGCGTCAAATCTTTAATCACAGCGGCGATGGCGGCGGCCTGGTCTTCGGTTTCTTCGTAGCCGAAGCCGTCGACAAACGCCTGATAGTCCAACTCGTTGATTTCAAACTTGTGTCCCGATTGGGCGGCGCGTTGGGCGTAGAGATTGAGCAACTCGGCGGCGGTGTCGCGCGCTTTTTCGGCGGCCTTGCGTTTCGCCTTGTTCCACGCGCCGCTGCCGAGCTTGTGCAGGGCGACGTTTTCATGCGCCTGACCGGAGTAGCGGCTGATTAAATGCAGTTGCGAAACAGGTACATAAAGCTGCGCTTCGCCCGCGTATTCGAGCAACATCATTTCGTTGGTTTCGCCGCCCAAATCCATCGTTACCAAGCCCATATATCGGCCGATGCCGTGTTCTTCGTGAACGACGGGATCGCCGATATTGATTTCGGCAAGGTCGCGTAACAGGCCGTCTGAAACGGCGGCGTGTTTCTTGCGATGATGTTTGCGCGAGCGGGCGACGTATTGATAGAGATCGGATTCGGTGATGACCGCGATGTTTTGATCTTCTAATTTAAACCCGTAAGCCAACGGCGCCACTGTAATCATCAGCGGCTCGTGCGCCGATAAAAAGCCCTGCCAGTCGGACACGCTTTTGGCTTTCAAACCGTTTTGCTGCAAGAAGCCGAGCATGGTTTCGCGCCGTCCCAAACTTTCGGCACACAGCAAAATCCGTCCTTCAAAGGTCGTCTGAAAATCCTTCAATGCCTGCAAAGGCTCGTCGGATTGGCGGTTGACGGCAAGGTCGGGCAGGGTGTGTTCCTTGCCGGAAACATCGGGCAGCACTTGTCCGTAGTTTTTCAGACGGCCTGCGAATACATCGGCAGAAAGATACAAATGCTGTGGAAGCAAAGGCGGATAGGTTTCGTCGCCCTGCGCCATGGCGTAACGCGATTTGACGTCGCTCCAAAAACGGTTTGCCTCGGCGTGAACATCGCCCAAAGAGACAAACAGCGCATCTTCGCCGATATAGTCAAACAGCGTTTCCAGCTCGTTTTCAAAAAACAGCGGCAGATAATATTCCACGCCCGCGCCGAAGTGGCCGTTGCTGACGGCTTTGTACACAGCCGCATCGTTCGGATTGCCATCGACTTCCTCGCGGAAGCGACTGCGGAAAATCTTTTGCGCCTCGCTGTCGGTGGGGAACTCGTGCGCCGGCAGCAGGCGGATTTCGGAAACGGGGGAAATGGTGCGCTGCGTTTCGGTGTCAAAAGTTTTGATGCTGTCGATTTCATCGTCGAACAAATCGATGCGGTACGGCATTTCGCTGCCCATCGGGAACAAATCGACAATGCCGCCGCGCACGGCAAACTCGCCCGCCGCGACAACATGGGAAACATGGTTGTAGCCCGCATCCACCAAATCGGTTTTCAGACGGCCTATATCCAAAGTCTGCTCCGTTTTCAGCCAAAACGTGCGCCCCGCCAGAAACGGCACGGGCGGCAGCTTCTGCATCGCCGTGGCAACCGGCACGAACAACACGTCCGCCGCGCCGCTTTTAATCTGCCACAACGCCGAGAGCCGCTCCGACACCAAATCCTGATGAGGCGAAAAACGCTCGTAAGGCAGCGTTTCCCAGTCCGGCAGGAACACCGCCGTATCGTGCGGACGGAAAAACAGCCAGGCCGTCTGAAGGCGCAACGCCTGTTCCGCATCTTGGGTCAGCACGACTTTGAGCCGCTTATGCGGCAGATAACGCGCCAAAGCCAAGGGCAGCGAGCCTTGCGAAAGATTGAGCCAACGGGATTTTTCACGGGGTTTGGGAATCGGATAGGTCATGACAGAAACAGTGTGCAATAAGTCAATACAAGCACCGCAGGCCGTCTGAAAATTTTTCAGACGGCCCTTAGTAAGCAAATTAATTTTCAATTTTACTGGATACAGGTTTAAAAGAATACAAGACCTTACAATCAGACGGCCACGCCTGCCAATTTTCCAATAAACCCGGTTATCGCCAATGCCGCCACGCCCCAAAGGCACACGCGTATAACCGCAGGAACAACAGGCGCGCCGCCCAGTTTGGCGGAGACATAACCCAGTAATGCCAGGCCGAACAAAGTGGAGACTGCCAAGGCCGGAACAATGGCACCAGAAGCTGTCAATGCGACCAGTAAAGGCAAAATCGCGCCGGCACAAAATGAAGCGGCAGAAGCCAGCGCAGCCTGCATGGGACGGGCTGCCGAGGCTTCGGTAATGCCGATTTCGTCGCGCGCGTGGGCGGCAAGTGCATCGTGTTCCATCAAGGCTTGCGCGACTTCGGCGGCAAGCGCGCCGGACAAACCGCGGCGGCGGTAAATTTCAGTCAGTTCCTCCAACTCCGCATCAGGATTATTTGCCAATTCGTGGCGTTCTTTGTGCAAATCGGCTTTTTCCGTATCCGATTGGCTGGACACGGAAACGTACTCCCCCGCCGCCATCGATACCGCTCCCCCGATCAGCGCCGAAACACCGGTCAACAGCAGGGTTTGGAAATCAGGCGCGGCGGCGGCTACGCCCGTCAGCAGCGAGGCAGTGGAAATCAGGCCGTCATTGGCCCCCAATACGCTTGCCCGAAGCCAGTTGTTGCGGTCGCTGAAATGGCGTTCGCTGTGGTGTGAATACATATATGCTCCGATCAATTGGCGGTTTCCAGATGATGATAACATTGTATTGTTTTTTGAAATCCATGTCAGTTCAACCCTGAAACCCAAACATTCACAAATCTTACGGCCATCATTCCAAACCACAGAAACCAACACGCATCCTAAAGATTCCTTCAGACGGCCTTCACGCTTTTACAATCAAATTTATTGTTCCAAGTCATGGCATTATCACAAGACCGTTTTGCACTACTTGGTTTATCGCTTTAAAGATGCTATCTTTATGAATCTTTCCACTCCCTAATCCATTGAAAGGATATATCATGGCTGAAGAAAACAAAATCAAAGTAAACGATTTGCCTGAAGATAAAAAAGAGCAAACCGAAGAAACCGAGCTGCCCGTTGTCAACAACGAAGAAAAACGCGGCGGCCATGGCGAAGGCGGTTGCTGCGGCGCATGCGGCGGCTAATCTTCCCGACAAAGCCCCAAGGCCGTCTGAAAAGTCTTACTTTTCAGACGGCCTTTTCCTTTCTAAACACTTACAGGTAAATCAATGAAAGGATGCGGGAGAAGAATTTAAACCCAACCGTGTTTGTGCTACATTCATATCTTTACAAACCACAACAATCTGCACACGCAGACACACAAGGAAGAAAAAAATGTTTTGGTATATCGTTGGTTTTTTCGCCTTCATCGTTTCCCTGCTTTCCCTTTGGGTCAATGCCAGCGCATTCGGCATGGAAGAGGATGGCACGCCGCAATCCGAATATGAAAAAATGTTGGGACTGGGTGCGAAATTGAAAGATAAAGAGACAGCCGCGAAAGAGCGCGAAGCGGCACGTTTTCACCCTGACGATTAAGCCTTACCGACTGGACAATCTTGCTGAACTGGGCTAATGTTCCAAACGCATAACGCACACCAACACAACTATACGAGAAGGTAAGAGAAATGACTGTACGAATCGAACACGATTTATTGGGCGACCGCGAAATCCCCGCTGATGTTTATTGGGGTATCCACACGCTGCGCGCCATTGAAAACTTTAAAATTTCCACGCAAAAAATTTCCGACGTACCGCAATTTGTCCGCAGCATGGTGATGGTTAAAAAAGCCACCGCGCAAGCCAACGGCGCATTGGGTGCCATCAAGCCGGAAATTGCGGCCGCCATCGAAAAAGCCTGCGATGAAGTATTGGTCAAAGGCCGCTGTCTTGACCAATTCCCATCCGATGTTTATCAAGGCGGCGCCGGTACTTCGGTCAATATGAACACCAACGAAGTCATTGCCAACCTTGCGCTGGAAGTATTGGGATACGAAAAAGGCCGCTACGACATCGTCAATCCGATGGACCATGTCAATGCCAGCCAATCCACCAACGACGCCTATCCTACCGGCTTCCGCCTTGCCGTGTATTACAGCATCGGCGAATTGCTCGACAAACTGACCATCCTGAAAAACGCTTTTGCCGCCAAAGCCGAAGAGTTTAAAGACGTTTTGAAAATGGGCCGCACCCAGCTTCAAGACGCCGTGCCGATGACGGCCGGACAAGAATTCCAATCGTTCCAAGTGTTGTTGGAAGAAGAAATCCTCAACCTCGACCGCACCCGCTCCCTGCTGCTTGAAGTCAACCTCGGCGCCACCGCCATCGGCACAGGCGTGAATACACCCAAAGGCTATGCGGCTTTGGTCGTTGAGAAACTTTCCGAAGTCAGCGGCCTGCCTTGCAAACTGACTGAAAACCTGATCGAAGCGACCTCCGACTGCGGCGCATATGTGATGGTACACGGCGCATTGAAACGCACAGCCGTCAAACTGTCCAAAATCTGTAACGACTTGCGCCTGCTCTCTTCCGGCCCGCGCGCCGGTTTGAAAGAAATCAACCTGCCTGAATTGCAGGCCGGTTCTTCCATCATGCCGGCCAAAGTCAATCCCGTGATTCCCGAAGTCGTCAACCAAGTGTGCTTCAAAGTCATCGGCAACGACACCACCATCACTTTCGCAGCCGAAGCAGGTCAGTTGCAGCTGAACGTTATGGAGCCGGTCATCGCCCAATGTATGTTTGAAACCATTTCCCTCTTGGGCAATGCCGCTGTTAACTTGTCCGAAAAATGCGTCAAAGGCATTACGGTCAACCGCGAAATCTGCGAACGCTATGTTTTCAACTCCATCGGTTTGGTCACTTATCTGAATCCGTACATCGGCCACCACAACGGCGATTTGGTCGGCAAGATCTGCGCCCAAACCGGCAAAGGCGTGCGCGAAGTCGTACTGGAGCGCGGCCTGTTGAGCGAAGAAGAGCTCAACCGCATCCTCTCTCCTGAAAACCTGATGAATCCGCATCTGTAACCAGGATTTGAAATCAAAGGCCGTCTGAAACTTTACTTTTAAAATTTCAGACGGCCTTTTCACATTCATATTGATACTTAATCGATTTTTTCTGCGAAGTTCAAAATTAAAAGATAGCCTAACCGCAGGGTTTGATTTAACATGGTGCTGCCCTATCCTGTTTTCTCCTCCAATTCACGCAAACCGGATATCGGCAAAACGGTCAAAATAACATCTTCATTTATTAGGAAAAACCAATGAGTAAAATTACACGCGAACAAATGCTGCAAGTATTCGAAAATCGCCGCTCTACCCGTTATTACGATCCCAACAAAAAAATCAGCCAAGAAGATTTTGCAGCGATTTTAGAATTTGCCCGCCTCTCCCCAAGCTCTGTCGGCTCCGAGCCATGGAAATTCTTGGTGATTCAAAACAAAGCCCTGCGTGAGAAAATCAAGCCTTTCAGCTGGGGGATGCAATTCCAACTGGACGACTGCAGCCATCTGGTGATTATCCTTGCCAAGAAAAATGCCCGTTACGATACTCCGTTCTTCCGCGGTGTTGCCGAACGCATGGGCCTGCAAGGAGAGCAGCTGGAAAAAGCGTTGGCAAAATACAAAAGCTTCCAAGAAACCGACATTAAAATTGCCGACGACCAACGCGCACTCTTCGACTGGAGCGGCAAGCAGACCTATATCGCTTTGGCCAATATGCTCACAGGTGCAGCGGCCATCGGCATTGATTCCTGCCCGATCGAAGGCTTCAACTACGACAAAATGAACGAAGTATTGGCAGCAGAAGGCCTGTTTGATGCCAACGAATGGGGCGTATCCGTAGCGGCAACATTCGGCTATCGTGCCAAAGAAATTACCAAAAAAGCACGCAAACCAATTGAAGAAATGGTAACTTGGGTTGAATAAGCGGTTTGGATTTTCAGGGCGGCGAATACCGCCCTTTTATTTTTTTCTAAAAGAGAAGCAAATTCCGTAACAACAAAGACTGCTAAAAATCCAAATAAAAAGGCCGTCTGAAACCCTGTGTCAGAAATCCTAGATTTCATTTCACAACGTTTCAGACGGCCTTATTTAATATGCTTCTACTTAAAACGATACTTTCAAACTGCCGTAGAAGGCACGGCCATGCTCGTTATAAGTTTGTGCGCCGGCAGTTGTGCGGTACAGTTTTTTGTCAAACAGATTGCTGATACCGCCACGGACGGCCACGCGTTTGTTCCAGTTGTAGCCTGCATTGATGCCCCAAATGCCGTAAGAGCCGACTTGCGTTTGGTTATGTTCGGAAGTTAAAGGAGTGATACCTGCACCTGGATTACCGTTTTGCTCCAGTCTATTGATCGCTACGCCACGCGGTTTAGTGCGGCCGTAGTGGGTAAAGGTCAGGTTGGCATCAAAACGTTCGTTTGGTGTCCAAGACAGCGTGCTGTTAATGGTGTGTTTCGGCACCAAAGACAATGGATTGCCTTGATAATCTTCAGATTTGTGCATATAAGTGAAATTGTTGCTCCACTTAAGTGTGTCATGCAACGGAATCACCAAGTTGCCTTCGATACCCGAAATAGTCGCTTTCGGCGTATTTTCCCATTGCAGGAGCCAGTTGCCGATATTGCTGGTGGCAATGAGCTGGTCGCCGATCACGATTTTATTGCGGTACGCGTTGTGGAAATAAGTCGCCGAAGCTTGCCAGCCGTTTTTGTTGAACTCAAGGCCAATCTCTTTATTGATACTGGTTTCAGGTTTCAAATTGCTGTTGCCCATGTAGAAACAGCTGACACTACCCGGCGCATTGAGCGGACAGCCCTGACCGCGTGTGTACAGGATAAAGTCAGAACTAGCTTGATACAGATTTGGCGCTTTGTACGCACGGGCAACACCGCCTTTAACCAACCAGTTTTCGCCGATTTGATGCGAGAAGTTCAAAGCCGGACTCCAATTGCTGCCGCTGGCACTGTTATGGTCGAAACGAAGTGCAGGAATTAAATGAGTTTTATCGGTTAGCGAGATGTTATCTTCAACGTAGACTGCCCAGTTGCGTTGGGAAGTTTTACCGCCACGATGTTCCGATACGCCGGGGAAGGTGTTGACAATTACACGTGGCGGTTGACCAGAACGACCGGGAATAATATCTGTCAGACTTTGCGAGTTGGAGGCGGGGTCGTCCAGTTTACTGTCGGTAAATTCCGCGCCGACTGTTAGGACGTTGTCTACGCCGAGTTGGAACGGAATATTGGCTTCGCTGCTGAAACGCAGGTTTTTCAGACGGCTTTGAACAAAATCCAAGCCTGTATAACTGCCTTCGGGACCACCGGCCAAACCTTCAGGCAAGTGGCTGTTGACTGTACGCTCATAACTGATCACGTTTTTGGTATCGCCCCATTCCCATGCGCCATCATGAGTAAGCGAGAAAGCAGAACGATATAAGCGAGCAGTTTCAGCCTTAGAGTTAACCAGACCATTATATAGTGCTACTTTATCGCGTGCTGGAGGATTGCTGTTTTGCGTATCGCCGTTGTAGATATTGCCCTGACGGCTGTAGCTGCTGTCCAAAATCAGCGTTTGCGCTGGGCTGATTTTCCATTGCAGACGGCCTGCAATGTCTTTATTGCGTACGCCTTCTACACCGGCCGCGCTGTCGTTGCCGTGTCCTGCATTGATATCGGCCGCATCTGCATCCGTTTTATTCAGATTGCCGTAAATGCGGAAGCCCAAAGTATCTTGGATAATCGGGCCGCTCAAATTAAAGCCGATACGGCGGGTTGCGCCCTCTTTGCTGTCTTGCGGTTGATTGGCGTAAAGATTGACTTGGCCTTTAAATTCCTTAGACACTTTTTTGGTGACGATATTGACCACGCCGCCCATCGCACCCGACCCGTAACGGGTCGCCGCCGGACCGCGCAAGACGGTAATGGATTCGATTTCTTCAACCGGTACCCAGTTACTGTCGCCACGCGTATTGCGTTCACCGCGCATACTGATACGTTCGGACTGGCGCGAATTAACCGGCTTGCCGTCAATCAAAATCAAAGTGTTTTCAGGACCCATCCCGCGCAAGTCGATTTGGCGTTTGTTGCCACGCTGACCTGTTGCCGTATTGCCGGTCAGATTGACACCGGGCATGGTGCGGACAAATTCGGAAATATCATTGGCTGCAGGGCGTTTGTCGATGTCGTCTTTAGAAATACGCGATACACCAAGCGATTGCTGCAATTGCTTCTCGGCAGTAACGTAAACGGTATCGACTTCAGCCTGCTCAACTGCTTTCTCTTCAGCTGCGTGTGAGAATGCACTAATTAACGCCAAAGGCAAAATGGCGAGTGTGAATGTTTTCATTGCATTGTTTCTCTTGGTTTTGTTTGTTTAAAATTAAAATCATTTTGGATTTTAAATAAACTTAACAGAGTTTTCAATGCAATTAAGAGTGATTTACAATTAAAAGTTAAATTACGCCAATAAAAACAACAAATACCAAATAACTAAAAAGGCCGTCTGAACCAGTATGAAACGAAATCCAAGATTCCTATCATACCGTTCAGACGGCCTTATTCAATTTTTAATTATTTGCCTGCTGCTTTTTGCAGAAGAGCATACAATTCGTCTTTGAGTTTGAGTTTGGCTTTTTTCAGCTCTTCGATTTCTTCGGCGCCGCTGGTTACCACATTATTCACCAAACCGGTAATTTTATCGTCCAGCTCGTTGTGCTCCTCAAACAAACGGGCAAAGTGTGCATCCTCTTGTTTCAGTTTAGAAATCAGATCGCGATATTCTGGAAACATTTTGTTTTCCTCTCTTGTTAATTAAATAAAAAAGTACTGCTGCCAAAAACTAGGACGAATTAATCTTTAGCTTCATTATAACAAACACGGGCGTTTTATCCAGTCTTTTTTAAGCCGAAACTGTTTTATGTCAAAATTAATAATATCACCATCAGCCATCGCCCCAATGGAAAGAAACGGGTTTATAGACGGTTTGTCGACTTGGGCATACAATCGGACTTATGCGTTTACACAATGGCCGAACCACCCTATTCCGTCATATCAACGGCATGGACGGACAATTTATCCTGCTTGAAAACCATCCTTCATGGATGCCGGTCAATGATGCCGATTTCAACCATGCCGCGCCCCTGCCCGACGGTTTGGCCGTGCACGAAGAATCATTTTATCCATTTGAAAAAATAGATGCCGCCGAATCGGCAGACAATATCAAAATCTTCAGCGAAGAAGCCCTACGGCTGGAGAAAGAGCGTTTAAATGCGGCAGCCTTGGTAGAACTGGCAAAAAATCTTCAAGCCGCCCAAGCCGAAGCCGATTTGGCCGCGCTTTTGGAAAAAATGGATTTTCATTTAAAACAAGACGATATTTTCAAATGAATCCTTCAGATCCAGGCCGTCTGAAACCAAACGCCTGATGAAATTGTTGACAATGTGAGAAAAATAGTTCATCTTGAACCAATCCGCAGTACTCCATCCCTTATTTTCAGCCCAACACAAAGGAACCGAGAACATGTTTTCAAAAAGCGTTACCCTCGCACAATATGACCCCGATCTGGCAGCCGCCATTGCCCAAGAAGACCAACGCCAGCAAGACCATGTCGAGCTGATTGCTTCAGAAAACTACGTCAGCTGCGCCGTAATGGAAGCCCAAGGTTCGCAATTGACCAACAAATACGCCGAAGGCTATCCGGGCAAACGCTACTACGGCGGCTGCGAATACGTTGATATTGTCGAACAATTGGCGATTGACCGCGCTAAAGAGTTGTTTGGCGCAGAATATGTCAACGTCCAACCACACTCCGGCTCGCAAGCCAACCAAGCCGTATATGCTTCTGTTTTAAAACCGGGCGACACCATTTTGGGCATGTCTCTGGCGCATGGCGGCCACTTGACCCACGGTGCCAGCGTCAATATTTCCGGCAAACTCTACAACGCCATTACTTATGGTTTGGATGAAAACGAAGTTCTCGATTATGCCGAAGTCGAACGCTTGGCGCTTGAACACAAACCCAAAATGATTGTGGCCGGCGCATCTGCTTACGCGCTGCAAATCGATTGGGCGAAATTCCGAGAAATCGCCGATAAAGTCGGCGCATACCTCTTTGTCGACATGGCGCACTATGCGGGTCTGATTGCCGGCGGCGAATATCCCAACCCCGTGCCATTCTGCGACTTCGTAACCACCACCACCCACAAAACCCTGCGCGGCCCTCGCGGCGGTGTGATTTTGTGCCGTGACAATACCCACGAAAAAGCGCTGAACTCTTCCATCTTCCCAAGCCTGCAAGGCGGCCCGTTGATGCACGTCATCGCTGCCAAAGCCGTAGCGTTTAAAGAAGCGTTGCAACCTGAGTTCAAACAATACGCAAAACAAGTGAAAATCAACGCCGCAGCAATGGCGGAAGAGTTGGTTAAACGCGGTTTGCGCATCGTTTCCGGCCGCACCGAAAGCCACGTTTTCCTCGTTGACCTGCAACCGATGAAAATTACCGGCAAAGCCGCCGAAGCCGCTTTGGGCAAAGCACACATTACCGTCAACAAAAACGCCATCCCGAATGATCCGGAAAAACCGTTCGTTACCTCCGGCATCCGCATCGGCTCCGCCGCCATGACCACACGCGGCTTTAACGAAGCCGACGCGCGCGTATTGGCAAACTTGGTTGCCGACGTATTGGCCAACCCTGAAGACGAAGCCAACCTCGCCAAAGTCCGCGAACAAGTGACTGCTTTGTGCAATAAATATCCGGTTTACGGCGCATAAGCATTTCCGAATTGGATAAAATAACAGGCCGTCTGAACAACAGACGGCCTTTTTTTATTTCAACTTTTCTTTTAAATTTCAAAACTGTTTGTTTCGCTGACTTTGCGTATCATGCCTGCCGCGACAGTATGGTTGGTGGCTTCGTCAATCAAAATAAACGCGCCTTGGGCATGGTTGTCTTCGTATGCGGCAGCGGCAAGCGGCTGCTGGGTCTTGAGGCTGACGCTGCCGATGTCATTGAGCTTGAGCGTTTCGGCGGATTCGACCCGGCTGAGGGTATTGACGTCCCAAACGTAGGCAATTTCGCTGATTTTTACGGGCGTGGTTTGGGTCGTGTGTTTCAGCAAATATTTACGGCGCAGATTGAGCGGAATATCGTCAAACCAGCAAAGCGCGGCTTGAAATTGTTGTTCGGGAACAATGCCGCTGTCGGCTGAAACAATGCTGTTGCCGCGTGAAATATCGATGTCCGTATCCAAAACGACGGTCAACACTTCCCCTGCTTCGGCAGATTCGGTTTTACCGTTGGCATTATAGATTTCGGCAACCTTGGCAATATGGCCGCTGGGCAGGACTTTGACTTCATCGCCCACTTTCAGACGGCCCGCTTCCAATCTGCCTTGATAGCCGCGGAAGTCATCGCTGCTGCTGCCGTCTTGGCGCGCCACACGTTGTACAGGAAAATGCGCGGCGTGGTCGGCGGCGTTTTGACGGTTGACGGGCAGGCTTTCGAGCAAAGGCAGAAGCGGCAAACCTTGATACCACGGGGTTTGGCTGCTGGCATTGACGATGTTGTCGCCTTTTAAGGCGCTGATGGGCAGGAAGTGGATTTGGGCTTGGAGGCCGATTTGTTCCGCCAGTTTGCGGTAGGCTTCGATAATGGCTTGATATTTGGCTTCGTCAAAGTCGAGCAGGTCGAGTTTGTTGACGGCCACGATGATGTTTGGGCAGCCCAAGAGCTTCAGAATCGCGCTGTGGCGTTTGGTTTGCGGCAGGAGGACGGGCTCGCTGCCGGAAAAATCGACGCGCGTGGCATCGACTAAAATAATGGCGGCATCGGCAGTTGATGCGCCTGTAACCATATTGCGCGTGTATTGCTCGTGTCCCGGTGTGTCGGCAATAATGAATTTGCGTTTGGGCGTGGCAAAATAACGGTAGGCCACGTCAATGGTAATGCCTTGTTCGCGCTCGGCGGCAAGGCCGTCTGTCAGGCTGGCGAAGTCAGGCGTTTCGCCGTTTTCGGCAGCGCGGTTGAGCTTGTCGAGTTGGTCGGTCAGTAAGGTTTTGCTGTCGTAGAGCAGGCGGCCGATGAGGGTGGATTTGCCGTCATCGACGCTGCCGGCAGTGATGAAGCGCAAAAGCGGGGCGGTGGTTGCGGTCATGGTTCTTTCCTATTTCTCGTGATTTCTCAAACTGGTCTCTACTTTAAACAGGCCGTCTGAAAATGGGAAAGAATGTTTGGTTGTTAAAAAAGATATTTTTGTTATATCGATTTTCGGCGCGTGGCCAACCAGCAAACAACCGAACCTGCGCACACCATCCCTGCCCCCTGCCAAAACTGTACAGACAGCGGCGCACTGATGACAAACGAAGACACTAACGCGGAAAACACAGGGATAAAATAAGATGCGCCCGCCAATACCGTCATATTCCCGCGCGAAATACCGATATTCCAAACCGCATAGCCCAAACCCATGCAAGACGCGGCGGCCAGGGCATAGCCGACGGACTCCGCATCAAAATTCAGACTGTGTGTCCCGCCGATAAAATATTCCGCCCACAAAAACAGCGACACCAGCATAAAGAAAAAGCCTACGCTGCTTCCTTCCGCCTTCACGCGCGCCGTCAGCGTGCAATATGCCGCCCAAAAAAGTGCATCGGCCAATGCCATCAGATAACCGACAGGATTGGTGCGGACATTGTGATAAATCCCCGAAAGCGACAATCCGCCGTCGCCGCCCAATACCGTGGCAATCCCGAAAAACGACAATACAAAGCCTATGCCTATCCACCATTTTGCCGGCTGCCCGTTGAAACAGACCGCGCCTAAAATAGTAAACGTCGGCCACAAATAATTGACCATGCCGATCTCAACCGTCTGTCGGGCATTTTGGGCAAAACCGACCGACAACGACAAACACAGTTCGCAACCGACAAAAAAAATGCTCGCCCAAAGCAAATAGCCGCGGTTGTAATTACGCAAATGCGGCCTGCCGAAAATCAACCAAATCAACACAGTGGACAGGGTATACATCATTGCCGCACCGCCCACTGCCCCCATATGCAGGCTCAAAGAGCGTATTAGAGAAATGACGAAGCTCCACAAAGCAACGGCAAGCAACCCGATGGCAGTGGCTTGTTTGGAGGAGATGTTTTGAGATAAGAAATGAATCATGGCGTATGTGCTGAAGATGGTTTTATTAGGTTTATCGTAGTTTGAATATATCGTTTCTACATTAATTATTTTAACGGTTTCAAGGCCGTCTGAAAATGATTGTTTCAGACGGCCCTCTATTTGCAATTAGTCCTAAACATGACTATAATCCGCATCCAATTAGTCAATATTGAGACCAATTTATGAATCAACTCAACCAACTCGGCATGCGTATCAGCCACATAGACAGCGCATTTGACCAATGGATTAAACAGCAAAACACCAACTACAATACCTTCGCCGTTCTCTACACCTTGGCCACCGAAGGCAGCCGCACTCAAAAATACATAGGCGAAGAATGGAGCCTGCCCAAGCAAACCGTTTCCGGAACATGCAAAACGCTGGCGGAACAAGGCTTGCTGACATTTCACGAAAGCGAACAAGACAAACGCGAACGCTTATTGTCGCTGACCGAGCAAGGCAAGGAATCCGCCGCACCATTGGTGCAAAACATGCAGGAATTCAGCAAACGAATTTTTACCGCCTTCGGTGAAAAACGTGCAGCCCGACTGTTTGCCGATTTGGACGCGTTGGCCGAATTAATGGCGCAAACCCTCAATACTAAATATGGAGGGCAACCATGTGGAAAATGTTGAAACACATCGGTCAAACACACCGTCGCAAACTCATCACAACCTTCTCTCTCGTCGGCTTGGATAATCTGCTCTTGCTGGTATATCCCGTGTTTGGCGGCTGGGCGATTAATGCCGTTATGGAAGGCAACGTCTGGCAGGCAATGTTGTATGGTGTGGTGGTTTTATTGATGTGGATAATCGGTGCCGCCCGCAGGATAGCCGATACGCGCACATTTACCCAGATCTATACTGAGATAGCCGTCCCGGTCGTCTTGGAACAGCGCAAGCGAGAAATACCGCATTCCGCCATTACTGCACGCGTCGCCCTATCGCGTGAGTTCGTCAGTTTTTTTGAAGAACACCTACCCATCGCTGCTACTTCGCTGGTCTCCATCTTCGGTGCATGTATGATGTTACTGATATTGGAATTTTGGGTGGGCGTATTGGCTGTCGCGATACTTGCCCTGTTTTTATGGTTACTGCCACGTTTTGCCGCCATCAGCGAAAACCTATATTTCCGTTTAAACAACCGGCTTGAACGCGACAACCACCTTATCCGTGACGGCAACGAGCATCAGCTCTACCGCCACTATGGCTGGGTTGCCAAACTACGCGTGCTGATTTCCAACCGCGAAGCCTTAGGCTATCTCAGTATCGGCATGGCGATGAGCGTATTGTTCGGCTTCGCCTTTATACACATGACGCTTAAAGGCTACGGAAGCGCCGGCCATATCTATTCCGTCAGCACTTATTTATGGATGTTTGCAATGAGCTTGGACGATGTACCGCGCTTGGTCGAACAATACTCCAATCTAAAAGATATCGGACAACGCGTTGAACTCTCGGAAGAAAACAATCTTTCCAAGGCCGTCTGAAACCTTAACACACCATCAGGACACATTATGAGTTGGCTTTATCTGATACTGGCCGGAATACTGGAAATCGGCTGGCCCTTGGGGCTGAAATTGGCACAACAGGAAGGCTACCGTTGGCAGGGTATTGCTGCCGCCCTGGCCTGCATTGTCGGCAGCGGATTTTTTCTATTCCTCGCCCAAAAAAACATACCCATGGGGACGGCCTATGCCGTTTGGACAGGCATAGGCGCGGCAGGCGCATTTTTAGTGGGCGTAGCCTTTTTCAACGATGCCGCCAACTTCGGCCGCTGGCTCGGCGCATTCTTAATTATTTCAGGCGTAATCGTCATGAAACTTTCCAGCCATTAAAAAACCGCAAAGGCCGTCTGAAACTAAGACGGCCTTCTTATATTCCGAATATAACGAAATCATCTTAAATTAAAACCAAGCATTCTTTCCTTTTTTCAGACGGCCTGTTTAAAGTAGCGACTGTTCATTATTCAAACAATCGGCTATAGCCGTCCCAACAAAGGAAACAAAATGAGCCAAGCCAATCCACTGCCTGCCGAACTCTCCGCCCAACTCTCCGCCCTATCCCCCACCCAACTTGCCTGGCTCTCCGGCTATTGCTGGGCGCAAAGCCAAGGCGTATCCGGTGCAGCAGCCGAACCATCTGCCCTGCAAGCAGCCGCCCCGACAGTCAGCCGCCGCGTGTTAGTCCTCTCCGCCTCCCAAACCGGCAACGCACGCAGCGTTGCCGAATCCTTACACGCCAAACTTCAAGCCGCCGGCGTAGAAGCCCGCCTCAGCAGCGCAGGCGATTTCAAAAGCAAAACCCTGCCCGACGAAGACATCGTCCTTTTGGTTACCTCCACCCAAGGCGAAGGCGAACCGCCCGAAGAAGCCCTACCCCTGTACAAATTCATCTACGGCAAAAAGAAACCCGACCTCAGCAAACTCACCTTTGCCGTCTTAGGACTTGGCGACTCCTCCTATCCCAACTTCTGCCAAGCAGGCAAAGACTTTGATGCCAAATTTGCCGAACTGGGTGCAGGCCGTCTGAACGACTTGGGCATTTGCGACTTAGAGTTCCAAGCAAATGCCGACGCATGGGTAGCCGTCGTCGTACCCAAAGTAGCCGAATTGACCGCCCAAGCAGCAAGCCCTAGTGCAAACACCGCAGCACACAGCCCAGCCACCCCAAGCAGCGGCACCGCATACACCAAAGAAAACCCCTACACAGCCACCCTCTCCGTGCGCCAAAAAATCACCTCACGCACCGCAGAAAAAGACGTCGAACACATCGAAATTGACCTCAGCGGCTCAGGTTTGCATTATCAGGCAGGCGACGCGCTCGGCGTATGGCCACTGAATGCCGCCGGCCTCGTTCAAGAAATCCTCGACCTCAACCAACTGACCGGCAACGAAACCGTCCAACTTTCAGACGGCCGCGAAACCGACATCCGCACCGCCCTGACCGAATCCGCAGACATCACCCAAAACACACCGGCATTCGTCCAACAATACGCCGAATTAACAAACAACGAGGAACTCAAAACCATAGCCGCAGATAAAGCCCAACTGGACGCCTATCTCGCCGCCACACCGCCCGTCGGCGTATTCGCAGCCTATCCGCACCCACTGGACGCACAAACCCTATACAGCCTCTTCCGCCCACAAACCCCGCGCCTTTACTCCATCGCCTCCGCACAAGACGAAGTCGGCGAAGAAGTCCACCTCACCATCGGCGTCGTCCGTTTCGACCACCACGACCACACCTACACCGGCGCAGCATCCGGCTACTTGGGCGAACGCCTCGAAGAAGGCAGCGAAGTCCGCGTCTTTGTCGAACCCAACCCCAACTTCCGCCTGCCGCAAAACGGCGATACACCCATCATCATGATCGGCGCAGGCACAGGCGTCGCCCCCTTCCGCTCCTTCATGCAACAACGCGCCGCCAATGGCGACAGCGGCAAAAACTGGCTCTTCTTCGGCAACCAACGCCTGGCCGACGACTTCCTCTACCAACTCGAATGGAGCGATTGGCGCAAAGACGGCCTCCTCACCCGCGCCGACCTCGCATGGAGCCGCCAAGGCGAACACAAAGTCTATGTCCAACACAAAATCACCGAACGCGCCGCCGAAGTTTGGAACTGGCTGCAACAAGGCGCACACATCTACGTCTGCGGCGACGCCGCACGCATGGCGCGCGATGTCGAAAACGCCCTAATCGAAGTCATCGAAACCCAAGGCAAACTCAGCCGCGACGAAGCCGAAGACTACCTCAACGACCTGCGCGAAGACAAACGCTACCAACGCGACGTTTATTGATTGGATAAGCCAAAATAAAGGCCGTCTGAAAGCTGGATTTCAGACGGCCTTTTTAAGGAACTTGCTCGGATTGTTATCAATTTATCTTGTCTTGCATTATAATTGTGCAAATTTGACTCACTCGAAAGAAAATAAATTGGAAGGATTACAACAACTTGTAGATTTATTGGTGGGTTTTATCGATTGGATATTGAAATTACTGGCCTTCTTGTTTTAAACTACGTTCCATACTTTTATACATTAGAGACGTATTTTCATCATGCAAACCGCGCAATGCTCCGCTACTTTCTTCTATTGGTACCACACAAACGTGCGGTACTTTTTTGCGCTTGTCTGAAACAGACCAAATTGAAAATACGCAAATCAGAGCCGCCTCATTTGAGCGGCTTTTTTTATACCCACCATGGCCGCTTAAATCCACCCATTTTTAAGAAATAAGGAATACAGCCATGACCGCTTCAACTAAAATCCACAGCCAAACTCAAATGTTACACACCTGCCGCATGGTCGTTGACAGCAACAGCCACCACAGCATGCCCAACACGCTCACTTTGCCTGATACGCCCGACAACCTCATCAGTGAAGCCTTAATTCCGCAAGTGCGCACCATCGCGACTTTGATTGCCGCAGAGCGTCACGACTTCAATCAAAGCAGCCCGAATGTTTTTACTGATGAAGCGGATTTCTTCGCGGCGCGTATTTTGGTTTTGGGCGTACGCCGTTTCCATTTGGACATTACCCTGCTGCCCATGCTCAAAACCGCCAACAAACGCGCCGAAGCCTTTGCCAAACGCCATCATATGCCCTTCTCTCCCGCTGAAATGCAAATGTCCCTGCACACCCGCCGCCCTGCCAACCTGCTGATTATCGAAACCGAACACGAAATGCCTGCTCTGGGCAATCTGGCCGCCAACAGCCGTGCATTTGCCGCGCAACTTTCCAATATTATTTTGTAAAACTACTTGAAAAACAGGGAAATGGTTTAATATTAGGCAAACACACTCCGCCGAAATCTCGGCAAAGACAAACTTCTCTCAGGAAAAACAATGAAAAAACTGATTGCCTTAGCCGCCCTTTCCACTTTCGCCCTTGCTGCCTGCAAAGACAATACCCAAGCGCAACTTGAGCAGCAACAAAAACAAATCGAAGCATTGCAACAACAGTTGGCACAACAAAACGGCCAACAAGAAGACAATACGGTTTACCAGCTCACGCCCGAAGCCGTGAAAGACACTATTCCTGCCGAGGCACAAGCCAACGGCAACAACGGCCAACCGGTAACCGGTACAGACGGCCAACAATACATCTACGACCAATCCACCGGCAGCTGGCTGCTGCAAAGCTTGGTGGGTACTGCAGCCGGTGCATTTATCGGCAACGCATTGGCCAATAAATTCACACAGGCGCGCAATCAAAACAGCCCGATTGCCCGTCAAGCCCGTGCCAACTATTATCAAAGCGCACGTCCAAACGGACGCACCAGCCAACAGCTGAATACACGTACCCTGCGTGCCCAGCAGCAAAACGCCCAGCAACAACAACGATACCGCGAAACTACGCATCAGCCTTCCAACTACCGCCGCCCCAGCATGGGCCGAGGCTTTGGCCGCCGCCGCTGATTCGGTTTATATCCTATCTTTCATATAAACATCCCTGATATAAAAGGCCGTCTGAAAACCAGTTTTCCTGATTTTTCAGACGGCCTTTAGTCCTTCTCTATTTTCTTATTGCAGACTTGTGGGTCTGTCTGTATGCGTTATGCCCAGAAGTCTCGCGGTGCGTCCAATACGGGTTTGACGATACCGGTGCGGACGGCAAAATCGCCGAAGCCTTCATCATCGAGTCGGTTTTGCGCCCAATCGGCCACCCAGCCTTCGACAATTTCAAGGATTTCAGGTTCGGTAATATTTTCTTTAAACAGGCGCGGGATGCGGGTGCCTTCGCGGTTGCCGCCTGCGTAAAGGTTGTAGCGGCCGACAGCTTTGCCGACCAAACCGATTTCCGCCAGCATGGCGCGGCCGCAACCGTTGGGGCAACCGGTTACGCGCAAAACGATGTATTCGTCTTCCAAGCCGTATTTGGCGAACATTTCATCGATTTTATCGGAGAATGTCGGCAAGAAGCGTTCGGCCTCCGCCATTGCCAGCGGGCAAGTCGGCAAGGCAACGCAGGCCATGGAGTTTTCACGCTGGATGGTAATCGATTTACTGATAAGGCCATGATCTTTAGCGATTTTATCAATCATGTCTTTCAATTCGGGCGGTACATTGGCAACCACCAGATTTTGGTTGGCCGTCAGACGGAAGTCGCCGGGATGGATTTTGGCAATTTCACGTACGCCGGTTTTCAAAGGTCTGCCGGGATAATCGAGCAGGCGGCCGTTTTCAATAAACAAAGTCAAATGCCAGTTGCCTTCATGTCCTTGTACCCAGCCGATATGGTCGCCGCGGTGGGTGAATTCGTAAGGGCGGATGGGTTCAAACTTAATGCCCATGCGTCTTTCGACTTCTTCTTTGAACACATCCACGCCGACGCGTTGCAGCGTATAGCGTGTACGCGCTGCTTTGCGGTCGCTACGGTTACCCCAGTCGCGCTGGGTGCTGACGACGGCTTCGGCGGCATTGAGGGTGTATTCCAGCGGAACAAAACCGAATTCATAGGAAATATTGGGATAAGTTTTGGTATTGCCGTGTTCGCTGGATAAACCGCCGCCGACCAATACATTGAAACCCACCAACTTGCCGTTTTCTGCAATCGCCACAAAACCCAAGTCGTTGGAATGAATGTCCACATCGTTATCCGGCGGAATCACAACGGCGGTTTTGAATTTGCGCGGCAGATAGGTTTTACCCAAAATCGGCTCTACATCGTCGGCAATTTCTTTATTGCGCGGCTCGGTCGGCTCGGTTGTAAACACTTTTTCGCCGTCCAACCATACATCGGCATATGCCATGGTGCGCGGCAGGAGGTGCATACTGATGCGCGCCGCCCATTCATAGGCTTCTTGGTGCAAAGTGCTTTGTACAGGATTGCTGGTGCACAACACATTACGGTTGACATCGCTGGCTGTGGCAATGGAATCCAAACCCAGTTTGTGCAATGCCTGATGTGCCTGTTTTAAATCGGTTTTCAGAATGCCGTGGTATTGGAAGGTTTGGCGGTTGGTCAGGCGGATAGAGCCGTAAATCGTATTTTCACCGGCAAATTTGTCGATACCCAGCCACTGCTTCGGCGTAATGATGCCGCCGGGCAAACGGCAACGCAACATCATGTTTTTTAAAGGCTCAAGCTTTTGTTCGGTACGCTCGGCACGGATATCGCGGTTGTCCTGTTCGTACATGCCGTGGAAGCGGATAAGTTGAAAGTTGTCGGCGGTAAAGCCGCCGGTAAAGTCGTCTTTCAACTCTTCTTTAATGGTGCCGTGCAGATAATCGCTGCGTTCTTTCAAGGCTTCGTTGCCGGAAAGCGGTGTATCAGGCAGCTTGGCGCGCGGGTCGGTCGTGGTAGCAGTCATTGAAGTACTCCTTATTTTTGGTATAGGCGTTACTTTAATGAGGCCGTCTGAAAATGGGAAAGAATGGTTTGTTTGTTTTAAAGACGATTTTGTTATATTGGTTGAAAACATAAAAAGGCCGTCTGAACTTTGCTTTCAGACGGCCTTGATATTGAGTGGAACAAAACGATTAGGCTTGTTTGTTCCAACGTTCGATAGATTCTTTGATAACTTGTTTCGCTTCTTCTACATCGCCCCAAGATTCAACTTTAGTGGTACCTGCTTTTTTCAGGTCTTTGTAGTGGTTGAAGTGGAACTCGATTTGTTTGATCAGTTGTTGCGGCAAATCGGCCAAAGTTTTGTAGGCGTTACCGTTGTTGCGGTCGTCGGCCGGAACGCAGACGATTTTGTCGTCCACTTCGCCGTCGTCAACGAATTTCATCACGCCGATAACGCGTGCTTCCAGGAAAATACCGGTTGCCAAAGGCTGTTCGGTAACCAGCAATACGTCCAATTCGTCGCCGTCTTCGTCCAAAGTTTGCGGAATGAAGCCGTAGTTGGTCGGTTTGGCGAAAATTGCCGGTTCAACGCGGTCGAGTTGGAAGGCGGCCAGTTTGCGGTTCCATTCGATTTTGTGGTTGCTGCCTGCTGGGATTTCGTTGACAACGTTGATGATGCCGCCGTCCACGTCGCCCGGGGTCAGGATTTTGTTGAAGTCTGCCATGATGGTTTCCTTTGATTTTAAAGAGAGTCAAACGGCGAAAGTATAGCAAACCCAAGGCCGTCTGAAAATGTGAAACTGTCGTATTCAGACGGCCTTTTTGGCATTCAGCCTTTTGACCAATTCTAAAATTGCGCGTTTATTGGAAGGGGAAAACACTTTTTCCGCCGCTTCTTCCGCACCAAACCAACCATAGGCAACGTGTTCGTCCGGTTGCAGGACGATGGGCGTATCGCGTGGAATTTGGGCGGAGAAGATGTGTTCGCGGTTTTCAAAAACGCCTTTGGGATAGCGATGGCGCCAGTGATGATAGATTTCATAAACGGTGCTGTCGTGCCAGTTTTCCAACTGTCCGTCTGCAAGGCGGATACCGGTTTCCTCCCACACTTCGCGCCATGCGGTTTCTTCGATACGCTCGCCTTCTTCCAAGCTGCCGGTAACCGACTGCCAAAAACCTTGCGGCGCCGTGCGTTCAATCAGCAGGATATTGCCGTCTTCATCATGCAAAACGACCAAAGCGGAAACAGGATACTTCAAAGGCTTGCCGCTCATGGCTTATCCTTGCCGGATTGATTGGGGAGGCTGATTTTTTGTAGTAAGTAAGCCGAAAGGTTTTCCATGTCTCACTCAAAAATGGGAAATTGATATTCAGACGGCCTTTGCCGGAATCCGCAAAGGCCGTCTGAAATTATACCTGATTTAACTGCGCCAGTTTCCAAGACACTAGCTCTGCTGCTTCTTCCGGCGAGTTGGCCTTCAATCCTGCTTCGCCAAAATACGAAATTTTAGGCAAATCACACAAAAACTTATCGATGTCTTCTGCCGTCAAAAAACGGCCGTGCAAATCAAATCCGACGTTTAAAGCACGCCCTTTGATTTCCGCCATCCTGTCATGCAAATGGCCGTACAAGTGATACCAGCCCTGATAGCAGCCGTCCCATTCCTGAATCGGATAGTGAAAGAGAACCAGCGTATTCTTAATTTCCGGCAATTTGAGTTTCATATACGGCCGTATGGACGACAGCAGCGGATGACCGTCATGCTTGGTTTGACTGCGGAAAAAATCGGCATGCTGCCGAATCACATGATCATGATTGCCATAAATCAAGTGATGTTGCCCGTTTAAACGCGACAAAACGCGCTCTATCTGCTTATGGTCGTGGGCAAAGGAAAAATCGCCCAAGTTGTATACCGTATCTTCAGACATAACGGTTTCATTCCATGTCTGAATTAAAAATTCATCCATCTGCTCCACGTTATCGAACGGTCGAAATTGCGGGCAAAATTTGGCGATGTTTTTATGTGAGAAATGTAGGTCTGATGTGAAGTAGATTTTGCTCATACCGTGCTTTCTGCGTTGCAGGCTTGAATCGTATCACGCGCGGGCGTATGCTGAGTAATGTTTTTATGTGCTTCAAGGAGTTCATATGCGTTTGATTATTGCCGCGCCGGCCAACGGCGCAATATTGAAGGACGCGCTCAAAGCGCATCTGCAAAACGACCCGCGCGTCAGCAGCTTGGTCGATTTATCCTCGCCCGAAGGAACCTATCCACAACTCTCGTTTGCCGCGGCCGAAGAAGTCGCGGCAGGACGCGCCGACCGTGCGCTGTTGATTTGCGGCACAGGCGTGGGCACGGCAATCGCCGCCAATAAAGTGCGCGGCATACGGGCGGCGACGGCACATGATTTGCTTACCGTCCGCGGCTCGGTGGAGAACTATAACGCGCAGGTTTTATGTATGGGGCAAAACGTCATCGCCGCGCCTGCCGCTTGGGCATTAGTCGATATCTGGTTGGATTTGCACCATGACACAAGCAGCGGCTATGCGCCTAAAGTCGGCGAAATCGAAGCGTATGAGCGCGAAAAATAAATACGCATTGCTCCCTATATTTTCAGACGGCCTTACAACTGTCTTAAAAATGCTTGGATAAACGCGATCTTATCCAATTCCGGCATAGCGTTGAATGCTTCCTGATGCTCGTGGATGTAGTCGATTAAAGGATAAAATTCTTCATCGACGTGGCGTTTGTCCAGCTTACGGCCGATATTGCCTTCGTTGCTTCGTCCTAAAAACTTAGAAATCAGGTAATAGGGCGATTTGAGTTTGAACAGCATTTCGCCGTTTTGTGCATCAAATACCATAAAGCCTTCGTGTTCCACATTTTTCAGACGGCCTTTCAGCTCGCCGAACGTGATGTTTTTCAGCATTTCGGGACGGCGGATGCCGTATTGTTTGCCGATTTCGTCCAATTCAGCTTCAGTAAACTGACGGCCTGTCGCCACGTCGATGCAGCCGATTAAGGTTTCGCCCAATTCTTCGCGGATAATGTGCACGTCTTTCGCGTCTGTGATTTCGAACAAAAAAGTATGATTCGGATAAGCACGGAACAGGGTTTCGTATTGCGCGCAGTGTGCGGCGGTCATGTCTGCAAACGCGCTATCAAGCGAACCGGTGGTCGAATACAGCACTTTGCCGTCAAAAGAAGCGCCTTTAGACGGATGGTCATCTGAAAGCGAGACGAAAGTGCAGCAGCCGAGGAAGCCGTTTACTTTTACGACCGCATCTACCAATCTATCGTCGCTGATTCGGAGCGGATAACGGCTGCCTTTGGCAATACGCTCCGAATAATTGAACACTTTTTTAAACGGGCGCACGATGATTCGATTATGCGTATCGATAATCAAACCGCGCATTTCCAGCAAAGCATCATCAAATCGGTTGTTATAGAACACGCTGCGGGCGTATTTCAACACGCGCAATTCAGGGTAACGCTTGGACGCTTTGGCGGTAAAGTTGCGGCTGCCGTGTTGCAGATAATGATCGGTCACAAAGGTTTGCTGCGCCTCATCAAATACCAGCGGCTTATGCTCGATAGCCTGCATCTGCTCGATTTTTTCTAACTGCTCCGCATTTGCCGGCTGCACGGCCTCGATGTGGATTTCGTTTGACACTCGGTTTTGGTTCAACTTGATATACGCCGCCAACACGTCATGCTCTTTTACGCCGTGCAGGTTGGGATAGAAATTATGCAGTCGATAAATTTCTGTTTCAAAACCGCTTTTCTCCGCCTGATCCAATAAATGACGGCAACGTGAAGCTTTTTGGTTGGTATTGGAATTAATGATCAAAATATTTCGATTCGGATTTTGACGTCCAAGTCTCAATGTTTCAGTCATCAAAGCATTACCGCGTTTTTGCGCCTTATCCACCGCTTCGCCCGACCAACGATATTCACCATATTCATCGGTAATGAACAAATCGTTTTCAATACGAACCACTTCAGCATCCGGATACTGCGCTTTAAATTCGGCGGCTTTTTGTTCGGCAAAAGTCGATTTTCCCGAACCTTGATGACCGCGGATTAAGATAAATTTTTGCATGGTTTTAGTTTCCTTATTTGGGTTTTCAGACGACGTTTGGTAGAAAAGCTATCTGAAACTGTAAGTTTTTTGTTTTTTATGTGTAAAGTTATGTTGGGTTGAGTATAATAACGCCCTAGTTATTTACTAAGTTCAGGATTTAAGATGAAGGTTTTTTTTCAGAAATATAGCCTGCCGCTATCAATAATAGTATTTTCTTTAGTATCAAACTTTGGATTAGGATATTTAGTAAGTGTCTACACACTTGCAATGTTCTTTTTCTGGTATGGTCTATTCTTATTTAATAAAAAAATATTTAGTATTTTGTTTTTAATAAATCTAATCGTATGTGTTTTATTTGCTCCAATTGCTTATTTATATGGCCGCATCAATATTGGTTTGATCGCATCTTTGTTCGAAACCAATCTCCATGAATCTACTGAATTTATCAATTTGATTACATGGCAAGCATGGGCAACAGGGCTATTAGTTCTTATAAGTGGATTTGGTGTAATTTATATAGGTAGATACACAAATAAAAACTATAGTTTGCAAAGACATAAATATATTGTAATTGTTTTTTTCAGTATTTTTTTACTATTCTCTCTACACAAACCAACGACGAATACACTAAAAAGACATCAACCATTTAAGTTAGTTAATACAGAAGTTGGGAATATTAATTTTTATTTCAGGATATTTCAGGCAGTAGAGCAATATTATGATGAAAGAATCCAGTCGGAACAAATTCTTTCAAATAAACCTGTTTGGGAAATTATAGGCTCCCACCCCAAATATAAAAATTATGTATTAGTTATTGGTGAAAGCATGAGGGCAGATTACATGTCTTTATATGGTTTTCCAATTGATACAACTCCTTATTTAAGAAGATCCAATGGGTTAGTTATAGATGAATTTATAGCTCCTGCCCCAAATACCCAAACGTCTTTGACTAGAATGCTTCACCTTACTCAAGGTAACATAATAAGTTACCCTAATAATCTTATTTCGCTTGCTAAAGCAGCAGGATTTAAAACTTATTGGCTATCCACCCAGCCAACTTCCGATGATGCGGATACTGCTGCAGCCCGAGTGGGTATTCAGGCAGATTATTCACATTTCTATGATCCTAATTCATCCAGAGATGGTAAAAACAGTATTAGTGATTTTATATTACTGGAAGGAGTGGCAGAACAGTTAAAACAGATGAAAAATGCGCATAATTCATTATTTGTATTGCATATAAATGGTTCTCATCCTGATTTTTGTAAACGTTTGATACAGCCTGTATCAGAAAGATTTAAAAGTGAAAAAATGTCGTGTTATTTGGAAACACTAAAGCAAACCGATCAATTATTACAACGTCTTGAAGTAGAGATGAAATCCTATGGTAGCTATTCAATAATGTATTTATCTGATCATGGGTTAGCTCATATAGATAAAAATACTGATCATGTTAGTTTATTAAATTCTACAAAAGACAAACAGGCTTATCATGTTCCATTTATTAAAATTTCAAGTGATGATACAAAACAAGTACACTTAAAAGTTAGAAGAAGCGGGTTTGATTTTATTTATGCTTTTTCAGAATGGCTTGGTATTGATGAAAAAAAACTGAAATTGCCATATCGCTTCTTTTCTGAGGATAAGGTGGATTCCGTGAAAATATTTAACTGGGAAGGAGTTGTTCCTTATGAAACTTTACATGATGATCCTGCATTGCAACCATAATTATTTAGATTAAGAGAGCGGATCGTCTAAAAACGTTGACACCTTATTTTCAGACGACCCCTTGGCTAATTTACCGCCGCAAGCTCGGTTTTCTCAATCTCTTCTACCCAGAAATCTGTACCCATGCCTCGTTCAGCAAAGGAACCGATGAGCGTGAACACTTGATCGGAGAAGCCGCCGATGTTCAAGATATCGTGACGGTTTCGTGCTTGAGCCTGGACGTAGGGCTGGATATCCAGACAAACGAGTTTGGCTTCCGGACAACGTCTTTTCAGAATATCCCACTCTTTCATCAGGCTGGTTGTTGCGCCCCACTGTTGGCTGTCATCTGCCCAACTTTCGTTGTCTGACACGATGACGACCAAATCCACGTCGGCTTTTTCGCGGTTCAACATGGCGAGCGGTGCGCTGCAAGCCGTTCCGCCGCCGCCGATATTGGCGAGTTTTTCGGCGTTGGTCATGATGCTGTCGCGCGGATTGAGCTGCACGTTTACCGTGATTTGTTCAAACGGTATCACGCGGGCTTGCGGGTTGGTACGCAACATGGCGGCGGATACGAGTGCGGCAATATCGATGCAGCGGGTTTTGCTGGTTGCGCTGCCGCGATGGCCGGTAACCGAGCTGTGCATAGAGCCGGAGACGTCCGGGCAAACCACGACTTTGCCTTGGATGGCCGGTACGTTTTGTACGGCGGTTTCCATCGCGTCTTGCAGCGCTTCGCGGATTTCAAACGGCATTTGATTAGATGTTGCCTGATACGCGGTCAGCAATTGGTAAGGCAGGACGCGGGCGCGGGCAATGGCGGTTTCGTCACGCAGTTTTTCTGCCACCATTTTGATGTTTTTGCTTTTGGCAAACACTTCGTGGCGCAGGAAAGTATTCAGGTTTTGACGAACCTGCTGCCATGAGCCGTTGCGGGCAATCTCTGCCCAGTCGCCGCTGTTCAAGTCTAAAGCGGTGAGCATTTGGAAGGGAACATTGGGCAATTCGCCTTCTCGGCTTTGTTTGTAGTCTTCAAAAGCGCGGGTAATGGGCGGCAATGCTTCGCGGTCGTACGGTTTACCGATCAGCCATGCAAACCAGGCGGCACGCCATGCTTCACGCGGTTTTGGGTGCACCATTTTGACCACATCTGCCAGCGACGGCGAATTGCCGACGGCGGCGTTAAGCAGTTGTTTTTCGGTGGCGGTCAAAAGCCAGGTCTGCATCAGTTTTTTCGGACGGTTGCCGAAGGATTTTCTGCCGACTGCGCCGCTGCGAATGATTTGTGCGAAGTTACGCAACATTTTACCGTTGTCCACTACTTGGTCGAATACGCGGGCGAGCATGTTCACGTCTTTTTGTGCCAACACGGCAAGCAACAGCGCAGGCATATCTTTCATGAAACCTTTTTGACGGGAATACACAGCGGTTTTGGCGATAAACTCGGCATCCAGGTTTTCTGCCAATTTCAACACTTGGTCAAGCTGACTTTGGGCATCCGCATAGTAGGTATTGTTCAGACATCCGGTAGCGGCAAGCTGGGCTAGCTGTTGTTTGGGCGTCAGCGTGTAGGCGATGCCGCCGGCTTCGTTATAAGTGTCGGTTTTAGTTAAACGGTTTTTAATAGATTGAAACAAGGTAGTATTAGCCATTTTCATTTTCTTTCATATTGTTGGTTTGAGGTCGTCTGAACTTGTTTTAGCTTTATTTTTCAGACGGTCTTGAATGGGTGGCAGTGTGGCGGCTAAAGATGAAGAGAAGCGGTTTTAACTGAAAGCTAATGTATTCTCTTCCGGGCATCCGCCTACTGCCGTAGGGCGACTAGTTTAATTAGGATCATTCAGGTTTGTAGCAAGAAAGGAATGTAATCCTAATGGCATTCACCCATAAGGGGTGGTACATTGGGCAACAAAGAGTGGAGAAATTTTTACGCGCTCTATCCACTGAGCTACTCTGCCATTGTTGGCGGCAGAGGCGGGACTCGAACCCGCGACCTCGAGCTTAGCAGGCTGTAATTCCTCCGGCATTTGCCGTTTGCACCGAAAACGGTTTTTATATCGGCCCGCCTGAATATTTCAGACGGCCTAGAATAGGTGGCAGCGTAGCGGCTAAAGATGAAGAGAAACGGTTTTAACTGAAAGCTAATGTACTCTCTTCCGGGCATCCGCCTGCTGCCGTAAAAATAATATGGCACGCAACAAGTTTTTCAGGGAAACATGCCTTGGCTCTACCAACTGAGCTACTCTGCTATTTTAGATAACAGAGACAGGACTCGAACCTGCGACATAAGGATATCCATGTTGTAGTTTCCCTAGGCATTTGCCTGCCATATTGGAAAAGGGTGGGCGACTAAATAAACAAGACGTTCAACGTCTATCAGACGAGACAGGGCTCGAACCTGTTAATCCAAATGTAGTCTTGTCGGCATTCGCCCTGTAACCACACCGCAACTAAATTTACGGAAAATTTTTCTCCGGTAACTGTATTTCCCGAAGCATCTGCTGTATCGTTACATTCACAACATAGCCAACAGCGTGCCAAGAATAAAATTTTTATAAAAATAATTTTTAATTGATTGAATATAAAGATAATATATTTTAAAGTAGCTTTTATCGGCAAGAAGCGTAGAATAGTAAAAAATATATTTATAGATAGTTATATAGAAAATAAGATATAAGAGGATATATGATGCGATTTGATGATTTGGACAAACGCCTGCGGCTAAGTAAACGGCAAATTTGTCTTGGAAAAAAATAATTTAAAGGCCGTCTGAAACATGAATACCCATCCTAAAAAACAAGTCGCCGTCAGCTTTCTCGGTACGGTATTAGACAGCGGTTTCGGTCAAGGGCGTTGGCAGAAATGGCGGCCGAATGTCGCCATGAATCAGCGTCAGGATTTTCATCTTGACCGCATGGAACTGTTTTATGCGGAAAAATACCGCGAGCTGGCAGATCATGTAAAAGCTGATATTCAGCAGGTGTCGCCGCACACGGTCGTCAATCTCGTGCCTATGGAGCTGGCAAACCCGTGGGATTTCTCTGAGGTTTATACCAAACTGCACGATTGGGCGGCGAGCTATCCATTTGATACGGAAGAAGAAACCTATCTCACCCACATCACGACAGGTACACACGTTGCCCAAATCTGCCTGTTTTTATTGGTGGAATCGCGTCAAATCCCCGGCGTTCTGTTACAAACCGCACCTCCCAAAAACCAAAGACGCAGTATGGAGGACGGCAATGTCGGCAGTTATGAAATCATCGATTTAGACTTGGCCCGTTACGACGTACTGGCTGAACGCCTTGCCGCCGTACGCGATGACGCAGTGCGCTACCTGAAAAGCGGCATTTCCACCCAAAACGCCGCCTTCAACCGCATGATTGCCGAAATCGAACAAGTCGCGCTCAACTCTCCTTCCCCCATTCTGCTTTCCGGTCCGACAGGCGCGGGCAAATCTATGCTGGCACGCAGGATTTTTGAATTGAAAAAAGCGCGCCACCTGATTAAAGGCACATTTGTCGATGTAAACTGCGCCACCCTTCGCGGCGACGGCGCAGCATCTGCCCTGTTTGGCCACAAAAAAGGCGCCTTTACCGGCGCAGCAGAAAAGCGTGAAGGCTATCTAAAAACTGCCGATGGCGGCGTATTGTTTTTGGACGAAATCGGCGAATTGGGTTTAGATGAGCAAGCCATGTTACTCAAAGCCATTGAAGAAAAACATTTTTATCCCGTCGGTAGCGACAGCGAAGTCAAAAGCGACTTCCAACTCATCGCCGGCACCAACCGCGACCTACGTCATGAAATCCGCGCCGGACGCTTCCGCGAAGACCTGTTCGCCCGCATCAATATTTGGAACTATCCGCTGCCCGCACTCGCCAACCGCCTCGAAGACATCGAGCCCAACGTCGAACACCAGCTCGCCCTAGCTTCGCAAGAACTCGGCCGAACCACCCGCTTCAACAAAGAAGCCCTGGCCGCCTATCTCGACTTCGCCCATTCCAACCAAGCGCCATGGCGCGGCAACTTCCGCGACCTCGCCGCCAGTATCATGCGCCTGGCCACACTCGCGCCGCAAGGCAGGATACAGGTAGAACAAGTCCAAGCCGAAATCGAACGCCTAAAATGGTTATGGTCGGAAGAACCCTTTTCAGACGGCCTCCTACATAATAGGCCGTCTGAAAAAACACAAGACTACCCCGATAAAATCGATTGGGACGCATTGGATTTGTTCGACAAACTGCAACTGCAACACGTCATCGACGAATGCCGCAAACACCCCAACATGGCCGCCGCCGGCCGTGCATTGTTCAACGTCTCCCGAACAGAAAGGGCAAAAGTCAATGACAGCGACCGATTGAGAAAGTATTTGCAACGGTTTGGACTGGAATGGGGGGATATTTAAATGAGAGTGGGCGAGCTAACTCATTTTAATCGCATTATTTTTTATCATTTATAAAAAATAAAAGGCATCAATCCGATGCCTTTTTAATTTATTAACACAACTTACTTCTTTGGTTTACTTCAAAAATGCCGCATGATAGGCAATATGCTCACCAATAAAACTGGCGATGAAGTAATAGCTATGATCGTAGCCTTTATGGAAGCGCACATCGACCGGTTGGTTTGCCGCACGACAGGTTTCAATAAAATCTTCGGTACGCAATTGTGTTGGCAAAAACTCATCTTCCAAGCCCTGATCAATGCGCATACCTTGCACTTTATAGCCTTGTTGGATCAGCGAGCTGGCATCATATTGCTGCCATTTTTCACGATCTTTCCCTAAATAGGCAGAAAAGGCTTTTTCTCCCCAAGGCACGAGGCTTGGCGACAAAATGGGTGAAAAGGCAGAGACACTTTGATAACGTTCTCGATTTCGCAATGCCAATACCAATGCGCCGTGTCCGCCCATTGAATGTCCCATAATGGAACGTTTGCCGTTGGTAGGGAAATTTGCTTCAATCAGACGGGACAACTCGTTCAAAATATAATCATACATTTGATAATTCGTCGCCCAAGGCTGCTCGGTCGCATTCAAATAAAAGCCCGCACCTTGCCCTAAATCGTAAGCCGCATCGTTCGGCACTTGCTCTCCGCGAGGGCTGGTATCGGGGGCAACCACAATTACTTGATGTTCTGCTGCATAACGCTGAAAGCCTGATTTGGTAATGAAATTTTGTTCCGTACACGTTAACCCGGAAAGCCAATAAATCACGCCAAGCGGTCGATTTTCCGGATTATTTGGCAAATAGACGGCAAATTTCATTTCGCATTGCAACGTTTGGGCATGGTGTGCCCAAACTTGTTGCGAACCGTCAAAAATTTGATGTTGTTCAATCAGTTTCATCGCGTACCTTAGTAATGAATAACAGCGCGGATCGATTTACCTTCGTGCATTAACTCAAAGGCTTCATTGATTTGATCGAGTGTCATTGTGTGGGTCACAAACGGTTCTAACTCGATGTCGCCTTTCATTGAATCTTCCACCATTTTCGGAAGTTCAGAGCGGCCTTTCACGCCGCCAAATGCCGTGCCTTTCCAAACACGGCCGGTTACCAACTGGAACGGACGCGTTGAAATTTCTTGGCCAGCACCCGCTACGCCGATAATAATGGATTGTCCCCAGCCACGGTGTGCGCTTTCTAATGCTTGACGCATTACATTTACATTGCCGATACATTCAAAGGTATGGTCAATGCCCCATTTGTTGATGTCTAACAACACATCTTTGATCGGTTTATCGTAATCGTTCGGGTTTAAACAATCCGTTGCACCAAACTGTTTTGCCAACTCGAATTTTGCAGGATTGGTATCAATGGCGATAATGCGGCCGGCTTTGGCTTGGCGCGCACCTTGCACCACTGCCAAACCAATCGCCCCCAAGCCAAACACGGCCACAGAGTCGCCTTCTTGCACTTTTGCCGTATTATGTACCGCACCAATACCTGTGGTCACGCCGCAACCGAGCAAACATACATGTTCGTGGTTGGCTTCCGGGTTGATTTTCGCCAATGAAACTTCGGCAACAACAGAGTATTCGCTGAAAGTCGAACAGCCCATATAGTGATAGATCGGCTGACCTTGATAAGAAAAACGCGTCGTGCCGTCCGGCATTAAGCCTTTACCTTGCGTATCACGCACTGAGACGCATAAGTTGGTTTTACCCGAACGACAAAACTCACATTCGCCACATTCAGCGGTATAAAGAGGAATAACGTGATCACCTGGTTTTACGCTTGACACACCTTCGCCCACAGCAACAACCACACCCGCACCTTCGTGTCCAAGCACCACAGGGAATACGCCTTCAGGATCGCTTCCTGATAACGTAAACGCATCAGTATGGCACACGCCCGTGTGAGTATTGCGGATTAACACCTCGCCTTTACGCGGCATTTCTACATCGATTTCCACAATTTGTAAGGGTTGATTTGGAGCGAATGCCACCGCCGCACGCGATTTGATGGTTGAATTGGTTTGTTTCGTTTCCATTATTTTTGCCTTTTAATTCATTAATAAAGTTATCTAGCCTAAGAAAGATAACCACAGTTTATACTTTGGAACCCACCCTGAAGCAAGCATTTTTGCAATTTTGACTCCGGCAGTAGCATGATCAACTGAAGAGCCACCATGCAATCAGTGATTAAAGAGTTCCGAATATTTCCCTAAGTCATGAAGCTGTCCCATCTGGCAGGCAATTTCCTGCGCATCAAATACCCGGGCAAACTCCGCCGCCATTTCCCCAACATTTACCGAATGACTTTGCAAGGTTTGCCAGTGTTCGTAAGGCAAGAGATTGCCGAGTTCATCTTGCGCGGAATGGGCGTAGTAAATTAGGGGTTTCATATTAAAATTCTAAAAAATTCAGACTGATATCATGCAATGATAATATGATATTAAATTTAATATGTAAATAGAAAAAATGCCGTCTGAAACTTTTTCAGACGGCA
>NZ_KV835599.1:61948-62284 GCF_001838065.1 Neisseria sp. HMSC078C12 | reverse complement strand
TCTACTGCTTTCACTAATGCTTCAGAAAGCGAAGAATCAAAAGAAAAGTGGCCTGCTTGGACGATATTTGAACATACAGCCCTCTTCCCTACTCAGACATGAGATACGGTGGCAGAGTTTCAACACTCAGCCGGCTGGTTTAGACGACCTTGTGCCACTAAATGCCTTACTTTGTTTCAACACACAGCCGCCTGAAGGCGGCTGAAAATCAGCGGTCATAAGGATTTACGCATATTGCTGTTTCAACACACAGCCGCCTGAAGGCGGCTGAATATACTAATGGCAACAATCGAAAAGCGCAACGGTTTCAACACACAGCCGCCTGAAGGCGGCTGA
>NZ_KV835599.1:0-61848 GCF_001838065.1 Neisseria sp. HMSC078C12 | reverse complement strand
GTTTCAACACACAGCCGCCTGAAGGCGGCTGAGCCTCTCTCAAAAGCCTTGCTCCATCAGGTTTCGCAGCCCCGATTTCGCTAGGCTCCCAAGAAAAGCGCGAACGCAAGTATAACACAGCCTTTTCCGTTACACCTGCATTCGCAATATCCTGATTGTTAAAGAACAATCCTAATTCGCCACCCCTGCCGCATTTTCATGAGAACCGTAGGTTGGCGATTCACACAATCAACGTATCCTTAAACACATCCACCGACGGTTTCGCGCCGTGATGTTCTACTTTCCGCCGCCATTTGCTGCCCAGATGGTAAAAGCGCAGGCTGTCGGTTTCGGGATTGTAGGTTTTCAAAAGTTTGTCTTTTAAAACAACCCACTGATCGGGTGCGATGTCGCATTCGAATACCGAATATTGCACGCGCACGCCGTAGTCCAAACATAATTTCGCCACGCGCCGCAGCCTTGCCGGTCCTTCCGCGTCTTCCAGCGAAATATCATAAGTAATCAGCATCAGCATTTTGTATTTCCATGTGCAGGCTGCTTTAAAGGTCATCTGAAAACATCCGGCCCGTTTTCAGACGACCTGCAAACCTATCTCATCAAAAACGGCGGATATTCCGCCAAATCCCCGCGCAAGTGCCGCGCCAACAGCATTGCCTGAATATACGGCAGCAGTCCGATTTCCACTTCTTCGCCCAAAAACGGATGAACGATTTTCTCCTGTTTTTTCGCCTGCAAGGCTTGGAACAAGAGCTTACGCGCCTCCGCTTTCAAGCTCACTGCGCCGCTTGCCTCGGTAACGAAATCCTGCGGTTTGATTTGCCCGCGGTTAATCAGCGACAACACCAGCCTATCTGCCCACCATGCGCGGAATTCTTCCAAAATATCCTGCGCCAAACTGTCGCGCCCCGGCCGGTCGGCGTGCAGAAAGCCTACCTGTGGGTCCAGTCCCACGCCTTGCAGCGCGCCGCTGATGTCCTTTCCCAGAATGCTGTACACAAACGACAACAGCGCATTCACCCCGTCTCTAGGCGGACGGCGGTTGCGCCCGTCAAAAGTAAAGCCGCTTTTTTCGCTCAAAAGCTGCCCGAATACACCGAAATAACGCGCTGCCGCATCGCCTTCAATGCCGCGTATCACGTCCAGTTCCGCCGCGCCCTTCAACTGCCGCAGCGAAATATTCAAAGAATCAACCGCACTTTGAATCGCCGCATTCTCGCCGTAATTGCGAATCTGCCGCTGAAGCACCCGTTTACTCGCCTGAATCTTCGCCGCAATGATATTGCGCGCAATCGGCACGGGATTTTGCTCCGACACCCGATACTGCGCCCGACGCAGCAGCACATTGCCGCTCTGCCGCCCCTGAAGCCGCCCCAAGAAACGTCCGTTTTCGGTAAAAAACGCCAAATTCACATTATTTTCGCCGCAAAACCCCAGCAAAAACGGCGATACCAGCACATTACCAAAACAGAAAATATGCCCGATGGAATGCACCGGCAACTGCGCCACCTTCTTACGCTCCTGCTCCACCACCAGCGTTTCCCGCTCTTTATGCAAATAACTGCCTTGGGTGGTGATGTAGAGCGTGTTTTGCAGTTTGCGCATGGGGAACTCCTTAGGGTTTGATCGTGCTTTTTGTGGCTATGGTTGGGCTACCTGAAAGACAGTAGGTCGAATTCTCGAGTTCGACATTACCAACCTCAGCAATCATTTCAAATTACATCTATTCGGAACATTGTCGAATTAAGTATCCGATTCACACAGATCGTGCAAGCTACCTAAAAACAGCGGGTAGGTTGTGTTAGGAAGGAAGAATACTAGAATCCAACTAATATTACTTTTTAATATCAAAAATTTCCTTAGCTTGATTAATTAACCAATCCTTTCTTTTAATTATTTCTGCCACATTCCACTCGTTTGGGGCATCTTCCATAATCTTCTTAGTAATTTCAAAAGATGACTTTCCATCTAAGCCCTTTCCATTGTAAATTTCTTTTTTATTTGTGTAATTGCGATTACTCGCCCGAATATTTTTTTTACCTGACAATAATGTTAAATTACCCAAGCTATTTAAATATTTTTTTACATCAATATCTGAAAAAATATCCTTCCAATTAAGATCATCATTTTTCCATTCTTTTGGTAAAATATGCTCAGTATGTAAGTCTCTATTTATTTCAATAAATTGGTATTTATCCTGTTGATGGTATTCAATTGCTAATAATAATGGTTTGTGCCATTTGAAACTATAAATATTACTCCTATCTAAAGATATTAGATAATTTTCATAAATATTCAAATTACTTATGATTTCTTTTTTAATATCTAGAATATCTTTTCCATCCTTTACCATTTTTAATATATTAAAAGATGTTTGTTTGATACGATTAGATGTTCCATCTGCTATCCAGCTTTGATAATAATACCTAACTAATAGGTTTTTTAACTCATTATAAAATTGATAATTTGTTTGTTTCGCAGCTAAAAGAATAGTTTTCCAATATATTGATTGAGGAAGGTATCTCAACTTTGAAATATCTTTATCTTGATAATCATCATTTATTTCACTCAAATTTTTCGCAAATTCCTCAATGAATAGAATAGTTTCTATTGGTTCTTTATTCTTTAATTCTAATTTTAATTCTTCATGCAAATTTTTCTTGGGATTTCCTGATTTTAAGTAATAAAGATATAAACTTAAAACCATTTGTAATGATTCACCAGCTTGTTTGCAAATAGTTTCTACTCGCTTCCAGACCTCAACAAAAGATGAGCGCTTATCTTCACTAAGTTTTTGCAATAAATATGCTTTGATGATATCCGAAGAAGCCAAGTCCAGTCCTCTATCATTTAAAACAGTAAATAATTTAATTGCGAAACTCTCGTCATAACAAACTACACGAATTAATGTTGTTTGTTCAAATATATATTTAATAAACCCAGATAAATCATTAATATAATAATGGGAACTAGGATTCTGAGACTCTTCTATAAGGCTCTTGAAGTAAAAAGCTGTTTGTAAAAAACGATTTTCCTCAATTTTTGCCTTACTTGCCTGAAAATTAATTTTATTAATAACAGTAGTTTCAAAAAGAGCTTGGTTATTCAATTGAGTAGTTAGCTTTAATCGCTCCTTTCCACCAAGTAAGTCTTTAATACTATGTTTAACTTTATTCATTCTTGTATCAGGTAAATTTAATTTATCTAAATCTCTTAATACACAAAATAAAATAGTTAATGTTGTCATCCTTTGCTGGCCATCAATGACATCATAACCTTGCCCATTTTTAACCACTACCAAAGATCCCAAGAAATAATTTGAATCAACGGTGGAATCTTCTATATAATTTTTATAGGCTTCAACAAGATCAAACCATAATTGCTCCACCCTCTCCTTATCCCAAGAATAAGGTCTTTGATATTCAGGCATTTGGTAAAATGAATCTGCATTACCAAATACTTGTTCAATACTTAAGTTTTCTGGTTTAAAAACATCAAGAGACATGATAATTTCCTTTTAATTTAAAGGTTAAAATAATAACATTTTTTGATTTTTGTAGCTAAATATCTAACTTAAACAACCCCACCACATACCCCACACTCCTATCCCGTTTCCCCAGCAACTCCGGTTGGCAAATCTCCACCAGCGAGCAGGCTTTGCAGCGTTTGCCGTAATCGGGTGGCGGGGTTTGACCGCTGTTTAGGAGTTCGCGCACGGCGGCGATGGTAGCGCGTGTTTGAGCGCGTAGGTCGTCTGAAAATACGACGGGGACGCGGTGGCGGGTTTGCATATACCACAGCGCGCCTTCGCTGACGGTTTGCCCCGTCATTTCTTCCAAGCACAAGCCTTGGGCACAAAGCTGGATTTCATCCATCGGGTCGGATTTGGGCTTACCGCGTTTATATTCCACGGGTTTCAGGCTGCCTGTTTTCGTGTCCACTTCCACCAAATCCAACACGCCGCTGATGCCCAGTTTCTCCGCCGACACATGCACCGTCCGCTCAAAGCGTACGCCCTTGCGCGTTTCCGGCTCGCCCGAATCCACTCGCTCATGCAGCGCCTTGCCCTGCGCGGTCAAATAATTCTCCGCCCACGCCTGCTCGTTATGGATCAACGCACATTGACGCGGGCAGAAGGCGTAGTGTTGCAGGGCGGAAAGGGAAATCAGGCGCGTGTCCTGATTTTTCCCTTGGGTTTCGGTTAAAAGTGCAGTCATCTTTTTAAGTGTTTTTACAGCAACTCTTCCACACTCACGCCATTGAGGCCGTCTGAAACCACGCTGATTTTGTAATCGCCAAAACCGCTTGCGGGCGTACCTGATTCGCCGTTTACGCGTTCAACTTTCACGGCGTCAAACAATTTATGTGCAGGCTGGCTGCCGAGTGTGCTGTCGTGTTTGAAGACAATCAGTTTGCGCGCCGCCATTTCGCCACAGGCGGCGGATCGGTCGTGTTCAAACATCAGTTGCAGGGCTTGCCAGAGTTTGGCTAAATCGTCGTCTGAAAAGCCGGTTTTGGCGGCAAGGTTGGCGGAGATAAAACCGTGCACGCGGTAGAGCGCGTAAGGAACGATGTATTTGCGCCCCATGGTGCGTTCTTTTTCCAAGTCTTTTTCGTTGGTTACTGCCATGCGGGTGATGGAAACTTCCAGCGGCACAATCGGATCAATGGATTGGGCAAACGCCAGTTGTACCGGGCCGCGCACTTGCCCGCTATTGACTTCGGTGGTCATCACGGCGCCGAAGGTGCGGATGTCAAAGAAGTTTTTACACATCCAAGCGGTGATGTCGCGGGCTTTGGCTTCGTCTTTTGGCAGTTTTTTGGCTTCAGATTCAATACCAAGCGCTTCATAAGCGCGTTTGTTTTGCAGGTTTAACACGCTTTTTTCTTTGACGTAGATTTCGTAACCGGCTTCGTTTTCGCTGCTGATTTCCACAAAATTACGGATTTTGCGTTTCAGGCAGACATCGGTTACCAAGCCTTTGCTGGATTCAGGGTCAAGACGCGGCATATTGCCCGCATCGGGGTCGCCGTTGGGGTTGCCGTTGGTTACGTCAAAAAAGTAAACAAATTCATAGCGGTTTTGAATGGCAGACATTTTCTGGCTCCTTAGTTTTCAATGGTTTCAGCGGTTTCTTTTTTAGCAAAATAGCTTTGTTTTTGATGGTAATAGCCGATGGCAAAGCGGCCTTGCTCGTCAATGCTTAGATGGCGCGGAAAGGTTTCGGGCAGTTTGGCAATGATTTCGCCCAAATCTTTATCCAAATTCACCGCCATGCCGGCTTTGTCTTTACGCAAGCGCGACAAATGGTGTTTTGCACCCGACAAAAGGCGCGGAAAAACCGAAAACGGCACGGCGGATGCAGAACCGTAATAGCGGTCGGCAATGCCTGCGTTTAATTCGCCCAGCGCCTGATATTGGATGCGCTCCAACACGGCAAACAGCCGCCCTAAAAGATAGGCGCGATTCGGGCTTTCATTGTTCAAACTCATAGGAACTCCTTCTTCGATAAAATCTTTTCTAAAACGCCGCTGCAATACAGCTTTAATCATTGCCACGCGCAGTCCGTTTACATCTCCGTCGGCGCGAATTCGGGTAATCAATTGCGACAGCAAACTTAAGGGATACGGTGTACCGCAAATCACGGCGCGGGTCATTTCACCTGCCAATACGGGCGAGATATTTTCGCTTTTGCCCAGCACGGCAGTTTGCAATAAGAGTCGCCAAATAGACGGCGGTGTTTTCCACGCGCAAGGCTCAAGGGCTAAATCTTGCCAATGCTGCGCCAAATTTTCCGCCAGCTGCCCAAAAGTGGTATCCAGCCAAAACCGAACAGAAATCCGCGCGGCGTTGGGGGCAAGCCCTAAGATATAAAAACGGGTATTGGGAGAGAGTTCGGGCGCAATTTCTTGCAGCGGACGACCTTTGCCGATTTGTTCCAATACGTTGAAAACTTTGGCGCTTTCTTGTTCATCATCCGGCGGCGTGAACACTTGCGCGAAGAAACCTTCGGCAGCCTGCGCCGTAGCGCTATCGTCCGCTTCCGCCCAAAAGACCGTGCTGGCATCGCCGATGGTCAGACAGTGATTATTTTCGCGGCGCAACAGATAGTTCAGTGCGGTGGTGTAGGCAAAGGCGGATTGTTCAGAAACAGGCGCATTTGCGCCTTGCTCTTTACCAAAAGAGGCAAAGGCTTCTTTATTGAACGAAATAATCGAACCGCCGGAGCTTTGTCCGCCAAACACGCCTTTAATCGCCGGATGCAGCCGTGCAATCGGCGCGGTGTCGCCGCTAATCAGGCATAAGCCTTCGAGCGCTTCGTCGCTTTTCAGGTAGCCTGCCCACAAGCTTTGCGCGGCTTCGCGTTTATGAATAAGTGCGGTCGGTTTTTCAAGAGAAAATGCGATGTTAGCATCGAGTATTTCAATAGGCAGATTTTCGGCAGTAAAATGTGCAGGCTGCCAGTTTTGCAAAAAACGGCACAAGCCTTGTAAGCCTTCATCGTCGCTGTTTTGCAGTAAATCGAGATGGTATTGCTTAAAGGCGTCAAAAGTTTTTTTAGACGACGTAAACGGTTTTTCTTTGGCCTCGGCTTTGTTTTTATTGGCTTCCACGCCAAGCGCGTAGGCGGTTTTATCCCACAAAAAATTCGGTTTGATACCCGACGTGCGTTTTTCAGGGCGTGGTACACTCATCAGCTTCGGCTGCGGCTTTTTATCGGCGGTCAGATTCGGCACGGCAGTTTTCAGACGACCTTCTTTATCCAACACCAAAATCCAGCTGATTTTCTCCTCGCTAAAGCCATAAGGCGGCACTTTCGGGTTACCCATTTCATCGTTTTCTGCTGCCAAACGGCGGTAATAGCGGGCAAGGGAGGCAAGAATCATGCTTTCACCTCCTCGGCGTAAAACGGCGGTACATCAATCACGCCGTCTTTCATTTGTGCGCGGAAAAAATGCGGCGTGTTGCCGTGGTCAAAATCAATATCGTGCAGCATCCAACCCAAATCGCGGTTTGCCTCGCTTTCCGATAACGCCGACAGCGGCAGCGGCTCACCTTCATCAATCAATGCAAAATCGGCAGGAAATTCACGCACGCCCAAACAAGGCTGCTGAAAGCATTGCCCCTTTTTCGCACGGCGTTTGAACATCTCGATATGCTTGGTAACGGTCTCATCCACCCCCGCTTTTGCCGTCAGCACCGCATGGGCTTCAATCACATAAGCCACGTCTTTAAGCACCGTCGCCGCGCGCTGCTGGCGGTCGTCTTCAATCAGCATATATAAATCGGCAACGCTCTTGCGCTTCATCGCACCGCCGACCTTGCCCGCCGAGATCTTGCCACCCAACTCATTGCGCCGCACCGACTCAAACCGAATCGGCTTCAACACATAAATCCGGTCAATCACCCACCGAATCGCCGGCTTCCAATGCACCGCCGCCAAAATCCCGCGCGCCGCCGACGGCGTGATGACATCATAAGACACCCGCTCCACCTTCATCTCCGGACGGGTAAAACAGGCATAATCGCCCCAAACGTGTAGGCGGATTTGGTTCATTTGGTTCTCCTTTTGGTTGGGAAGTTCGGTTTCAGACGACGTTTTGAAAACGTTAGCGAAAATGACCGCACTTTGAATGATATTTTTATATATCTGTAATTTCTGCAAATCTTACTTCTGGAAGTGGATCATTCTTTGCCATTTCCAATATTCTTTTTAGCTCTATATCATTATTTTGTTCTTTATTTAAAATATCTCTAGCCAATCTAACGCAAGCAGCACGAACAAGTGAAATACTTACAGATTCTTGATTATATGGCGGAGTTCTCTCGTAACTCGTACTATCAAAAATAACAGGAAGAATTTCACTTAGCGATTCAATATCTTCGTTTGAAAGATATTCTTTTTTATACATTTGATTAGCCGTCCAAAGAAGTGCTGCTAATCCTTGTTTTTGATTTGAACCAATTATATAAATCAATCGCTTAATTAATTTGTTTATAACTGGTGAATCTTGGAGCTTCCTCCAAGTAAGAAGAGCATAAGAGGCATACGCTAATTTATTAGATCCTGTAGATTGAAAACCTTTCTTTATAAAACCTTCAACTCTACCGACAAACATTTCATCTGATGCAGCAAAATATGGATACGCCATCAGAATTTCCGGTTTATCAAGTGCTATATGCATATCACACAACTTCTGGAAATTTTCTTCAGTTAATGCTTCTTTTGATAATGCAGGAACAATAGAACGCGCTAATACTTCACTAATTAATTCAGCCGTTTTAGAATTTATATTTTTAGAAAAACCTATTTCGTTATTATCTTTTTGAGGCAATCTCCAAGAAGTTAATTTTTCAAAATAATCAAGAGCTCGTTCTTCACTTGGCAATTCCTTAACATTTTTTCCAAGTGCTGCATTAGCAACATCCATTAAAAAATCCAATTTAAACAAGTTTTCTTCTTTCTGTTCAAATAAGTATTCTCTAACTAATGTTTTTACAGACAAAGAATCCATGTTTGGCAATTCAAGTAGAACGTAATTAAGCAATCCAGTTTCAGGTATATTTTTATAATCAGGATTATCCCCCCATATATTTAATGCAATTTGTCTGCATTCTTTTTCGGTAAGGAATTTACTCTTTATTAATGGTAATAATCTTAATAATGCTGGAGCATTTTTAGAAGAGTTTCTTTCTATAGTATCTATAATTTCATTAATACGTTTATCAATAAAAATATTTTGCTTACGCTCCCCCGGATTATCTATAACAGGATTAGCCCACTTACCATATTCATTTTTTTGAATTTCTGTTTCAAGTGGATAAGATAATGCATCAAGCAACACCTCATGTTGTTCAGCGTCAGGAATACTTTTAAGAGAAAATTCAATTAAGTCTTTAATTGAATCAAATAGCCATAAGTGTTGAAGTTTATTATTCTGCCCTAAAGATACTGCTAAGCGAAATATTTGTTTAGCTTGTTCAGATGTTGCTCTTACAGAAATTCTAGCTAAAACTTCAATAAAAACACGTAAGCGATCAATTGCATAGTTTGTAATACCGCTTATACTCGATTGAGTCTCTCTCTTTTTAGACCAATATTCAATTAAAGATATAGTTTTTTCTATTAAAAAATTAGCCTCATCCTGAGATAAACACGCAATTTTAATTCTAGAAAATACTCTTTTTAAGACATTAGATGTCTCACTACTGGCGGCTCTAATAGCAAGAGAGAAACGTTGGATATTATCAATTTCAGTTAATTCAGCAATTTTTGCGGCTGAATCGACAAGAAAATTTGTATGTTGCCAACGTAATGGTAGTCCAACAGTATTAGATATACCTTCAAGTAGAAGTAGCGGGTGTAATTCATTACTCCAAGTTACAGTATTGGAGTTATCTTTGTAATGCCCTGGTTCAAATAAAGGCTCAATCTCTTGTTCTTGTTGCTTTGCTAATTTTTTGGTAATTTTTTCCTGCATGTATTCTATGTAATCCCAAGGATCACATTTAGATTCTTTATAATCAAAAGAGAAAATTCTAATTTTCTCTTCCAGTTCACTCAAGTTAACACCTCTAGCTAACCAGTATGCCCAAGCTAAGCGAGAGAGCAAATAAATAGAACCATGATTGTTTCTATACTGCTTAAGTAAATCACTATATGCTTCACTTATTAAGTGTTTACCTTCTTCAAAATTTCCAAGCTCTGCAAATAAAGAAGCTTTTTTCAACTTCCAAATTGGATCATTGGTAGTAATTTCTTCTGCATATTTCTCTAAAGCTGGATAATCAAATGAATCCCGAGCTAAAATAGCAGAATAATAGGACAATTCGTTATCAATCTCTGTCCAATATTCTTTTCCTTTTTCCAATATACGTCTTGTTATTAGAATAATATCTTTACTTTCTGACTGTTCCATCCAATGTGTATTTTTCAATAAAAGAAGCGCAATATCTAATTGTTGTTTCTTTGTTAAACAACAAGGTTTATCAAGATCACATACTGTTAGCAGTTCATTTACCAACCAATTTGGAAGAATTTCAAAAGTTACTTTATAATGCCAAGCAATTTCATAAAGCAGCTTAGCTCTTGAATCTTTATTCATTCTTGACAAATTATCAGGATTAGGCCAAGGATCTGTTAACTGCATATGCAAGGTAAATCTCAATAAATTTGGACATACCAACCACTCAGGGTAAGACAATCTATCCTTTTCCAAAGGAACTAATTGCCTTTCAAGGAGATGAGCTGCATGCTCATGATCTTGATAACGCCTATTTAGCTCTTCTTCTGTCATTTCTGTTCGATGTAGCTGACTTGGCTCCCATTCCCATGTATTCTTAGGTTTTAGTTCCTGCAAGGTCTGAAAAAATATTTCTGTGGCCTTAAAATGACGCATATCCGCGTCATCATAATCTTTAACCAAACTATATAAATCTATGGGTGCGATATTGAGCGACTCTAAATATTTCCGTTTTGAAGAATTTAATCCTAAAGCTCCAACGAGGTAAATCCGTCTAGAATGGCTAGTTAAATGATCTCTAACCCAACCAGCCCACTGTAAGAAATTTGGGTCATCTCCAGAGAACCCAATTAGACATAGTTCATTTTCAATAAATACTTGCCGAGCAAAGTTCACAAATGCTGCATATTGTTGCGGATATTTACGGTAATCTTCCTGAGTAAAAATCAAATCTTTACTTACATCGATAGTGCCATGCAATTTCACGATACGAGGTGATCTTGCACTTGAAAGATCTTCCTGTTTTGAAACAATACTATATACAGGCTGATGAATTTCTTCTGAAGCACGTTCAAGCAAAGTATCCCAGTTTGTAGTCAAAACCTCTGACCATGGTAATTCTAGTAAGGATTTATGTAGTTCCCCCGGTATCCAGGCTGAATCATTAATTTCCTTTTTGATTAAATCATGTAATGCTTGTTTACCGAAATATGCATTGTATTCTTCAGCTAGTCGTAATGGATCTGAGCTATTTGAACTCAATTCTTTAGTTAATAGTTCAGAAAAGTTAAACCAAAGTGGAAGCTTTTTATTGCTATCTCCTGTTGTCGCAGCGCTTCTACTAAAACCAGCACCTATCATAATAGCTGCACCATGATAAGAGTTATTTTGTTGCCAAAGGGCAGAAGCAAGTTTTTTTAATTTTGTATAGTCATCAAGTTGTGTAATATCTTTAGCCATTCTGAATTCCTATGTAATTATCTTCTCAATTAATCAAAATAATTTTCTTTAAAACACCAAACTCTCCCCCTTCAAAAACCCCGTACCCCCCCAAGAAACCCCCGCCACTTCATCATACAAATCCAGCCCAATCAGCGTATAAAACTGTTTGCCGAAGTTTTTCTCGTTAATCGGTTCGATACGCCCTGCTTTATATAAAGCGGCGAGGGCGCTTTCGGGGATTTGGACGGTGTAGGGTTGCAGTTTGCGTAGCAGTCCGCCAATGTGGCCGGCATGGTGCAGGCTGCTGATGAGGTTTTCGGCCTCACCATCAAACGGAATAATCAGCGGCTGCATATGGCTTTCAATCATGCGGAATTTGTCGGCGATGGTTTGGAATGGGAAATCAAGGCTTTGCCCTGTGTCGTTGTGCATTTTCAGGATTTTTTTATTGTCCAGTTCACTGCCTTTTAATTGATAAAGCTCGGCGAAATAGGCGGCGACGGCTTGGGTGGATAATAGGTCGTCTGAAAAGCTGTCGGCGGTCAGGCGCATAACGGCGGCTTGTGTGGCAAGTTCAGGCGGGGCTTTCCATTGTTCTTCGGGCGCGAATATCCAGACAAAGCTGTTTTCAGACGGCCTTTTACCTTCTCGATTGCAGCGTCCTGCAGCTTGCGCAACGCTGTCTAAGCCTGCTTCGGCGCGCATCACCAGCGGAAAATCCACATCAACACCGGCTTCGATTAAAGAGGTGGCGATGACGCGGCAGGGTTCGCCATTTTTCAGACGACCTCGAATCTCATCGAGTTTTTGGCTGCGGTGTTTGGCACACATTAAGGTGGTCAGATGGAACATGCCGTCAAGGTGTTTGGCTTGGTCGTACAAGCTACGGGCGTGGCGGCGGTTATTGACGATGACGAGCATTTGCGGGTGTTCACCAAGTTTGGCAAGCAAGTCGGCGTCGGTTTGTGTGCCGATGTGATGCACGGTGGTGCGGCGCAGTTTGTCGAAAAGTGCGGTCGGTTTTGGGGCTATTTCGCGCACATTTTCAAAGCCGCGATAGAAGCCGTTTTCGGCTTGCACGGCTGGCTGGGTGGCGGTGCACATGACGACGCTGCAGCGGTAGTTTTGCGCCAATTCTTTAATGGCTTGCATGATGGGCAGCAAAAGATTGAGCGGCAGCATTTGCGCTTCGTCGAGAATGATGACGGAGCCTGCAATGTTGTGCAGCTTGCGGCAGCGCGAGGAGCGGTCGGCAAAGAGGGATTCGAAGAATTGCACGGCGGTGGTTACGACAATCGGCACATCCCAGTTTTCTGAAGCTAGGCGTAATTTGTCTTTAGTGGCTTCGTCTTGCAGTTTGTCATCGTTGAAGGTGCTGTGGTGCTCCAACACGGCTTGTTCGCCCAATTCGCCAAAGGCTTTGCGGAATTCTGCGGCATTTTGTTCGATGATGCTGGTGAACGGGATGACGTAAATCACGCGCCGCATACCGTGCCGTTTGGCGTGTTCCAACGCAAAGGCCATGGAAGTGAAAGTTTTACCGCCGCCGGTCGGCACAGTGAGCGTGAACAGCCCTTGCGGTTGTGCCGCTTGTTCTACGGCATAATCGAGAATTTCGCTGCGCAGGCGGTTTAAGACGGCATTGCGTTTTTCGGCTTCGGTTTGCTCTGGCGCTTGGGCGATACGTCGTCTGAAATTGTTGATGAATTGATTGAAATTGTGTTGTAAGGCATTTAAATCGGGATAGCCGCCGCGCTCGACGGCGTTGTTTTCTAGGTTTAAATAAAAGGCTTCGGTATCGAGATAATCAGCATCCACCAAGCAGGAATAGAGCATTCGGGTGAAAAAAGCGTAGGAGAAATAAGGATGATGCGCGTCGGCTTTGAGTGGCGGTGCGGACAGGTTTTGAGGGAGTTTGATTTCTTGTTGCCACACGTTATCGAGGGTGGGAATATCTGCGCCGAACTGCAACGCCAAACGCTGTTTTAACGTGCGGCGGTTATCGCCTTCGCCATTTCCATTTGCCAGCCCGGCATGATGCCCCGCAATGCAAAACGCCATCAGCTTGCCGATAACATTTCCCCAACGCTCGATGGCAACTTTGGCTCCGGCAGTAGCATGATCGACTGATGGGCCACCATGCAATCGCTGATTAAAGAGTTCTGAATATTTCCCTAAATCGTGAAGTTGTCCCGTCTGGTAGGCAATTTCCTGCGCCCCGAATACCCGAGCAAACTCCGCCGCTATTTCCCCAACATTGACCAAATGGCTTTGCAAGGTTTGCCAATGTTTGTAAGGCAAGAGATTGCCGAGTTTGTCTTGGGCGGAATGGGCGTAGTAAATGAGGGGTTTCATATTGAAATTCTAAAAAATTCAAATTGATACAAATGCAATGATAATATGCTATCAAATTTAATATGTAAATAGAAAAATGCCGTCTGAAACTTTTTCAGACGGCATTGTTATTGATTACCCTTTATAACTTACTTCTAATATCCTCTACTGCTTTCACTAATGCTTCAGAAAGCGAGGGATCAAAAGAAGAGTGGCCTGCCTGGACAATTCTCAATTCTGCTTCTGGGAAGGCTTGTGAGAGTTCCCATGCGCTTTGCATCGGAGTGCACAGGTCGTAGCGGCCTTGGACGATGATGTTTGGGATATGGCGGATTTTATCGATATTTGACAAGATGGCTTTATCGCCCTGCAGCCAGCCTTCGTTCACGAAATAATGGTTTTCCATTCTTGCGATGGCAAGGGAGGCTTGCGGGTCTTCATCCACGTCTTTGGGTTCAAACTGAATAAGGTAGCTTTCCCAGTCTGCCCATGATTTAGCTGCTTTGAGGCGCGTGGCTTCATCTTCGCTGAACAGCATTTCATGGTAGGCTTTAATTAGGGTTTGGCGTTTGTTTTCGGCTACGGGAGCAATGAATTTTTGCCATTGAGCCGGATAAATTTGGCTGACGCCACCTGCTTCGTTCAGCCATGCCATTTCAGACGGCCTGCACAGGAAAATACCGCGCAAAACTAAGCCGCTGACGCGATCGGGATGGGTTTCGGCATAAGTCAGCGACAAGGTGCTGCCCCATGAGCCGCCGAAAACCAGCCATTTTTGAATGCCGAGCATTTCGCGTACTTTTTCAATATCGGCAACCAAATCCCATGTGGTGTTGTCTTCGATACAGGCATACGGTTTGGAGCGTCCGCAGCCGCGTTGGTCGATGATGACGATGCGGAAATGTTCTGGATTGAAAAAGCCTCGGCAAGCAGGTGATGCGCCTGCTCCGGGGCCGCCATGCAGGAAAATCACGGGGTGTCCATCAGGATTGCCTGACTCTTCCCAGTAGATTTCGTGAATGTCGGATACGCGTAAAAGGCCGCTATTTCGTGGTTCTTGAATCGGATGCATGAGCTTTCTCCTTTGTCTGATAAATATATTTAATTGTAACACTTTACCTGCTGATTTTTCAGACGGCCTACATAGGTTTAACGCCACAAATGGCGTAAAATACCACTTTTTGACAGGATTTTTTTATGACTGACAACAAACAAACCCATGCCGCCCCCGAAGGACAACTTTTATTGCGTACGGTAGCCATGCCGCGCGATACCAACCCTAATCAGGACATCTTCGGTGGCTGGATTATGTCGCAAATGGATTTGGGCGGCGGTATTTTGGCGGCAGAAATCGCACAGGGACGAATTGTAACCGTGGCTGTTCAAGAAATGAATTTCATCAGACCGGTAAAGGTCGGCAACGTCGTATGCTGCTATGGTCATTGCGTACGCGTCGGCAATACTTCTTTGCAACTGAAAATCGAAGTGTGGGTGAAGACTTTGATGAACGATATGGTAACGGAAGACCGCCAACTGGTTACTGAAGCTGTATTCACTTACGTCGCCATCGATGCACAAGGTAATCCGCGCCCTATTCCACGCGAAGGCAATGCAAAGCTGGCTCATTTGTCAGTTTAAGAAATCAAAACCAGGCCGTCTGAAATTTCAATGTTCAGACGGCCTTTTTTAATATGGGGACAAAATGTAATAATATTTCTTTTGAGCTAAAACAAGGCGAAGTATCTGTTTTTTAGGTTTAATTCAGACTGATTGATAAGATAAAGACCGTACACCGGCTCCCTATAACACCACTCTACCGCGACAGTTTGTACCACCTTTAAAACAACGTTTCCTCCTCAACCCACTTTAAGGAACATCATGGCTTCGCGCGATTTATACCCACAGGAAATTTTACAGGTTGTTCTCGACAAAAGCTGCGCCAAAGCACAATCCAGCATCCCCACACTGGCAATTTTGAGCATTTTGGCCGGCGGATACATCGGCTTCGGTTATCTTGCCTATTTAAAAGTAGTCAGCGGCATTCCGCACGAATGGGGCGGCGTTGCAACTTTGCTTGGCGCCGCCGTATTCCCAATTGCCTTGATTTGTATCCTGCTTGGCGGCGGCGAGCTGGTAACCAGCAACATGATGATTATGTCTTTAGGCAGGTTGGCCGGACGGATTTCCTCTAAAATGCTGCTGCGAAACTGGGTTATCGTCTGCATTGGCAATTTGGTAGGCACGCTGGCGATGGCGTTTTTTCTCGGACACTATGTCGGCATGACCGAAAGCAGCGTGGCAGAAAAAACCATTGCTGTGGCGGAAGCAAAAGTCCATATGGATTTCGGCCGTGCTTTCGTATCGGCAGTCGCATGTAACTGGATGGTCTGCATGGGCGCGTGGCTGCACTTTGCCGCTAAAAACACAACCGGACGAATGCTGGCCATTTGGTTCCCTGTCATGATTTTCGTATTAAACGGCTTCCAACACCTTGTCGCCAATATGTTCGTTATCCCGGCCGGCATTTTGGCAGGTGCAAACATCACATGGGGGCAGTTTTTCTTCAACATGATTCCCGTATTCCTGGGCAATGTCGTCGGTGGCGCATCCTTTGTCGGCGCATCGTATCTTTATACTTATAAAGACACGCTAAAAAATAGTGCCGAATAGACCTGCTTTAGAAACAACAAAACCTGCTTTTTTAAGCAGGTTTTTCGTTATTTTCAGACGGCCTTTGCTACACAAAATCATCATACTGCCCCACAAGGTTGCAAGATTTTTTTCAGCCTAATAGTCTATACCTAAGTGAGCAATCTATAATGAGACTTGAAGAGTAAAAACAAAAAGGACTTAACCGGAAAAATAGGTTAAGTCCTTAAATCTTTTGGTCGGAGTGAAAGGATTCGAACCTTCGACCCCTTGCACCCCATGCAAGTGCGCTACCAGACTGCGCCACACTCCGACTCGATAAGCTATGAATTTTAGTTTCAAATACTGATTTTGACAAGTGTTTTTTAGGAAGGGAAATTTACTCGTTTGAAAATATTTGAATTATTTATACACAAAAAAGGCCGTCTGAAATCGTTCAGACGGCCTTTGATTATTCAGTCAAATATCAAGCTTCAACCGGAATAATACCGATTTTGGCCTGCCATTGTTTTGGCGCAATGGCGTGAACCGATTCGCCGTTGCTATCTACTGCAACGGTCACAGGCATGTCTTTGACTTCAAATTCGTAAATCGCTTCCATACCCAATTCTGGGAACGCCAAGACTTTAGATGCTTTAATGGCTTTGGCCACCAGATATGCCGCTCCGCCAACAGCCATCAGGTAAACGGCTTTGTTATCGGCAATGGCTTGGCAAGTCGCTGCGCCGCGTTCGGATTTACCGATCATACCCAAAAGGCCGGTTTGTTCCAGCATTTGGCGGGTAAATTTATCCATACGGGTGGAAGTAGTCGGACCGGCTGGGCCAACAACTTCATCGCGGACTGGATCAACCGGGCCGACGTAGTAAATCAGTTTGTTGGTGAAATCCACCGGCAACTCTTCGCCTTTATTGAGCATGTCAACCAGACGTTTGTGCGCGGCATCGCGGCCGGTCAGGATTTTACCGTTCAGCAACAATACGTCGCCGGTTTTCCATGTAGCCACTTCTTCTTTGGTCAAATTGTTGACATCGACACGTTTGCCGTTGTCAGGGCTGTAAGTCAGATCCGGCCAGTCTTCCAAAGATGGGGCTTCCAGTTTGGCCGGACCTGAGCCATCCAATTCAAATTCGATGTGGCGGGTTGCCGCGCAGTTTGGAATCATGGCAATCGGCTTGGAAGCCGCGTGGGTTGGGTAGTCAAGGATTTTGACATCCAGCACGGTGCTCAAACCGCCCAAGCCTTGTGCGCCAATGCCCAAGGCATTTACTTTTTTGTAGAGTTCCAAGCGCAGGGCTTCGGTGGTAGACAATTCTGCACCGGAATCGGCTTTTTCTTTGAGCTCCTGAATATCGATATGGCTCATCAGGCTTTCTTTGGCCATCAACACTGCTTTTTCAGGCGTACCACCGATGCCGATACCCAAAATACCCGGAGGACACCAGCCTGCACCCATTTGAGGAACGGTTTTCAATACCCAATCAACGATACTGTCTGATGGGTTGAGCATGGCCACTTTGGTTTTGTTTTCAGAACCGCCGCCTTTGGCCGCGCAAGTAACCTCGACTTTGTCGCCTTTCACGATTTCCATGTGTACAACGGCAGGGGTGTTGTCTTTGGTATTTTGACGTTTGCCTGCCGGGTCGGCCAATACGGAGGCGCGCAGTTTGTTGTCAGGATAGGTATATGCGCGGCGTACGCCTTCGTTGACCATTTCCTGTACGCTCATCTCGGCATCCCACTGTACATCCATGCCCACTTTCAAGAATACGGTCGCAATACCGGTATCCTGACAAATCGGACGATGGCCTTCGGCACACATACGGCTATTGACCAAAATCTGCGCCATTGCATCTTTGGCGGCAGGGTTCTCTTCTTTTTGGTAAGCCTTGTACAAAGCCTGAATGTAGTCTTTAGGATGGTAGTAGCTGATGAATTGGAAAGCGTCGAAAATACTTTGGATAAAGTCTTCTTGCTTGATGACGGTCATGATTGTGTTCCTTTTCGGGAGTCATGGTAGGAAGGGTTTGTTTATTTTTTAAGAGACCGATTTTTCAGACGGCCTTCAATAGTGTAATAGTGCTTTCAAATGAATAATCCAGACAATATCATTTTCATACCTTATTGATTTAAATAGAATTTAATAACATATTAAATCACTTGGTTATTGATAACCTATATCTACTGGCCATTCGCTCACATAGAAATAAAACTACATTATTTTTAAACGATAACCTTATTGCTAGGCCGTCTGAAATATTTGCCCTACACATCTGAGTAAAAAATTTAGTAGCCTGTATTTAAAAGAGAACCATCCCCATTTCAGACGGCCATTTTATTTTTTAATACGATACACAATTGTAAAATTTATGTCATTCCCTCCCTCAACCTTCTTGACGAATGTCAAACTTATTTAATTTTCTGAAATTTTATAACAGCCTTTTCGTTTGTTTACAAAATTAGATATTATCCAATCTATACAACAGGTTATATATTAATTTCTAATATATAATAATGATTTCTACTAGCAAATATTAGATTATTTTTGCAAATATACTAAAAAGGTAATTTTCTTTTACCTTTAAAATCAAATATAAATAATTAATTTGTCTAAATAATAGGCATATTTTGTTTACAATCTTTTCCTTAAGTAAGGCTAATCCCTCCCTATCATCAAATCCAACAAATTCTGATACACTTCGCCTTATATAGATAAACATTGATTTTAAAAGAATTTCCGAGTAAATCACTTGGATATTTTCCTCATACGCAATAAATGTAATAAAAATACAATTAACCAAATTATCCACTATTCCAACTTCCAATTTCACAGGAACAAATCATGAGTGAAAATTTGTTAACCCTGACCATAGACGGCCACGAAGTCAAAGCTTCCGCCGATTCGTCAATCATCCAAGCCTATGCACGTTCGGGCAATGCAATTACTGCCAACGTCGGCTGCATGGGTCAAGGCGTATGCGGTTCCTGCCGCTGCATGATTCGTAAAGAAGGCGAGCGCGAAGTAACGACTGCACTGGCATGCGAGACCAAAGTCGAGGAAGGCATGCAGGTTAGCTTCTTGGACTACTTTATTCCTGAGCATATCCAATATTACGACGTGAGCGAGATTGGCGACGGCTGGAACTGGTTGGACGATACCGCCAAAGCCTTCCCCGAAGCGCAAAACTGCCGTCATTGCGGTGGTTGCAACCGCGCCTGTCCTAAAGGTTTGCAAGTGGAAAACGGCGTAGCGCAGGTAGTTTCCGGCGATTTCGGCGCGGCTGCGCTGACCTTCGACCAATGCGTGATGTGCAACCTCTGCACCCTCTCCTGCCCAGAACACATCCGTCCGAACCACTTGGGCCTGTTCGCCCGCCGCATGAAAGCGGCGCGTACATTGCGTCCGGTGGATTTGATGCGCCGCCTGCGCGAAATCGACAGCGGCAAAATGAAAGTCGAATTTGAAGAGGAGGCACTGTGATGGCTAACAAAATTCAAGGCATAGACTACGAAACCGCCCTTGCCAATCTGCGTGCGTCCTCATTGGAACTGCGTGGCGATTTACCTGAAAAAAACGAATTGCTGAGCCAGTTTCACCCTGACTATCAGGCCGATGCGCGTGTGAAACTGCCTATCGGCCCGAACCAAGGAGATTACTGCCACCCTGACCTGGCCAAACTCTTAATCAGTCAGCCTCTGATTGACGACTATGATTTGTCGGGTGCAGAACACCTGAACACCGACGTCTTGGTGATCGGCGGCGGCGGTGCAGGTGCGGCGGCAGCATTATCCGCGACTGAAGCAGGCGCGCGCGTGATTATGGCGAACAAGCTGCGTATCGGCGACAGCAATACCGTGATGGCCGAAGGCGGCATTCAGGCGGCAGTCGGCGCGGAAGACAGTTTGCAGCAACACTTTGACGACACCATCAAAGGCGGCCACAACGCAGGCAAAAAAGAATTGGTGGCACAAATGGTTACCGATGCGCCGTCCGCCATCCGTTGGCTGATTGGCTTGGGCATGACTTTTGACCTTGCCAAAGGCGCGGACAGCAACGGCATGTTGAGCCGCAAACGTGCAGGCGGTACAACCGTACCGCGTATTTTGAGCTACCGCGACTTTACCGGCCTCGAAATGATGCGCGTACTGCGCGAGGCGGTCGAACTCGACGAAAATATCACCCAGCTCAACCGCCACCCCGCCATCGAATTATTATCAGACGAACACGGCCGCTGCGTCGGCGCGATTTTGTACGATTTGGAAAAACGCTCCTTGGTATTGGTTCACGCCAAAGCCGTGGTCTTAGCAACCGGCGGCAGCGGACGTCTGCACCTGCAAGGTTTCGCCACATCCAACCACTATGGCGCGACTGCAGACGGCCTGGTAATGGCTTACCGCATCGGCGCGAAACTGCGCGATGTCGACTCTTTCCAATACCACCCGACCGGCGTCGCCCATCCGCCACACTTGGCAGGCGCGCTGATTTCTGAAGCCGTCCGCTCTGCAGGCACCAAACTGGTCAACGGCTTGGGCGAACGTTTCGTTGACGAATTGCAGCCGCGCGACGTCGTTGCCGCCGCCATCCTGCGCGAGTGCCGCGAAGGCCGCGGCGTGGTGCGCGACGGTCAAGTCGGCGTGTTCCTCGACACCCCGCGCCTGATTGCCAACGACCCCGATGTATTGAACCGTTTGGTAACACTCGGCCACGTTGCCCACAAATGCGGTATCGACCCTGCTGTTGAGCCGATGATGATTCATCCAACCCTTCACTATCAAAACGGCGGTGTCGAAATCAACGGCGACGGCGCGACCTGCGTCGAAGGCCTCTATTGCGCCGGCGAAGTAACCGGCGGCATCCACGGCCGCAACCGCCTGATGGGCAATGCACTTTTGGACATCATCAGCTTCGGCCGCCGTGCCGGTAAAGCCGCGGCAAATTGCGGCCTGCCGCTGAAAAAAGTGCGCGGCGGTGTCGGCCACGTCCACGATCTGCAACGCGAAATGACCCGCGCCGGTCTGACCAGCGACATCAAAGCCCCCGTTTTATATCCCGACTACGGCAAATTCGATTTGCGCGAACACGCCTGTTTGCAGGAGCAACAATCATGAATCAAGCCAATCAAAACTTACTGCACCCTTCCCGCCAAGTCGGCGCAGATTTAGCCGCATGGCGTAAAGTTGGCGGCGGCGAAGGCCTGTTGGCGGCGCTTGCCGATCCTCAAAGCATTGTTTCCAAACTGCAAGAAGCCAATCTTTGCGGTATGGGCGGTGCAGGTTTCCCGACCTGGCGCAAATGGGAGGCTGCCGTTGCCGCCCAAAGCAAAAATGGCGACAAATACGTCGTCTGCAATGCCAACGAAGACGAACCGGGCACATTTAAAGACCGCGTTTTGCTGGCGAAAACGCCGCACCAAGTTATCGAAGGCGTCCTGATTGCCGCTGTTGCCTGCAGCGCCAACAAAGCGATTTTGTATATCAACCCGCATCAAACCGAATCCATCGCTTCCATCACACCGGCCATCGAGCAATGGAAAAACAGCGATTTGTTTATCCGCATTGAAAACTACTTGGGCAAACCTTTGGATTTGCAGCTGGTTGAAACTTCAGGCCGTTATATCGGCGGTGAAGAAACCGCTGTCATTTCATGGTTGGAAGGCGGTTTCCCCTTCCCTCGCCGCAAACCGCCTTTCCCTGCCGAAAGCGGTGTCAACGGTGAACCGACCCTAATCAACAACACCGAAACCTTCGCCAATATTCCGCAAATCCTTGCCAAAGGCGCGGAATGGTACAAATCACTGGGTTTGGGTGATGCCACAGGTACGAAACTCTACTCGCTCTCCGGCGACGTATTGAATCCTGGCCTGTACGAGCTGCCGATGGGTACAACGCTGAAATCACTGATTTTCGATCACGGCGGCGGTATGCTTGAAGGCCGCACGTTTAAAGCCGTCTTTACCGGCGGCCCGTCAAACACGCTTCTGACCGCCAAAGATTTGGATGTGCCATTGGACTTCGTTTCCGTACGCGAACGCAAATCCAGCCTCGGTACGGGTGCGATGATTGTGATTTCCGAAGGCACGAGTGTGGTGCGTAAAGTATCTGAATATGTGGAGTTTTTTGCTGCCAACTCATGCGGACAGTGCCCGCCGTGCAAAGGTGGCACGTTCCAACTTTCCCGCCTGCTCAACCGCGTGGACACCGGCATCGGCACTCCCGACGACCTGCGCGCCTTGCAAAGCCTGTGCCAACTGCTGCCCCGAAGCGGCCGTTGCGGTTTGATTGACGGCGCAGTAACCGTGCTGCAAAGCTCGCTGCGTACCTTCCCCGAAGAGTACGGCCTGCCGGCAGAACAGGAGTAAATCGGTATTGTTTTCAGACGGCCTGTTACTGTAAAGGCCGTCTGAAAAACGATACCCGCCCCCCTTTCTCTTCTTTCCAAGATAGAAAAGAAACCCATTAAGAAAAATACCTTCCGAACCTACCAAAATACGTTCAGACGGCCTTAAGCAACACTCAGGCCGTCTGAAAACCGATTTCCCAATTCTTTAATCCTCAAATTAGGAGATTCAACATGGGCTTCAAGCCAATTCCTGCTGCGGTCGCACTTGTGCTGACGCTGCTTATCTGGTTCGTTATCCCCGTTCCCCAAGGCGTATCGCCTGACGCATGGCATCTTTTGGCATTGTTCGTCGGCATCATCGCCGGCATCATCGGCAAAGCCATGCCTATCGGCGCAATGGCGATTTTGGGCATTACCTTGGTTGCACTGACCGGCGTGACCAACGAAAAAGCCGCCGATGCAACCAAAGACGCTTTGAGCAGCCTCAACAACTCGCTCATCTGGATGATCGGTATCGCCATCATCATTTCACGCGGCCTGTTGAAAACCGGCTTGGGTATGCGTATCGGCTACCTTTTGATTTCCCTCTTCGGCAAACGCACGCTGGGCGTTGGTTACAGCTTGGCGCTGGCCGACTTGGTCATCGGTCCGGTAACGCCGAGTAATACCGCACGCGGCGGTGCGATTGTGCATCCGATTATGAAATCCATTGCCTTAAGCTTCGACTCCGACCCAGAAAAAGGGACGGAAGGCAAAATCGGTAAATACCTTTCACTGGTCAACTTCCACTCCAATGTAATTACCTGTCTGATTTTTATCACTGCCACCGCACCTAATCCGCTGGTGGTCGAATTGGTTGCCAAAGCCACCAATTCGCAAATCCAACTCTCTTGGGGTACTTGGTTCTTGGCAATGGTCGTACCCGGCCTGATTGCTATGCTGCTGATGCCGCTGGTGCTGTATTTCCTGTATCCGCCTGAAATCAAACAAACCCCTAACGCCACTGCATTGGCAAAAGAGCATTTGGCTGCCATGGGACCGATGAAGCGTGAAGAAAAAATCATGCTGGGTATTTTCTTAGTTCTGCTGCTGTTGTGGGCGGGTATTCCTGAAATGCTGTTCGGCGTGAAAGTGGACGCTACCGCCACTACCTTCCTCGGCTTGAGCCTGTGCCTGTTGACCGGCGTACTGACTTGGGACGACGCGCTGAAAGAAAAAAGCGCTTGGGACACCATTGTCTGGTTTGCGGCCTTGGTCATGATGGCAAACTTCCTCAACAAACTGGGCCTCATCAGCTGGTTGTCCGACTCCATGCAAAGCGGTATCGCCCACATGGGTTTGGGTTGGGAAGCCGGTTGCGCCCTGTTGATGTTGGCCTACCTCTACGCCCACTACGTTTTCGCCAGCGGTACGGCACACGTTACCGCCATGTTCGGCGCATTCTACGGCGCAGGCTTGGCCTTGGGCGCGCCACCGATGCTGTTTGCCCTGATTATGGCAGCCGCTACCGGCATCATGATGTCGCTGACTCACTACGCCACCGGTTCCGCCCCTGTCATTTACGGCTCAAACTACGTCAACATGACCGAGTGGTGGAAAGCCGGCTTCATCATGAGCGTGGTCGAAATCCTGATTTTCAGCACTGTCGGCATCTTGTGGTGGAAAGCCTTGGGCTATTGGTAATCCTTTAGCCGATTGAAAAATCAGGCCGTCTGAAACTCCAATTTCAGACGGCCTTTTGTTACAATTTCACTTTTACCGAACACACTCGATTACCGTGAAAATACTCATTCTCGGCAGCGGCCAAGTCGGCTCGACCGTCGCCCAAAACCTCGCCTCCGTTCCCAGCAACGACGTTACCATCATCGACATCGACGAAAAAGCGCTCAACCGCATCAGCAGCCGCCTCGATGTCCAAACCATCGTCGGCAACGGCGCATCGCCCTTTACCCTCGAACAGGCAGGCGCGGCAGACTCCGACCTCCTGCTTGCCCTGACCCGCAGCGACGAAACCAACATTGTCGCCTCCAAAATCGCCGCCGACCTATTTAACATCCCCAGCCGCATCGCACGCGTGCGCTCAAGCGAATACCTCGAATATCCGGTTGACGGCAGCGACAACCCCGAAGAAGGCAGCCTCAACATCTTCGGCATTACCGAAACCATCAGCCCCGAACAACTGGTTACCGAACAACTCGTCGGCCTGCTCAACTACACCAGCTCATTGCAGGTACTCAGTTTCGCCAACGATAAAGTGCGCATGGTGATTGTTCAAGCCCGCAAAGGCGGTTTGCTGATCGGCCGTGAAATTGCCGACATCAACCAACACCTGCTCGAAGGCGTGGACTGCCAAATCTGCGCCATCTACCGCAACAACCGACTGATCGTCCCCACCCCGCAAACCGTCATCATTGAAGGCGATGAAGTCCTGTTTGCCGCCGACATCAACAGCGTGGAAGCCATCATGCGCGAATTGCGTCCGAAAGAAGCGCGCACCCGCCGCATCATGATTGCCGGCGGCGGCAACATCGGCTACCGCCTCGCCAAGCAGCTCGAATCCAAATACGACATCAAAATCATCGAATACAAACCCCACCGCGCCGAATGGCTGGCCGAAAATCTGGACAACACCCTCGTCTTGCAAGGTTCCGCCACCGACGAAACCCTACTGGATGAAGAATACATCGACGAAATCGACGTCTTCTGCGCGCTGACCAACGACGACGAAAACAACATCATGTCCAGCCTGTTGGCAAAAAACCTTGGCGCCAAACGCGTGATTACCATCGTCAACCGCTCAAGCTACGTCGATTTGCTCGAAGGCAACAAAATCGATATTGTCGTTTCCCCCCATCTGATTACCATCGGCTCCATCCTCGCCCACATCCGCCGTGGCGACATCGTTGCCGTCCACCCCCTGCGCCGCGGCACGGCCGAAGCCATCGAAGTGGTGGTACATGGCGACAAAAACACTTCCGCCATCGTCGGCCGCCGCATCAGCGGCATCAAATGGCCGAGCGACTGCTACATCGCCGCCATCGTCCGCGGCGCAACCGGCGAGGTCATCATGGGACACCACACCGAAATCATCCTCCAAGACGGCGACCACATTATCTTCTTCGTCTCACGCCGCCGCGTCCTGCCGGAGTTGGAAAAACTCATTCAAGTCAAAATGGGCTTTTTCGGTTAAGCCTAAAATCCATCCTCTTGAAGACATTAAAAGGCCGTCTGAAAACCTTTTCAGACGGCCTTTATTCATTGTTTTATTTATGCTTTGGCAACACGGTTTTTACGGCCAAACCAAACGAAACCAATCACACCCAATACAATCATCGGCACGCTCAACCATTGCCCCATGGACAAGCCCAAAGTCAATAGGCCGAGATAGTCGTCAGGCTGACGGGCAAATTCTGCAATAAAGCGGAACAATCCGTAACCGCCCAAGAACAATGCTGCCGTTTGTCCGGCCGGACGTGGTTTTTTCGAGAAAATCCAAACAATGACAAACAGGCAAATGCCTTCAAGGGCAAACTGGTAAAGTTGAGACGGATGGCGCGGCAGCATGCCGTATTGTTGCAGCCATTCTGCCCACAAAGGATTATGCGCCGCGGCTTCCGCATCTTCGTAACGCGCTTGCGGGAAACCCATCGCCCAGAAAGCATTGAGTTCGGTCACACGTCCCCAAAGTTCGCCGTTGATAAAGTTGCCGATACGGCCGGAAGCCAAACCCAGCGGTACGAGCGGCGCAACGGTATCCATCAGCTTCAAGATACTGATGTTGTGTTTACGGCCAAACAGCCACATGGCAACGACCACGCCCAAGAAGCCGCCGTGAAACGACATGCCGCCTTCCCACACTTTGAAAATATCCAACGGGTTGGCCAGATAGTCGGAAAATTTATAAAACAAAACGTAGCCGATACGGCCGCCCAAGATGACGCCCAAGATACCCCAAGTCAGGAAATCGTCGAGTGTTTCTTTGGTAAACACAGAATTGCCCTGTGCGATACGGCGGCGGCCCAAAATCGTAAACAGGATAAAGCCGACAATATAGCTCAAGGCATACCAACGGATGGCAAGCGGGCCGATGCTGATCAGCACCGGATCAAACTGGGGATGTATCATCATAATGTGTGTTCCTTATCTCAAAGGCCGTCTGAAAGCCTGAACTTTCAGACGGCCTGTATGCAGTGTTAGGCGGTTTAACGCAAATCGCCAACCACATTCAAAATAGCAGACAACATGGCCTCGCCCAAGCGCAGCGAGCGTTGGCCGTTCCAGCCGAAATCGTCGTCCGGCAGGTTGGCATTGTCTTTAAACGGCATTTCCAAAGTATAGGCAAGGCAGTTGAAATGATTGCCGACCCAGTTGGTCGCCAAAGTCATGTTTGCCTGACCCGGCGCATCTTTGTCATAGCCGTAATCGTCTTGGAAATCAGGGCTGGCATTGAGCAACGCAAGCTTGAATTGGTCTTCCAAAGCTTCGATGCGCTCATCGTAGTTCGGCACGCCTTCGGTACCGGCCACAAAGACAAACGGCAGACCTTCATCGCCGTGAATATCCAAGAACAAATCCACGCCGGTTTCCATCATTTTTTCGCGAACGGTAAAAACTTCGGGGCTTCGCTCCAAAGTCGGGTTTTCCCATTCGCGGTTGAGGTTGGCGCCGGCGGCATTGGTGCGCAAATTGCCCAATACCGAACCGTCCGGATTCATATTCGGCACAATGTAGAAAGTCGCACGGTCAAGCAGCATGCGCGCGGTCGGATCTTGCGGATCAAGCAGGCGGCCCAGCAAACCTTCGACAAACCATTCCGCCATGGTTTCGCCCGGATGTTGACGGGCGATAATCCAGACTTTCATGTCGCTTTCGACTTGGTTGCCGATGGTCAACAGATTAATATCGCGGCCTTGAACGGTACTACCCAAGTCGTCGATACGGCACAAGCCGCTACCCTGCGCATCGCCCAAAAGGTTCAAATGCTGCTCGTTGGAATAAGGCTCGAAATAAGCGTAGTAAACGCTGTTGGACAAAGGCGTATGGTTGATGGTCAACACACCGTTTTCATAGCTGGTCGGCACGCGGAACCAATTTTGGCGGTCGTAAGAAGCGCAAGCCTGATAGTCCTCCCAGCCCAAAGGATACGCAGCGTCCGCCGCATTTTCAAAATGCATCACGCAGTTTTGATAGGCCGCACCCTGCAAACGGAAGTAAAACCATTGGGCAAACTCCGAAGCATTGTCGGGACGCAGGGCGAGACGGATATCGGCAGGGTTGCTCAAGTCTTTGACAACGACCGAACCGGCATCGAATTGGGTGCTGATTTTCATCATGGGTATCCTTAGTAATCGGCAAAGAGGCCGAAGCAAACCGTCATTTTACCGTTTGCATGAGGCTGGTTTCAACCATTTAACTGATTTAACAGGATTTCAAGCGCTTGGAAATATTGTTTCAGACGGCCTTTGGGATTAAGATAAAGGTCGAAATCATGAAACAAGGTTGAAACCATGACTCAGCAACAATCTGTCTCCTCTGCGATCAAAGCGCGCGTCCTTGCCGAATCTTTACCTTATATCCGCCGTTTTTCCGGCTCCATCATCGTCATCAAATACGGCGGCAACGCCATGACCGAGTCGGCCTTAAAAGAGGGCTTCGCACGCGATGTCGTCCTGCTCAAACTGATCGGCCTGCATCCCGTCATCGTTCACGGCGGCGGCCCGCAAATCAATGAAATGTTGGAAAAAGTCGGCAAAAAAGGAGAATTTGTTCAAGGTATGCGCGTCACCGACAGCGAAACCATGGACATTGTGGAAATGGTTTTGGGCGGACACGTCAATAAAGAAATCGTTTCCATGATTACCTCCTTCGGTGGTCGCGCCGTCGGCATTACCGGCCGGGACAACCACTTCATCAAAGCGGAAAAACTCCTGATCGACACGCCCGAACAAAAAGGCGTGGACATCGGTCAAGTCGGCACAGTGGCCGACATCGATACCCGTTTGGTAGAAGGCTTGGTCGAGCGCGGCTGCATTCCGGTCATCGCACCCATCGGCGTAGGCCAAAACGGCGAAGCGTTCAACATCAATGCCGACTTGGTTGCCGGCAAACTGGCGGAAAAACTTCAAGCCGAAAAACTGCTGATGATGACCAACATCCCCGGCGTACTGGATAAAGAAGGCAAATTATTGACCACTCTGACGCCAAGCCGTATTGACGAATTAATTGAAGACGGCACGCTGTACGGCGGTATGTTGCCTAAAATTGCCTCTGCCGTCGAAGCCGCCAAAAGCGGCGTTAAAGCCACGCACATTATAGACGGCCGCGTTCCCAACGCCCTGCTCTTGGAAGTGCTGACCGATGACGGCGTAGGCTCGATGATTTTGGGCGAAGGCTAATCTGGTTTTCAGACGGGCTTATGCCTGATTTAATCAGCTTTTCACCCTAAAAAGGGTAAAAAATGTTACACTATACGGCTTATGTTTGTTTGAACGATATTGACGTGAAACAAACTTACAGTCGGTTTCATTCCGACGCCGATGCCATGCCCGGCAAAGACGGTATAATGTCTGCATTCATCAGATTTCGGCAATCATCCTCAAGGCCGTCTGAAGCGTAACAAAGCTACTTTTCTTTTACCATCCTATTTGGAGATATTCATGAGCGCAATCGTTGATATTTTTGCACGCGAAATCTTAGACTCTCGCGGCAACCCTACTGTAGAGTGTGACGTATTGTTGGAATCCGGCGTCATGGGCCGTGCAGCCGTACCAAGCGGCGCATCAACCGGTCAAAAAGAAGCTTTGGAACTGCGTGACGGCGACAAATCCCGTTACTTGGGCAAAGGCGTATTGAAAGCCGTTGACCACGTTAACAACCAAATCGCGCAAGCCCTCATCGGCATCGATGCCAGCGAACAATCTTATATCGACCAAATCATGATCGAATTGGACGGTACTGAAAACAAAGGCAACTTGGGTGCCAACGCCACTTTGGCCGTTTCCATGGCCGTAGCACGCGCGGCCGCTGAAGATGCAGGCCTGCCGCTGTACCGTTACTTGGGCGGCGCAGGCCCAATGGCTCTGCCGGTTCCGATGATGAACGTAATCAACGGCGGCGAACACGCCAACAACAGCCTGAACATCCAAGAATTCATGATTATGCCTGTCGGCGCAAAATCTTTCCGCGAAGCCCTGCGTTGCGGTGCCGAAATTTTCCACGCGCTGAAAAAACTGTGCGATAGCAAAGGCTTCCCAACTACCGTTGGCGACGAAGGCGGTTTTGCACCCAACCTGAACAGCCACAAAGAAGCCCTGCAATTGATGGTGGAAGCCACTGAAGCCGCCGGCTACAAAGCAGGCGAAGACGTATTGTTCGCCCTGGACTGCGCATCCAGCGAGTTCTACAAAGACGGCCAATACCACCTGGAAGCCGAAGGCCGCTCCTACACCAGCGCAGAATTTGCAGAATACCTGGAAGGCCTGGTTAACGAATTCCCAATCATTTCCATCGAAGACGGCATGGACGAAAACGACTGGGAAGGCTGGAAACTGCTGACCGAAAAATTGGGCAAAAAAGTTCAATTGGTCGGCGACGACTTGTTCGTAACCAATCCAAAAATCTTGGCCGAAGGCATCGAAAAAGGCGTGGCAAACGCATTGCTGGTTAAAGTCAACCAAATCGGTACATTGAGCGAAACCCTGCAAGCCGTCGACTTGGCCAAACGCAACCGCTACGCCAGCGTAATGAGCCACCGTTCCGGCGAAACAGAAGACAGCACCATTGCCGACTTGGCAGTTGCCACCAACTGTATGCAAATCAAAACCGGCTCCCTGTCCCGCTCCGACCGCATGGCGAAATACAACCAATTGCTGCGCATTGAAGAAGAATTGGCCGAAGCCGCTTACTACCCCGGCAAAGCCGCATTCTACCAACTGGGCAAATAAGCAGAATATAGGATATTGATTGTATGAAGTGGGTGACTTTTGTTTTAACCTTCGCACTGTTGTGCTGTCAGTACAGCCTTTGGTTTGGCAAAGGCAGCGTTGGGCATACGGAAGAATTGCAGGAGCAACTCGTCCGTCAGGAGGAAAAAAACCAAACACTCACTTTACGCAACAATTTCCTCAATGCGGAAGTTGAAGACTTGGCACACGGACAAGAGGCCATCGCCGAAATTGCCCGCGTCGAATTGGGCTATGTCCAAGACGGCGAAGTATATTACCGAATCATCGACCGCCGCTAAACCCTGCAAAACAAAGGCCGTCTGAAAACACACTTTTCAGACGGCCTTTTTTATCGCAATCGCTATATAATCACATATCCCAAAATCAAATTACACCCGCTATGTATGACGTAAACACCCACGATGTCCGCCGATTTTTTGCCCACGTCTGGCAACACAGGCTCGCACCGCTCCAATTGGACGGCCTACAGCAAAAAGCCTTACGCATTATCGAAGCCCATCCCGAATACGGACACTATCTCGAAAACATCGAACAATATTTAGATAAAGAATGGCTGCCCGAAGACGGCGAAAGCAACCCATTCCTGCATATGTCGCTACACCTTTCACTACAAGAGCAAAGCGCCATCGACCAGCCCCCGGGCATCCGTGCCATCCACCAACAACTTTGCGCCCGTTACAACGGCGACTGGGTCAAAGCCGAACACGATATGATGGAAGCCTTAGCAGAAACCATCTGGGAAGCACAACGCTACAGACGGGGCCTTGATGTCAACGCCTACATGACCCGCTTGCGGAAATTGGTCGGCTTAGGCCAAGAAGAAAACGCCCGCCTCAATCCCCATGAGGTCGGCCTGATGGATACAAAGTAACTTCTTTTCAGACGGCCTCAGCCCATACAAATCCTTACGCTTGCCAAAACCAACGTTTCCATCTTTCATGCTAAATTACTTTTTTGAAATCCCCTTATAAGGAAACCAAAATGCTCCGTCCAGCCCTTATTGCCCTACTGCTAGCTGCCTCCCTGCCCGTAGCAGCAGAAAGCCTCAACTACAACATCGTAGAATTTTCCGAATCCGCGAATATTGAAGTACCGCGGGACACCATGACCGCATATTTCAGCGTCAACGCAGAAGGCAAAGACCGTCAAACCGTCAACCAAGCCTTCATGAAGAAATTCAACCAGTTCAACAAAATCTCCCAAAACGGCAAATTTAAAGCCGAGCTGATGGAACGCAACGCGTCCCCACGCTATCAATACACCAACGGCAAACGTACCCAAACCGGCTGGGAAGAACACGCCTACTTCAAAGTAGAAAGCAAAGACTTTGAAGCACTCAACCGCCTGATTGCCGACAGCATCAATATCGCCGTTTTGGAAAACTCCTCATTTTCCGTATCCAAAGAAAAACGCGAAGAAACCGTCGATCAACTGAGCAAAGCCGTCATCCTGCGCTTCAAAGACCGCGCCCAAAATCTCGCCCAAACGCTCGGCTTCTCAAGCTACAAAATCGTCAAACTCAACCTGGGCCATATCGGCAACCGCCAAGTCGGCGGTGACTTTGCACACGCCAAAATGCTGCGTGCAATCCCCGCCGCAGAAGTGGCTGCAGGAATAGAAGATGGCGTACCGGCTTCTCCGGGTTCGGAAGAAATCAGCCTGACTGTTAACGGCTCGGTACAAATGTAGGATTTTATTTAGATAATTTTAAAGACAATCTTAATATAAATTAAGAATTTATTATTTTTTAACTTTCAAATTAATTCTTTATAAAGATGCTAGCTTGTATAAAAATAATATTTATTTTTATTAATAATTTTTGTAGAAAAATTTATTAAAACCTCATCTAAATTAATTTTAAATTATTTAATTATAAGAATTCTTGTGAAACAATATTTCCTCCTTCAACTCCTGCAGAAGGCCCTACTTTTACCTCATAATCTGCATAACGAATAACTTCAGAACGATGTTCGATCAAGATAACACTAGAGAATAAATCTGATCGTTTCCGAATAAAAGCAGCAACTTTATCTGCTGTTTCTGGATCTAAGCCTGCTGCTGGTTCATCAATAATCAAAATTTTCTTTGTCTCTTTCTGACGCGCAAGATGTTCACACAATTTCAAACGGCGGATCTCACCACCTGATAATGTTTGAGTTTTGCGAGAAAGTGTTAAATGTCCCAAGCCTAACTCATTAACTGTTGTGAGTATTTGTACAAAGCTTCCCAGTGATTTGGGTAACAAAGATAAAAGTTCGCTGATCTCAGTCTGATAAAAATCTAAAATAGACAATCCATCTACTTTTTGATAAATTGCTAAATTTTGCTCATTAAACAAATGTCCATTACACTGATGGCAGTTTAGATATAGATCCTTATCAAATCCTCTTTCATATTTAATAACCCCAATACCGTGACAAATTTTACAACCTGCATTTTTATGCAAGAGAAATTCATCTTCATGTAAACCAGTCTGCTTAGCAAAGTATTCAGCGATGATTTTATTAACCTTCAAGGTAGAAGCTAATACTGAACGTGCAGAGAACTGGCTATTTTTTTGTGTAATATAAATTGCTTTTTGATTAATTTCAATCCATTTTGCTAAGCTAGATTTACCACTTCCCGATACACCCGTAAACACAGTAATAGATTTCTTAGGAATATTTACTGCTTGATTATGTAAATTATGCTTATTTATCCCAGTAAATTTGAAAAAATCCCTAGTTTTTCTATGTTTAATAGAATTATTAGAAGCACAAATATTCTCTTTTTCACAAAGATAACCACCTTGGCTACCTGCGAATCTCCCAATATGAATCTGATAATCCGCTTTTTCAATAAAATAACAATTATGCTCAACTAACACCACAGTATTTTTTTCAGTAAGCTGTTTCAGTTTACACCAAATAATTGGGTATGACTCATCACTTAATTGAGATGAAATTTCATCAATCACAATTAGTACCCCTGAAATCTCTGAATTTAAAATACGGCTAAATTTTAATTTTTGCAATTCACCACCAGATAAAGATGGAATAGCACGAGATAGATTCAAATAACCTAATCCCATTTCACAAATACTATCTAATACGCGGTGCAAATGAGAGAACTCGGCTTGATGTTTCAACTTATTTTCTAACTCACTAATAGGTAAGCGTAAAAAATCGATAAAATCAATATTTGCTACTTTTTGATCCTTATAAACTGTTCGATCTACCCTGCTTCCTAAGCAATAAGGACAAACCCTCATCTCTACACAATCAACCATCGTATTTGAACTCAATTTAGATTCCGCACAGAGCATTACACCTTGATAATATATCTTTCTTTGCTTATATTTACCATTATGCTTAAAACGCACAACTAATTTTTCTTTACTTGTAGCATAAAGTAACTTATTTTTTTCATCCTCTGAAAGCAGATAATATGGTTTATTTATTGAGATAAATTCAGCTTCGCAATAGGCAATCATTAATTTGTAATATAACTCTGATAGATATCCTTTTTGCCATATTTTAAATGGATTTTCTTCAAGTGTTTTCTGCTCATCAATTAAATTAGTATCTATAACTTCAGCTGTTTCACCTAAACCGTTACAATGTTTGCATTCATTTTGTGGTTTATTGAGTTTAAGTAACGTATATGGAAATAGATTATCTTTCTTAACTGCAGAAATGATCTGTGCCATATTTAAAAATGAATAAAGTGTAGAACGTGGATTATTATTTTTATTGGTTTGATTAATCGCAATACTGGGAATAATGCCACTATATCCATCAAGCTGATAATCTTCGTTATCACTAAAACCATTTTCCATTGCTTCAAATTCATCAGCACAAAGTTTATGTAGTGTAGAAAAAGCTAATGAACTTTTCCCTGCTCCAGAACGCCCATAAATTACTGTAATTTTCTTTTTAGGAATCGATACAGAAATGTTTTTCAGATTATGAGTTCGTACCTGATAAAGTTCAATATTATTATTCATTACCACACCATTTACACTTTTTTGAACGGTTTACTTGCATAACAGAAAATTTATGCGAAGCTGAGTTAAATTCTATTCTCTTATTAGCTTGTTGTAGTTTATCTAATCTACCAATTAACAACTTAAATGCATCTAATACAGCTAAATTCGATGCTATACCTGATAATGGTGCAAATGAACCTAATTTTCTATTTTCTCTGTGTAGTTTTTTCACATTCCGTAAACTAGTATCATTTAACTCTTTCAAAAATAGATTAAAGCATTCGAAACAAGCTGTTTGAAATGGAATAATTGTTTGACCAATTAATGTTAAATGTAAATTATAACCACCTCCAATAATATGAGGAATACGCTTCTCCATCGCATACTCCGCCACAATACGGCTGGTTTTATCTACATTTGGTTCATCTGCACAATTAATAATTAGATCTAAATGTGCAGGCATTTCATATTTTTTAAAAAAGTCTTCAGTTAGAAAATCGTCAATAATCTCAATATGACAATCAGGATTTATAGCTAAAATTTCTTGCTGTAAAACTTTAGATTTTAGCTTACCTATTTGTTCTTCAAAATAATACTGTCGGTGTAAATTACTCTCATCAACACAATCTTTATCTACAAAAATCAAGTTAGAAACACCAAATTGTACTAATTGCATTGCAATAAAGCTTCCTACTGCACCTAAACCAATGATCAGTACAGTTTTATTAGCCAAATCTTTTACTTTAGCCATTACTTCACTTGTTGAATGACAATAGTCCTCCAGCAAATTTAACAAACGAATTTTATTTGTAACAAAATCTAATGGATATGGTACATCTTGATGAATTAAAATATGTTCTTTATATAAATATTCTAATAATTTTTCTAATTGAGCTATATTGCTAATTTGATACTTTTCACAAACCTGTTGTATGCTTGTATTACCATCAAAACATTGTAACAATGTTACAATTTGAGGGTTATTCATTTTCAATATGATACTTTCTCGCGTATTTGATTTAAAAAAATCAATGTATTGTTCCATAGTAACAATACCTATTGAACGACGTAAACGTAAATTATCCATTACACAATCCACAAAAATTAGTTTGCTTAACCATTTCAAATACCGTCATTTCACCCTTATCAATTAAATACTCATATCGCTCTGTTTTATAATCAAAATTATCATCGCCAACCAAGAACTGAATAATTCTCAGACAACTCAAATTAGCAGAAAAAAGTGACATAGCTGACAATCCACCTGCTCCACCAATATCCCAAAGCTGTTCTTGACTTATTGAAATATTATTTATTTCTTTTATTAATATCTCAGGTTTTTCTACTTTAGTATAAGTAGGTTTCCAATTGGTTAACGCTTTTTGGAAGGTTTGCTGACAACAATCAATACAAGGGGTATATGGTGAAAAAACCAGTTCTCCCGAACTCATTAGATGTGCATCAAATCCCCCCATTACATACATTGGAATATTTTTCTTTTGTAAAAAACGTCCAATTTTTAAAGAAGTATGTCCAATATAGGGTTCATCACAACCATTAATCACTAAATCAACATCATCTGTGATCCAATTATTCAAATCAGTTTGTGGCAATAACTTTTCATGAAAAATTTTTGTTTGAATTTTGTAATTTATACGTTTTAAATAATCAGCTAATATATCTGTTTTATAATTACCAATCTGATTCAAACGACAAAATAAATGACGAAGGAGATCTGATTGACGAACTTTTCTATCATCAATAAGCGTAAATTTTTCTACTCCTGCTCGAGCTAAAATTTCTGCCATAGCACCAGTAACGGCCCCACAACCGATGATCACAATATGCTTATTCTGCAATTTTTGCTGTGATTCATTCCCGCTCTGATTCAATACCATATCATCAAAATAAGCAATTTGGCGGGAATAACGAGAATTTTCAATTGCATTATTATCTATTTCACAAATAAGGTGCTTAGATCGTAAAAAATCTAATAGTTTAACTGCTTGTCCAATATCAAAATGCCCTAAAGTATTTAGAATTTCTAATGTCGTTTGTTTTCCATTCAAGCAAGCTAAAAACATAGCCACATCACGATGAGTTGTTATTTCTAAACGTTCTCGCGTAGTCATTCTACTAAAAGTAACTATAACTTTATCATTTTCCAATTCCGAAATATAAACATCTAGAGTATCTTGTAATTTAAATTTTTTATTTAGCATAATAATTTTAGCAAAAAGCCCTGTTTAAAACAGGGCACATAAAGTTGTTTAGTATTGCAATACACCTGCATTAACTTCAAGGTACATATCCCAAGCATCTGTTGATGATGCTTCATTATTGATTCTCGTACATACTCTCGTACAACAATCACTACGCTGTCCAGAACAGCCGTCGGAATATTTTGCCATCGTTGTTGATTGCTGGTTTACTACTTCAAAAGAAAGATCTAAATTCATTTTCTTATCCTTAATGATAAAATTGAAACATCACCTATGTATAATTTCTAATAAACCATACTATTCTAATAATACCATAGAAAATAAAAGAGATGTCAATTTCATAGATACATATTAACAAGAAAAAACTTAATGCTCAGAACGGAATATCGTCGTCGATATCTTCAACCGGAGCGGTCGGTTGTGCCGGGGCAGGACGACGGGCTGGGGCGGCTGGGGGTTCTTGCGCCGGGGCAGATTGGTATTGCTGTTGTGGCGCTTGTTGGTAGCTGCTTTGGCTTGAATGACCGCCTTGGTTATAGCCGTCATCGTATGGTGCGCCACCGCTGTTGTCGTTGCGGCTGCCGAGCATTTTCATCTCATTGGCGATGATGTCGTAAGCGGTACGTTCGATACCGTCTTTGCCTTGGTATTTACGGCTTTGGATACGGCCTTCCAGGTACACTTGGCTGCCTTTACGCAGGTATTGGCCGGCGATTTCGGCGAGTTTGCGGTACATGGTGATGTTGTGCCATTCGGTACGTTCTACGCGTTGGCCGTTGCGGTCGTTCCACGTTTCGCTGGTGGCAACGCTGAAGTTACAGACGGCCTCGCCGTTGGGCATATAGCGGACTTCCGGGTCGCGGCCGAGACGGCCGATGAGGATAACTTTATTCAATGACATTTTACACTCCTGTGATGATTTTTTCGGCGGCCTCTTGGTCGAATCCTTTTTGCAAGGCCTTGATATAAATGGTTTGTTTGTCTGCGCTGAAGCTGATGCTTTCAACGCCTTCAATTTCGGTCAGTTTTTGGTAGAGCAAATCCGGATTTTGCTGCCATTTGGCGTTAAGCGGATAGCTGAGGTTTTTGACGGGTTTTGGTGCCGGTAAGATGAGTGCCAATACCAACCACAGCAGCATCAATACGCTACAAAAGGTAAAAACGCCTGAAAACCCATATTTTTGGAACAATAAGCCGCCGGTCGCGCCGCCGACAAACAAGCCGACTGACTGTAATGTGTTATACACGCCCATCGCCGTTCCTTTCAAATCGGACGGGGCGATTTTCGATACCATAGACGGCAGGCTGGCTTCCAATACATTGAAACCAATAAAATAAACAATCAAATAGGCGGTAATCAACCATATCGAGTGCATGCCAAACAGCAAGCCGATTTGCGCCGCAGCAATGCAAACAATACCGAGGATAAACACTTGCTTGAGTTTGTTTCGTGTTTCGCCGACGATAATCAACGGCACCATAATAATCAGGCCGGTAATGGTTGACGGCAGATAGACTTGCCAGTGATGGATTTTTTCCAAACCCAGCTGCGTCATGGCAAACGGCAATGCGGTAAATAATGCCATTTGCGCCGCATGCAAGGCAAAAATGCCGAAATCAAGATTGAGCAGCTGGTGGTTTTTCAATACCTCGCCCATACGCGAAGGCTGCGCCTGCGTGTCTTCGTGCAGTTTTGACTCTTCCGGCTCCGGCGTCATCCACGCAACCACGCCGATACTGATTACCGTCAGGATACCGGTCAGCGCAAACAGGCCGGATACGCCGATAAAGCTAGCAATCATCGGGGCAAGCACCAGGCTGACGGAGAAGGTCAAGCCGATACTCAGGCCGATCATCGCCATCGCACGCGTCCGCACTTCGCTACGGGTTAAGTCAGCCAGCAAAGCCGTTACCGCCGCACTGACGGCACCCGCGCCTTGAATGGCACGCGCGGCGACCAACATTTGCAGGCTGTCGGCAACTGCGGCTAGGAAACTACCGGCGGCAAACACAATCAAGCCGATATAAATCACTTTTTTACGGCCGAACTTGTCGGAAGCGATGCCCAATGGCAGCTGCAACAAGGCCTGTGTCAGCCCGTAAATGCCCATTGCCATACCGACCAATGCTTTATTATCTTCCGCACCGGGCAACGAAGCGGCATACATCGCCAAAACAGGCAGCACCAAAAACATCCCCAGCATACGCAGTGCGTAAACGCCGGAGAGTGTGGTACTGGCACGCCATTCGTGCGGAAACATTTGAATGCGGTTATCTCTTGCCATAGATAATGTTTCAGACGGCCTTAAATTTACGAAAGGCCGTCTGAAAGTGTGAATTAACAGATTTTCTGATTATACAGGATTCAAAGGAATTGCATGAGGCAAATCGCAAGCCGCTCAACCCCACTGCCATCTATTCCGCCATGCGCCCAATACGGCATTCGGATATTTGTTGCTACCCAAGCTGCCGTTAAACCTTGCCAACGCGCGGACAATATTGCCTTTTTCGATATTGTTGTAATGGCGCAGAATGGTGCAGCCGTAGCGCAGATTGGTGCGGATGTCGAAAAGGTTGTGCGACGGATTGCCGATATAGTTTTTCCAAAACGGCATCACCTGCATCAAACCGCGCGCACCCACGCCGCTGATGGCATATTGGCGAAACGCGCTTTCCACTTCAATCAAGCCCAAAATCACTTGAGTATTGAGTCCGGCCCGGCTGCTTTCGTATTGGATATTGATCAGCAGGCGGCGGCGCTCGCCTTCATCGGGAATAAAGCGTGCCAATCGGGAAGACATCGCCGCCAACCAACGCTCCCCTTCCCTTGCATCGGTAAACACCAGCCGCGCAGGGCTGGCGCTATTGATCGAACTGCGCATCACGGACGCCACATCATCGGCCAGCGTTTCTTCACGTTGCGCCCCCGCCCAAGCGGCCGCAGGCGTCAAAAGCATGGCTCCGCCGACTTGCAACAGGCGGCGGCGCGATAAAAATAAGGAATCTTGGTTTTCCGATTTCATGTATTTCTCTTTTTAGGCCGTCTGAAAAGTTCAGACGGCCTTTGATATATTTGCTTAAAATCAGCATTATAAAATACATCTATGAGCAGAATCAAAGAGCTGTATTCCTTTTATTGTCAAGTGATACCGCCTCAAGTAACATTTAGGTTTTTCTAATCAAGCGGTATTTTTTATGACCACCACTCCCGCCAACGTTTTAGCCTCCGTCGATTTGGGCTCCAACAGTTTCCGCCTGCAAATTTGTGAAAACAACAACGGCCAGCTGAAAGTCATCGACTCCTTCAAACAAATGGTACGCTTTGCCGCCGGCTTGGACGAACAAAAAAACCTGAGCGAAGCCTCTCAAGAACAAGCCTTGGAATGTTTGGCAAAATTCGGCGAACGCCTGCGCGGATTCCAACCTGAAAACGTGCGCGTGGTGGCCACCAACACTTTCCGCGTCGCCAAAAACATCGCCCAATTCCTGCCCCGTGCCGAAGCGGCGCTGGGTTTCCCCATCGAAGTCATTGCCGGCCGCGAAGAAGCACGTCTGATTTACACCGGCGTAGTGCATACCCTGCCGCCCAAAGGCGACAAAATGCTGGTTATCGACATCGGCGGCGGTTCGACCGAATTTGTCATCGGCTCGGATTTGCAACCGCTGACCACAGAAAGCCTGCCTTTGGGCTGCGTAACATACAGCATGCGCTTCTTCCAAAACAAAGTGACCGCCAAAGATTTCCAAGCCGCCGTTTCCGCCGCGCGTATCGAAATCCAGCGCATCAGCAAACTGATGAAGCGTACCGGTTGGGATTTCGCTATCGGCACGTCCGGTTCGGCAAAATCCATACGCGACGTTTTGGCGGCCGAATTGCCGCAAGAAGCCGATATTACCGCCCAAGGCATGCGTTATCTTGCCGATAGGATTATCGAAGCCGGTTCGGTTAAAAAAGCCAAATTTGAAAACCTCAAACCTGAACGCGTCGAAGTTTTTGCGGGCGGGTTGGCCGTGATGATGGCCGCTTTCGACGAACTCTCGCTGACTAAAATGACCGTTACCGAAGCCGCCCTCCGCGACGGCGTGTTCTACGACTTAATCGGCCGCAGCCTCAATGTCGATATGCGCGAGCAGACAACGGCCGAGTTCCAAAAACGCTACCACGTCAGCCTCAACCAAGCCAAACGCGTTGCCGATACCGCGCAAGCCTTCATGAACAGCCTGTGCCACGCCAAAAACGTAACTGTTCAAGAACTTGCCCTGTGGAACCAATACCTCAGCCGCGCAGGCCGTCTGCATGAAATCGGTTTGGATATCGCCCATACCGGTTATCACAAACACTCCGCCTACATTCTCGAAAACGCCGATATGCCGGGCTTCTCACGCAAAGAGCAAACCATTTTGGCGCAACTGGTTATCGGCCATCGCGGCGACCTTAAGAAAATGGCGGACATTATCGGCAACAACGAAATCATGTGGTGTGCCGTATTGTCCCTGCGCCTGGCTGCCCTCTTCTGCCGCTCACGCCTGCCGCTTGATTTACCGCCGCAAACCCAGCTTCGCGTCGATGAAATCAACCACAGCTTCATCTTGCGCATCAACGCCCAATGGCTGGAGCAACACCCCCTTATCGCCGATGCGCTGGACTACGAAAGCGCGCAATGGCAAAAAATCGATATGCCTTTCTCGGTTCAAGCACAATAAACCGCGCTCCGTTATAATAGGCAGCTGTTCAAAATCCAAACCGCAGGTCGTCTGAAACGACAGCCTGCCATACATCAAGGAAAACCATGAGAAAACCCCTACGCGGCTACGCCCGCCAAGACCGTGTCAAAGAACAAATCATGCGCGAACTGGCCGAACTCGTCCGCACCGGCCTGAAAGATCCGCGCGCAGGCTTCATCACCATCAACGAAGTCGAAGTTACCCGCGATTACAGCCACGCAACCGTGTTCTACACCGTCCTCGACGACAGCACACGCGACATCACCGAAGAAGCTTTGGAGCACGCCAAAGGCCATTTGCGCAGCGAATTGGCCAAACGCATCAAACTCTTCAAAACGCCTGAGCTGCACTTCAAATACGACGAATCACTCGAACGCGGCATGAGTATTTCCAGCCTGATCGACCAAGTGGCGGCGGAAAAACCGGTTGAAGACTGATTGATTAAAACACACAGGCCGTCTGAATGCTTTCAGACGGCCTGAACATTAACACTCCCCCCGCTTAATATGACAGCCAAACCCACCAAACGCCCGGTCAACGGCGTTCTTCTCCTTGACAAACCCGAAGGCCTTTCCAGCAACACCGCCCTGCAAAAAGCACGGCGCTTGTTCCGTGCCGAAAAAGCCGGGCATACCGGCGTACTCGATCCTTTGGCCACGGGGCTTTTGCCTGTTTGCTTCGGCGAAGCGACCAAGTTCGCCCAATATCTGATTGATGCCGACAAAGCCTATACCGCCACGCTGAAACTGGGCGAAGCCAGCAGCACAGGCGATGCAGAAGGCGAAATCATCGCCACCGCACGCGCCGATATTTCATTGTCCGAATTTCAGACGGCCTGTCATGCCTTAACAGGCGATATCCGCCAAGTGCCGCCCATGTTTTCCGCCCTCAAACACGAAGGCAAACCGCTGTACGAATACGCACGCAAAGGCATCGTCATCGAACGCAAAGCGCGCGACATCACCATCTACTCCATTAATATCACTGAATTTGATGCACCCAAAGCCGTGATAGACGTACGTTGCAGCAAGGGTACCTATATCCGCACCCTCAGTGAAGACATCGCTAAACACATCGGCACATTCGCCCACCTGACCGCCCTGCGCCGTACTGAAACCGCCGGCTTTACCATTGCCCAAAGCCACACGCTCGAAGCCTTGGCAGAATTGGACGAAGCCGAACGCGATGCCCTGCTGCTGCCTTGCGATGTTTTGGTGCAACATTTCCCCAAACTTGAGCTAAACGACTACGCCGTTACCATGCTCAAACACGGCCAACGTCCCCAGTTCACCGACGACATTTCCGCCAAACAGCCCATCCGTGTGTACAGCCGAGACGGCACATTTATCGGGCTGGTGGAATATCAAAAAGAAATAGGCCGTCTGAAAGCCTTGCGCCTGATGAATACCGCCGACCAATAACTTCCTGCAAAGAGAGCCGATCATGAAAGTCTATACCGCCGCCCAAATGCGCGAACGCGAACAAGCAGCCGTCGACAAAGGCACGAGCTTCGACCAACTGATGGAAAACGCCGGCAGCTCTGCCGCCCGAGACCTCATGCAGCGTCATCCTCAAGCCGGACGCGCCCTGATCGTTTGCGGCAAAGGCAACAACGGCGGCGACGGCCTAGTCATGGCAAGATATATGCAGGCGCAAGGTTGGCACATCGACATTCTGTTTTCACTCGGAGAAAACCTCTCCCCTTTGGCTCAAACCAATCGGGAACGCCTCAACGGTTTGCCCCATATTGAATTGATATCCGTCCAAGAACTGGAAGGCCGTCTGAAAAACGGTTACGACATCATTATCGAAGGCATATTCGGCACAGGCTTCAACGGCGCGCTTCCAACCGAAATCGCCGCCCTCTGCCGCCAACTCAATCATTCAGACGGCCTGAAAGTCGCCCTCGATATTCCCACCGGCCTCAACTGCGACACCGCCGAAGCCGATCCCGACACATTCCGCGCAGACCTGACCTACACCTTTGCCGCCTACAAACCGGCGCATTTAAGCGAATTCGGCAAAACCTATTGTCAAGAAACCGTCTGTTTACCTATTGGCATTGATTGAATACCTATAAAAAATAACAGGGTGCAATTTTGCACCCTGTGACTTTTGCTTACTTCCAAATCTGCGCCAATTTAATCCCCAGCGCCGTCAAACCAAACGAACCGAAAACATGCAGACAGGTTGCCATCAAAGCCATGCCCCAGCGTTGCGCCTGCATCAAACCCACCATCTCCACTGAAAAACCTGAAAATGTGGTCAAGCTGCCGAGAAATCTGGTAATCCAAAGCAAACGCCATTGCGGATCGGTTAAGAGTTCTGCCAATACGCCGATCAGCAGCGCGCCCAGCCAGTTTGCCGCCAATGTACCGATAGAAAAAGGCGCAGAAGACACCAGCACCAAGCCAAACAGCCAACGCAATACAGCCCCGACAGCGGCACCGCAAATAATGGGAAAAATATAAGCAAACATAACACGTTAAAAATTTAATTGAAAACAGGCCATCCGGTCATGAGGCCGTCTGAAAACCACACAAAGATGCCTTCATATCTTATTGCCAAATCTTAGGCGCAGATTTCAAATACCTGCCGTCATCAAAAGTACAAATCCATTGCGGCTTGAGCGCAATAAAAATGGCTGTTGAAATACCGCTCAAAAATGCCTCTGCCCAAGCGATTAAGAAGAAAACAGGAAAAGCGGTTTTCCATAATACCGTCGTATCAAACACATCCGCCCAGTCCAACAAACCGACCAAAACCACACCGGTAAACACCATGCCGACCGCCGCGGCCCAGAAACCATTCAGAAAAATAAAGATAAAGATATTGGCAGGCAAACGCGACACCCAATGGCGAAAACCCAAGTTCACCAACAAAGGCGGAAGCAATACGGACAAGGCGTTGATGGGGAACATATGCCAATCGCCCCAAAGCCATAAATATGGAAAAAACAGCAAAACGCTGATGCAGAACGCAGCAGAGGTGCCCAGCATTAAAGCCGTCAGGTTCAAGGCGAGCAAATGATAGCTCATGCCGGCCAGTTGTCCGCTTTCCGGAGAGGCATTCAAACTCCAAGCCAGCGGCAACATCACGGCAGCCAACAAAAATGCGGAACGATGCTGCGATACCGACACCCATGCCTGCTTTGCGCATAAAGCAAAAATCACCAGCAATACAGGCCATGCCGCCATCACGACACCAACGGGAAACCATCCGTTTTGAAAAATCATCTTCTCATCCGCAAAATGTTCAGACGGCCTATTATACGCGCCTCAAGCCACAGCTTTGACAATCCTGTCTGCCTTTGCCGTTAAAGCTTGTTTCGGCTGGTTTTGTTTACCTGAAAAAAGCGTTAGAATAACGGACTTTGCCGTTTAATTAAGGGGATGGACGCATGCTTTGGACAATATTGGCTTTAATTCTGCTGGCTGTCATAGCCGGATTGTTCTGGTGGCGCCAGAAACAAGAGCAAAAGTGGCGCCAAGAATTGGCACGACTCAGTGGCGATGAAGAAGAAATCAACGAAGAAGACAGCCCGGTCGGTTTTGCCAGCCAACTGGACAGCCTGAAACGTTTGTTCAGCATGAACAAGCGCACCGCCGACAACCATAAAATCGCCCGCATCCGCCTGCTTTCCGCGCTCGAACACAATAAAATGCAACACGCCGAAACAGACGAAGAGTACGCAGCAGAGCCCGTTGCCGAAGAGCCGGAACACATCGCAACGACCGAAGAAGAAATCAAAGTTGCGCCTAAAACCCGCAAATCTGCCAAGCCGGAACGTATTCCCAAAATCACGCCGTTTGCGCAAATGGAAACGCCCGAATACAGCCCGTCTTTGGTGCAAAACAGCAATTTTGAAGAAATCACATTAGAAGAAGCCACCCGTTCCCTGCACGAAGCGGCGGTTGAAGAATGGAACGAGCATTTGGCCGAAAAAAATGCGCCGATTTACAAAGACGAAGTTGAAACCCCATTGTTACGCGCTTCATCCCTGCCGATGACCGGCATGGAAATCATCGACTACAACGACCCTATCTTGCGCCGCACACGCGAGCGTGCCTTGGCGCGCGCCAATAATGTCCGCGTGGCAGAAGCCCATGCGCCGCATATCGAAACCGTTCAGACGGCCTTAAGAACTGCCGAAAAAGAAGCCGTCCTCCCCTATACTTCCACGCAGGCATTCCCTTCTGAAATCCAAGCGGAAGATATTCACGACAACCTTGCCCGCCGTACCGCCGCGCGCCACAAACTGGCCGCGGCCGTCGCCCCATTACGCGACTATTCTCCGCGCACCATCGAAAATGACGAAATTCTGGCCAACTTGGGACAAATCAGCCGTCCTGCCAGCTTGCGCCGTCAAGTTCGCCATACCGAAGCGGCCGCCGAAAGATGGGCGCGTAAACAAGCTGCCACGGAAGCTGTTGCACCACAACCTGCCGCACCGGCAACGCCGTCCCGTCCAAAACCGGCTGCGCCTGTTAAAAAATCCCCTTATATCTCCCAACCTGCCGCGCCAAACGCAACCGTAGTCGAGCCGCCTGCCGTACCGGTTGTCCCTATGGCTAAAACCGATATTCCCGAGCCGCCTGTTTTCCAAACCTCGATTGCGCCGATTGACATCCCCGAGCCGCCTGCTTTTGAACATAAAATCCAAGTGCCGATTTTTGATGCACAAGTCAATGCGCATGTTAGCAATCAGCCTGAACGCAGTATCCGCGATTATTTAATCAGCGAATCTGCCGTCGAAGAAACAGAATTCGATGGTGAGCCGGAAGCTCCTGTACAAGCGGAAGCAGAAGCGATTCAAGCGGTTGAAACGATTGAACCTGTTGAATCTATTGAAACAATCGCAAGGCCGTCTGAATATACACAGACAGTCGTTGAAACACCTGTGCAAACCGTAGAACCAAGCGTTCAAGAGAGTATGCCAAGCGTAGTTCATCCGACTTCAACAACACTGACCGATGCGCTTCTACCGACCACTGCCCTGCTCCTGCCGCCGCAGTTTGACCCGAGCGCCTCGCAAACTGAAGAACAGTTGCTGGAAAACAGCATTACCATCGAAGAAAAACTGGCCGAGTTCAAAGTTAAAGTCAAAGTGATGGACTCATATTCTGGCCCGGTCATTACACGCTACGAGATTGAGCCTGATGTCGGCGTGCGCGGCAGTGCCGTTTTGAATCTTGAAAAAGACTTGGCACGCTCGCTTGGCGTGGCTTCCATCCGCGTGGTGGAAACCATCCCCGGCAAAACCTGCATGGGCTTGGAATTGCCTAATCCGAAACGCCAAATGATCCGCTTGAGCGAAATCTTCAATTCGCCTGCGTTTACCGAATCTAAATCCAAACTGACCCTCGCCCTCGGCCAAGACATCACCGGCCAGCCTGTTGTGACAGACTTGGCCAAAGCGCCACATCTGCTGGTTGCCGGTACGACCGGTTCGGGTAAATCCGTGGGTGTGAATGCCATGATTCTGTCCATGCTCTTCAAAGCAACGCCGGAAGACGTGCGCATGATTATGATTGACCCGAAAATGCTGGAATTAAGCATTTACGAAGGCATTCCGCACCTGCTCGCCCCTGTCGTAACCGATATGAAGCTGGCTGCAAACGCCCTGAACTGGTGCGTCAACGAAATGGAAAAACGCTACCGCCTGATGAGCTTTATGGGCGTGCGCAACCTTGCCGGCTTTAACCAAAAAATTGCCGAAGCCTCCGCGCGTGGTGAAAAAACCGGCAGCCCGTTCAGCCTTACGCCCGAAGACCCTGAGCCATTGGAAAAACTGCCGTTTATCGTGGTCGTCGTAGATGAATTTGCCGACCTGATGATGACCGCCGGTAAGAAAATTGAAGAGCTGATTGCCCGCCTCGCCCAAAAAGCACGCGCAGCCGGCATCCATTTGATTCTTGCCACCCAACGCCCAAGCGTGGATGTCATCACCGGCCTGATTAAAGCCAATATTCCGACACGCATTGCCTTCCAAGTGTCCAGCAAAATCGACAGTCGCACGATTCTTGACCAAATGGGCGCGGAAAACCTGCTCGGCCAAGGCGATATGCTGTTCTTGCCACCAGGCACCGGCTATCCGCAACGTGTACACGGCGCGTTCGCTTCCGACAACGAAGTACACCGCGTAGTGGAATACCTGAAACAATTCGGCGCACCCGATTATATCGACGATATTTTGAGCAACGGTTCGGCCGAAGACTTTACCGGTACCAGCCGCAACAACGACAGCGACCTCGACCCCATGTATGACGAAGCCGTTTCCGTTGTCTTGAAATCACGTAAAGCCAGCATTTCCAATATCCAACGCCAACTGCGCATCGGCTACAACCGCGCCGCCCGCCTGATTGACCAAATGGAAGCCGACGGTATTGTTTCCCCGGCGGAAAACAACGGCAACCGCACCATCCTGGCGCAAAGCAGCGACCATCTGGATTAATTTATCCTTGTTTAAAATTAAGGCCGTCTGAAAACTTTTCAGACGGCCTTTTTAAATCAGATATGGTTCAGAGATTCCAATCAAATAAACAAGCAAATAAGTAATCTATAAACAACATTTCTTACAAATCTAAATGCTTTTGCATTAACGGCATTTGCTTCACAAAAAACAAGGTTCAATCAACCAAACTCGACCTGCAAAATGCATATCTCTACCCGTTTGTCACTATTTTCAGACAGCCTTTTGTCAAGACCGGAAAAAACAGGTAAATCCGTTTTTCGATTAGAAACAATATTATTATGATTCATGCCCTCGGCAACACCCCACCCTTTACGAGGAAAAACAAATGAAAAAATATTTTGCAGAATTTTTCGGCACTTTCTGGCTGGTATTCGGCGGCTGCGGCAGCGCAGTATTGGCAGCAGCCTACCCTGAACTCGGCATTGGCTTTGCCGGTGTCGCCTTGGCGTTCGGCTTGACCGTACTGACCATGGCTTACGCCGTCGGCCATATTTCCGGCGGCCACTTCAACCCTGCCGTTTCCGTCGGCCTCTTCATCGGCGGCCGTTTCAACGGTAAAGACCTGTTGCCTTACATCGTATCCCAAGTTATCGGTGCGATTGCCGCTGCTGGTGTTCTGTATCTGATTGCTTCCGGTAAAACCGGTTTTGATGCTGTTGCTTCCGGCTTTGCCAGCAATGGTTTCGGCGAACACTCTCCTAACGGTTACGACATGATGGCCGCGTTGCTGATCGAATTCGTACTGACCGCATTCTTCCTGATCATCATCATGGGTTCTACCGACAAACTGGCTCCGGCCGGCTTCGCCCCTATCGCCATCGGCCTGGGTCTGACCCTGATTCACTTGATCAGCATTCCTGTGACCAATACTTCCGTCAACCCTGCACGTTCTACCGGCGTTGCCTTGTTCCAAGGCGGCTGGGCTGTTGAACAACTGTGGTTGTTCTGGTTGGCCCCTATTGCCGGCGCAGCAGTTGGCGCGGCTATTTACCGCTTTGTTTTAGCAAACAACGACGACAAATAATCTAAACGGAATGATATTTCCGGTGCGGCCGACACCTTAAACCGTCCGCACCCAAGTTGCCGAGATACAAACGCACCGCCTGACTCAGACGGTGCGTTTGTTTTTGCCATGTTACAATACTTCCTTTTCTCACATTCTCAAACCATCATGCAAACCTTACCTTTTCAAACCGATATCGCCGCCAGAATGCTGGTCAATACTGAAAACGAAACCATCCATCCCGATGCCGTATTCGTACAAACGCAAAACGGCTATTGGATTGCTTGGCACGACCAACAGGCCGCCCTGCTTGCCCCCGACACACCGCCCGATATTCCCTGCTTTTGGGTAGAAGGCGCAGAAAGCCTGGAAGAGCTGGTAAGCATGGTAGAAAACGGCGAATTTGACGAAGTTGAAGAATTTGACGGCGACGATGATGCTTGGCAAGAAGCACTCGGATGCGGCCATCATCACGAAGGACACTGCGGATGCAGCCATTGAGATGCACAAAACACCTGCTTCCGGCACTTGCCCTTTGCCTGACGCTTAACGGCTGCGTCGTAGGCGCGGCTGTCGATTTGGCTGCTACAACTGTCCTGACTGCTGGAAAATTGGTTGTCAAAGGAACGGGGGCAGTGATTGATGCCGCCATTCCTGACGGCAAAAAAGACAAGGACAAAGAAAAAGAAAAGAGCAAAGAAAAGCCAAAATCGGAAGAAATCATCTATCAGGAAGAGTCCTCCGATGAAGTAACGCAATAATCCTTCAGACGGCCTTGGTAAGGTAACCCATCTTACTGAGGCCGTCTGAACATTCATCCTTACATATAGCCTTGTTCACGCAAAGAACAGGTTTCTTTTGCCGTTACGATAAAATGGTCTAAGAGCGTAATATCCACCAAACTTAAAGCCTGTTTCAAACGCTCTGTAAACTGCACATCAGATTCAGACGGCCTTGCCGAACCACCCGGATGATTGTGTGCCAAAATCAAACTGTCGGCGTATTCATCCAATGCCAATTTGACGATTTCACGGATATAAACCGTGTTTTCCGCCACCGTACCGCGCGACAATTCCCGTACCGCAATCAATTGATTTTGACGGTTGAGCAGCAAGGCAACGCTGACCTCGATTTTTTCATGCCCAAGATGCAGGCGCAGATAATCCGCAACCGATTTCGGGTTTGACAACACCATCTGCTCCTGCAAATCCTCACCCAAAATCCGCCGTCCGATTTCTTTGACTACGGCAAACTGAGTATAGCTCGCCAAACCCATGCCCTTGCAAGCAGAAAGTGTTTTGGCATCCGCACTCATCAGCTTTCCCAAGCTGCCGAACTCGCTCAACAAATAACGCGCCAAATCAACCGCGCTCATGCCGCGCGTTCCGACACGCAATAAAATCGCCAGCAACTCCGCATCACTCAATGCCGCCGCGCCGCGCTCCAACAGCTTCTCACGCGGCCGCTCCCCCTCGGGCCATTCTTTGATACTCATGTTTTCCCTTTTTATTCATATAACGGATTTGTTTTTTTATTCAGAACAAAACCATCTTGCCCGCATAAAACGCAATCCGCACAACTTTATTAAAATTAATGCAATTTGCGTATTTTATTCTATCTTGAATTATTTTTTAAGACATTTGAATATAAATTAAATCCTTTTGTGCAGAAAAACAACGTTACCCATTTTCGCTATCCTGTTCCCCTGCCTGCCTTTCCTTTCCTATTTGTTTCAAATCAGCCGCTACAAGCATTTTCATATTGCCCCTATGAGGCTTAGGCTAATATAATATTGAGTTTGCCGAGAGCAAAAGCTGAGGCTTAAACTGCTTTCTATCCACGCTGCCCGTGCGCTTTACAAGAGTTTCAGACGGCCTCCGTCCGACTCCCGCCAGCAATCAAACAGCTTTTTATCACCCATTCGAAAATCCGTTTTGCCGGTACTCGTCTTTCTTTTTGGAGTATTGCCATTATGACCGCAACCACTGCGTCTTCAGCCAAACCTTATTTGCAAATCCAAGGCTTGGTGAAAAAGTTTGGTGACAATTACGCTGTCGATAACATCGACTTGGACATCTATCAACACGAAATCTTCGCTCTTTTGGGCAGCTCAGGCAGTGGCAAATCCACACTGCTGCGTATGTTGGCAGGCATGGAAAGCCCCAATCAGGGCAAAATCATTCTCGACGGTCAAGACATTACCAAGCTTGCCCCGTATGAGCGCCCAATCAACATGATGTTCCAAAGCTATGCTCTGTTCCCGCACATGAGTGTTGAACAAAACATTGCTTTCGGCCTGAAACAAGACAAAATGCCTAAAGGCGAAATCGACGCCCGCGTCGAAGAAATGTTGCGCCTGGTGCAAATGACCAAATACGCCAAACGCAAGCCGCACCAACTTTCCGGCGGCCAACAACAGCGTATCGCTTTGGCGCGCAGCCTGGCAAAACGTCCGAAAATCCTGTTGCTTGACGAACCTTTGGGCGCACTCGATAAAAAACTGCGCCAACAAACCCAACTGGAATTGGTCAACACGCTGGAACAAGTCGGCGTGACCTGCATCATGGTTACCCACGACCAAGAAGAAGCGATGACGATGGCGACCCGTATTGCCATTATGTCCGACGGCCAATTGCGCCAAGTCGGCACACCTAGCGACGTGTACGACTATCCTAACAGCCGCTTTACCGCCGAATTTATCGGCGAAACCAATATTTTTGACGGCGTTGTTATTGACGACCGCGCCGATTTCTCTATCGTCAAATGTGACGGCTTGGAAAACCACGTCCGCATCGACCACGGCCTGGGCGTTCCGAACGACCATGAAATTTGGATCAGCATCCGTCCTGAAGATATTGATTTGCATAAAGAAAAACCAGAACACTTGGGCGCGCACAACTGGGCCCAAGGCACAGTCAAAGAAATTGCCTACTTGGGCAGCTTCGCGATTTACCACATCAAACTTGCCAACGGCCGTGTCGTTAAGAGCCAAGTTCCCGCACCTTATTGGTATGTGCGCAACATTACGCCGCCGACCTGGGACGAGACTGTCTACATCAGCTGGCCTGAAAACCAACCGACACCTCTGTTCAGTTAATTTGAGGGAAATGCAATGAACCTTAAAAAACTGAAAAACAAACTGTTCCGCCGCCCCGGCCAGCGTGCAGTGATTGCCGTGCCGTATATTTGGCTTTTGATTCTGTTTCTGATTCCGTTCGCCATCGTATTGAAAATCAGCTTTGCCGAACAAGAAATTGCCATTCCGCCATTTACGCCGCTGACAACGATTGATGAAGACTTAGGCCGTCTGAACATTGCCATCAGCTATCAAAACTACGCCGACATTTTCCAAAACTTTTGGAATACGCTCAATCCGTTTGGCGACAGTGAAAACAGCAATATCTATCTGATGACCTACTGGTCTTCGATTAAGACGGCGCTGACGACAACCATCATCTGCCTGTTGATCGGTTATCCGACCGCTTATGCCATTTCACGCGCCAATCCGGCTGCGCGCAACGGCCTGCTGTTGGCAATCATGCTGCCTTTCTGGACCTCTTTCCTGCTGCGTGTTTACGCATGGATGGGCTTATTGGGACACAACGGCATCATCAACAATTTCTTAATCAAATACGGAATCATCAGCGAGCCTTTAGACTTGTTCTACAATGCGTTTTCGCTGAATTTGGTGATGGTTTACGCCTATTTGCCGTTTATGATTTTGCCGCTGTACACACAATTGGTAAAACTGGACAACCGTCTGCTCGAAGCCGCTTCCGACTTGGGCGCAGGTCCGATCAAATCGTTCTTTACCATTACCCTGCCTTTGTCCAAAACCGGCATCATCGCAGGCTCTATGTTGGTCTTCGTACCGGCCGTCGGTGAATTTGTGATTCCTGAATTGGTGGGCGGTTCTGAAAACCTGATGATCGGTAAAGTATTGTGGCAGGCATTCTTCGACCAAAACAACTGGCCGCTGGCTTCTGCCGTCGCCGTCATCATGGTTGCCCTGCTGGTTGTACCGATTGCCCTGTTCCAACACTATGAAAACCGCGAATTGGAAGAAGGAGGCAAATAATGCAGAAAACCAAATTATCCTGGTTCTTGAAACTGATGCTCCTGCTCTCGCTGGCATTCCTCTATATTCCGCTGGTGGTTTTGGTCATCTATTCTTTCAATGAATCCAAACTGGTTACCGTTTGGGGCGGTTTCTCAACCAAATGGTACGGCGCATTAATGGAAAACGACACCATCTTGGAAGCTGCCTGGCTGTCATTGCGTATCGCCATCGTTTCCTCGCTTGCCGCCGTGGCACTCGGCACATTGGCAGGCTACGCTATGGCACGGATTAAACGTTTCCGCGGCAGCACCCTGTTTGCCGGTATGATTTCCGCGCCTATGGTGATGCCTGATGTGATTACCGGTTTGTCCATGCTGCTGCTGATTATTCAGGTACAAATGTTCCTGCAAGGCAGTGAATTGCTGCAATCGCTCTACTTCGATCGCGGTTTCTTCACCATCTTCCTCGGCCACACCACGCTTTGCATGGCTTACATTACCGTCGTCATCCGCTCGCGCCTGGTAGAATTGGATCAATCCTTGGAAGAAGCCGCTATGGACTTGGGCGCCCGTCCACTGAAGATTTTCTTCGTGATTACCCTGCCGCTGATTGCCCCTGCGATTGCTTCCGGCTTCCTCTTGGGCATTACCCTGTCTTTGGATGACTTGGTGATTACCTCCTTCCTGTCAGGCCCGGGTTCATCGACATTGCCGCAAGTAATTTTCTCCAAAATCAAACTCGGCCTTGACCCTCAGATGAACGTTTTGGCAACCATCCTGATCGGTATCATCGGTACGCTGGTTATTGTCGTCAACTACTGGATGATGCGTCAGGCGACCAAACGGGAACGCGAGGCTGCCGAAGCCTACCGCCAAGAAAAACTGGCAGCCGAAAAAGCCGCCTAATATGCAGACAGGCTGTCCGATAAAGCGTCGGAACAGCCTGTTTTATTAACTGCATTTAATCCTTTCAGACAGCCTAAACTTAAGCCCATATTCCTGGCCGTCTGAAAACCTGTTTTCAATGAAGTTAAAACCAACCTAAAGCCCAAATCATGATCAATCCCAGCTTCAAAGAATACCTTCCTTCCTACTATGTCAGCACAGCCAATCCCCATCCGTCTTATCCGACGCTCGAAGGCCGTCTGAAAACTGAAACCTGCGTTATCGGCGGCGGCTTGACCGGTTTATGCACCGCCCTACCGCTTGCCGAAAACGGCCATGAAGTCATCGTGCTTGAAGCCGCCCGTATCGGTTTCGGCGCATCAGGCCGCAGCGGCGGACAAGTCATCAGCGACTTTGCCTGCGGCATGGAAGAGATCGAAAAACAAGTCGGCTTAGAACAGGCCCAATGGTTCTGGCAGCAATCCCTGCAAGCCGTTGAACTGGTTGACTCGCGCATTCAAAAACACAATATCCAATGCGATTGGCAACGCGGCTATGCGACCGTCGCCGTCCGTCCTCAGCATTGGGAAGAATTGCAACAATGGCACGAACACACCCAAAAACATTATGGCGCAAGCCATTACCAGCTTTGGGATAAAGCCACGCTGAAGCAGCAACTTGCCAGCGATATGTATCAAGGCGCGCAATTTGATCCTTTATCCGGCCACTTGCACCCGCTCAATTACACCCTAGGCATTGCCAAAGCGGCAGCCGATGCAGGCGCACAACTTTTTGAGCAATCCCCGATGACACGTATCGAGCCATGCGATAACGGCTGGCTGGTACACACACCCAATGGCAGCGTTGAGTGCAAAAACCTCGTTTATGCCGTCAATACTTATGCCGGTTTACACCCGAAATTCAAAGTATTGGAACAAAAAGCCATTGCCATCAGCACCTTTATCATCGCCACCGAGCCTCTGGGCGAGCGTGCCAAAGACCTGATCCGCAACAATATGGCCATCTGCGACAACCGCCACGTCCTCGACTACTACCGTCTCAGCGCCGACGGCCGCCTGCTCTTTGGCGGCAAAGACAACGAATTTATCGACGATCCAGACCGCATGACCGAACTCGTCCGCCAAGACATGCTGAAAGTTTTCCCGCAACTTGCCGATGTCAGAATCGAGCATTCCTGGGGCGGCGAATGCGACATCACGCGCAACCTCGCCCCACATTTCGGCCGTCTCGCCCCTACCGTTTTCTTTGCACAAGGCTACTCCGGACACGGCATGGCAATTACCGGCATTGCCGGTTTGGCAATTGCCGAAGCTATCATGGGTGATGACGGCCGTCTGAAACCTTTCGAGCAGCTGCGCCACAGCAATATCATCACCCAACCATTCCTGCGCAAACTCGGTTCTTACCTCGGTTCAAAATACTATCAATGGAAAGACAGTCACTAAACCCAAACGACAAACATATTTCAGACGGCGGCAGATTCAAGTAGAATTTAGGCCGTCTGAAAGCGTAGACACGACAAAATTCAATCATTTATCAGCAAGGAAACCATCATGAGCAACCATCACAAACTCATCATCCTCGGCTCCGGCCCTGCCGGCTATACTGCCGCCGTCTATGCCGCCCGCGCCAACCTTAACCCTGTAATCATTACCGGCGTTGAGCAAGGCGGACAACTGATGACCACCACCGAAGTGGACAACTGGCCTGCCGACGCAGAAGGCGTACAAGGTCCGGAACTAATGGCCCGTTTCCAAGCTCATGCCGAACGCTTCGGCACTGAAATGATTTTCGACCAAATCCACACCGTTGATTTGCAAAACCGTCCGTTTACCCTCAAAGGCGATATGGGCGAATACACCTGCGATGCACTCATTGTTGCTACCGGCGCATCCGCCAAATATTTAGGTTTGCCAAGCGAAGAGACTTTTGCCGGCAAAGGCGTTTCCGCCTGCGCAACTTGTGACGGTTTCTTCTATAAAAAACAAGATGTTGCTGTAGTCGGCGGTGGCAATACCGCTGTAGAAGAAGCCCTCTACCTTGCCAATATCGCCAACACTGTTACCCTGATTCACCGCCGCGACAGCTTCCGCGCCGAAAAAATCATGGTGGACAAACTGATGCAACGGGTTGAAGAAGGTAAAATCATCCTCAAGCTCAACAGCTCGGTCGATGAAATCTTGGGCGACGAAAGCGGCGTTACCGGTGCACGCCTGAAACACAATGACGGCAGCACTGAAGAAATCGCTGTAAAAGGCGTTTTCATCGCTATCGGCCACAAACCCAACACTGACATCTTCAAAGGCCAACTTGATATGGATGAAACCGGCTATTTGAAAACCAAAGGCGGTACCGGCGACAATGTCGGCGCCACCAATATCGAAGGCGTATGGGCGGCAGGCGACGTCAAAGACCACACCTACCGTCAAGCCATCACCAGCGCGGCTTCCGGCTGTCAGGCCGCGCTTGATGCCGAACGTTGGCTCGACCGCCACGGCGCATGAATCTCTAAACTGCGCCCTATTCTTTGAAACATCATTAACAGGCCGTCTGAAATTTCAGACGGCCTATTATCTGTTTGCCACACTGAATTTCATTTTAATGGCAAATTTATATCAAATAAGTACTTTTGCTTTATAATGACAACAAATACCCAACAAACAGGGAACAAACATGAAAAAAACACTAACGACACTTATCCTTTGCGCACTGACTCCTGCCGCCCTGGCTGCCGACACTTACGGCTACCTGGCCATGTGGCAAAACCCAGCCGACAGCAATGAAGCGCTGCAAATCAAAACCACCAAAGAAAATGCCACCCAACTGGATGCGACGGCAGAACTCGAAACATTCTGCAAAGGCCAAGATGCCTTAGCCGGTATCAGCGCAGGCCAAGCAACAGGCTGTAAAACAGTTGTCCCTCTGCACAACACCTGTATCGCTGTTGCCTACCCTAAAGCCATGGGCAAATTGACTGCTCAAAACGTAGTGGCTATTACCTCCCCACGTTTCAAAACCGTGCATCAAATTGCCTTGAACCAATGCATCAAAAAATACGGCTCTCAAGGACAATGTGCTTTAGAAACAGTCTATTGCACTTCTGAAACCTACTATCAAGGTACGGTCAAAACCCTTTGGGAAAAAATCAAATCCATTTAAGGCCGTCTGAAAATAAAACCGGCTTGCCCGATATTCTCCATATCACGGCAAGCCGGTTTTTTTATTCTGGCTTTTATTTGCTGTTTTTTTCCAACAATTTGGCCACAACGCCTTCGGCCTGTTTCACCAAATCAGGATTGGTTCGGAAGTGGTTTTCATCGTTCAAAGAGTAGCTGACCGTAGAAACCGCGTACTTGGTGCTTCGCAACACAAATACGCCTTTACGCAAGATTTCGTTATTGCCTTTGGTTTTGTAACGCAGGTTATACGGGCAAGAAAAATCATACAGTTTGCCGCGGTTGTCTGCGGTTACAATCGTGCTGCCAATGCCGCGTTTTGCCAAAGCTTTGGACAAAGCACGATCCAAATCATGCGGTCTTACTTTTGCGTTTTGAATGATGCAGACATGTTTGATGCTGGTCAGCTCTTCAGGTTTCAATACTCTTTGTTCGGTCGTAGAACACGCGCCCAGCAACAATACGGCTGAAGCCGCCGCTAAAATCATGGTTTTCATCTGTTTTCCTTTTAAAATGTTCAAACAATAAATATTCAGACGGCCTTTATACAAAGGCCGTCTGAAAAAATCAACGTACGTTTTTCATCAAACGTTGTTTCTCACGCTTCCAATCCGCTTCTTTCAGGCTTTGGCGTTTGTCATGCTGTTTCTTACCCTTGGCCAAACCGATTTCCACTTTGATTTTACCGCGGGTGTAATGCAGGTTTAAAGGCACAATCGTATAACCGGCACGTTCGGTTTTGCCGATTAACTTATTGATTTCCGATTGTTTCAACAACAACTTACGCGGACGGACAGGGTCGGGTTTGACGTGTGTCGAGGCAGTGGGCAATGCGGTAATGTGGCAGCCCACCAAATAAAATGCGTCTTTTTTCCAGTAGATATAGCTTTCTTTTAATTGCACGCGTGCAGCGCGGATGGCTTTGACTTCCCATCCCTCCAATACTATACCGGCTTCGATTTGGTCTTCGATAAAGAAATCGTGAAAGGCTTTTTTATTATTGGCAATACTCATTGTGCTGATTCTTTACAAACTTTTCAGACGGCCTATTTTATCAGGCATGCTTAAAAATTAAAACGGCAAACGGTTTTGAAACGTTTATTCGCTTAAAACATGGCGGCGGTAAAAGCGGTCTATATCGGCAATGGCTTTTTCATCTTCAGGGCGCAAATCCAGTTTCAAATCGGCAAGGCGGATTAAGATTTGGTCTTCACGCTCGGCAACGGCGCAGCTGACTTCGCCTTCGCTGCGGAAATGACGGATAAGCTCGTCCAACTGGTTCAAAGCATTTTGATAAGATGAATTTGGATTCATAATTTTTAACTCGAACGCCCATAAAAAATGGCGGGAAACCCCGCCATGATTTTACGGCTTACGCCGCGCATTTGATTAAGCAGCTTGAATATTAGCAGCTTGTTTGCCTTTAGGGCCGGTGGTTACGTCGAAAGACACGCGTTGGCCTTCTTTCAGGGTTTTGAAACCTTCCATGTTGATCGCTGAGAAGTGAGCGAACAAATCTTCGCCACCTTCATCAGGAGTGATGAAACCAAAACCTTTAGCGTCGTTAAACCATTTTACGATACCGGTTGCCATTAGAAACTTCCTATACTTAAAAATTAACAAAATCAGCAAAACAAGGCATACAGCAAACTAAAACGTTCAGCGTTTCTCCCCCGTTTTTATTACGCGGTCGAGTGCCAACTTCTGCTTAACCGTCTTTTTACATTTGTTAAGACAAAACGTCAAGCTATGTTTTCAAAAAAGTGGGAAAATAGAAAAAATTGGCCGAAATACAACAGAAAACGGTTTGCACTCTAAAACAGGCGTCTGAAAACTGAAACTAAGATCATGAACCATCCGAATACCGACCACCAATCCGATACCCTGCTCAGCGATATCAACACACAGCCGCCGAAACGTTACGGCGTATTTTTATTGAACGACGATTACACCACCATGGAATTTGTCGTCGAAATCCTGACCGAAGTCTTTATGCTTGCACAGGAACAGGCCGTGGCCGTCATGCTGCTGGTGCACCACGAAGGCAAAGGCCTGTGCGGTACCTACACGCGCGATATTGCGCAAACCAAGCAACATCAGGTCATGGAACGCGCCAAAGCTGAAGGGCATCCGCTCAAATGTATAGTCGAAGAGGTTTAAACCATGCTTTCACCCGAATTGGAACACATCCTGCAACTGCTCTACCGTGAAGCACGCAACGCGCGTTATGAGTTTATCAGCTTGGAACACCTGCTTTTGGTGCTGATAGAAGAAGATGCGGCTGTGCCAAACGTCTTGAAGCTGTGTGGTGCGGATTTGAAAGTCCTGTCCGAGCAGCTGGCCGCCAGCGTGGCCGAAAATACGCCGCAAATTCCCGATCATCTTCTGGATACGGTCGAAACCCAGCCGACATTGGGCTTCCAACGCGTCATCCAACGGGCGATGGTGCATACCCAGTCTGCCGGCAAAGCCGCAGTAGAGCCTTTGGATATTTTGGTTGCCATGATGAGCGAATCCGAAAGCCATGCGGTTTATTTCCTCAAATTGCAATCCATTACGCGCTTTGAAGTTTTGCGTTGCATTGCCCATGGCTCGCCCGATGACGAAGACAGCAATGATTCAGACGGCCTGGGACGCGAGGGTGAGGAAGCAGAACAGAAAACCGGCTCCCTTTCCGACTACACCGTCAACCTCAACGCCGAAGTCAAAGCCGGCCGCATCGACCCCTTAATCGGCAGAAAACACGAAATGGAACGGTTGGTGCAAATCCTGTGCCGCCGCCGCAAAAACAATCCGCTTTTAGTCGGCGAAGCAGGCGTGGGCAAAACTGCGCTGGCGGAAGGTTTGGCACATCAAATCGTCAACGGCGACATTCCCGACGCGCTCAAAGATGCCGAAGTGTACGCACTGGATATGGGCTCGCTTTTGGCGGGTACGAAATACCGCGGCGACTTTGAAGCGCGGGTCAAATCCGTCTTGAAACAGCTTGAAAAAATCCCGCACGCCATTTTGTTCATCGACGAAATCCACACCATCATAGGCGCGGGCAGTACCAGCGGCGGCACCATGGACGCGTCCAACCTGCTCAAACCCGCATTGGCGAAAGGTTCATTACGCTGTATCGGCGCGACCACTTACGACGAATACCGCACCATTTTCGACAAAGACCACGCCTTAAGCCGCCGCTTTCAAAAAATTGACGTGGTCGAACCCACCGTTTCCGAGACCGTGCAAATCCTGCGCGGCTTAAAGCCAATGTTTGAAGATTTCCATCAAGTCCGCTATACGCAAGGCGCACTTGAAGCCGCCGCCGAACTCTCCGCCCGCTACATCAACGAACGTTTCCTGCCTGACAAAGCCATCGACGTGATGGATGAAGCAGGCGCGGCGCAACGGATTCTGCCTAAATCCAAACAGAAAAAAGTCATCGGTAAAGCGCAAATCGAAACCGTCATCGCCAAAGTCGCGCGGATTCCTGAAAAAACCGTGTCGCACGACGACAAACAAGTGTTGCAATTCCTCGGCCGCGATTTGAAAAACATGGTTTACGGTCAGGAAAATGCCATCGACGCGCTGGTTGCCGCCGTCAAAATGTCGCGCTCCGGCCTTGCCCTGCCCGACAAACCGATAGGCAGCTTCCTCTTCTCCGGCCCGACCGGCGTCGGCAAAACCGAAGTCGCCAAACAGCTTGCCTATTCGATGGGCGTACCGCTGCAACGCTTCGATATGTCCGAATACATGGAACGCCATGCCGTATCGCGCCTCATAGGTGCGCCGCCGGGCTACGTTGGCTTTGAACAAGGCGGCCTTTTGACCGAAGCCGTCAACAAGCAGCCGCATTGCGTATTGCTCTTGGACGAAATCGAAAAAGCTCACCCCGACATTTTCAACGTCCTCCTGCAAGTCATGGACGCAGGCAAACTGACCGACAACAACGGCAAGAGTGCCGATTTCCGCAACGTCATCCTGATTATGACCACCAACGCAGGCGCGGAAAGCCTCAGCCGCCCCAGCCTCGGCTTTACCGCCAAGCGCGAACGCGGCGACGAAATGCAGGCGATCAACAAACTCTTCACGCCCGAATTCCGCAACCGCTTGGACGCGATTATCCCGTTTGTGCCCTTGTCCGAACCCGTCATCACCAAAGTCGTGGACAAATTCCTGCTCCAGCTCGAACACCAGCTCCTCGACAAAAAAGTCGAAGCCGAGTTCACGCCAGCATTGCGCAAATATCTGGCGGAAAAAGGTTTCGACCCGCAAATGGGCGCGCGCCCGATGCACCGCCTGATTCAGGAAAAAATCCGCAAACCACTCGCCGACGAACTCCTGTTCGGCAAACTCGCCGACGGCGGCTTCGTGCGTATAGACTGGGATGCAGCAAAAGAAGAAGCCGTATTGAAGTTTAAGAAAAGCAAGGTCAAACCTGAAACAGCAGCGGTTTGAAGGATAAAGGCAAAAAAGGTCGTCTGAAAACGAGATTTCCGTTTTCAGACGACCTTTTTGTAATTAATGCCTAATTCTCCGTCTATATAAAGGCTACAAATAACAAAATACCTCGTAATTTAACAAATTAATTATTTTTGTAAATTATTTACTTGATATTTTTAAATGACTATTTGATAATACATCTACATTTTAATTATCAATCAATTCATTGCAAAGGAAATATCTATGTCTTTCAAAAAAGTAAGTGCAGCAACTATTATCGCCCTGAGCTTGGCGGCTTGCAGCAACAACCAGCCTAATGACACTCCATCCATCACTAGTTCATCAAATGGCATCCAGAAGAATAACGGCAATTCTGCTGACAATAATAGCAATACTTCCGGCAACAATAGCAATAC
>NZ_KV835598.1:0-575 GCF_001838065.1 Neisseria sp. HMSC078C12 | reverse complement strand
AGGCGTCTGCCGAACGGGTCGTAGGCGTATGTCCAAATCTCGGTATTGCCGGCTGGCTTTTTGATTTCGGCGCGGACGAGTTGGTTTTCTAAATCGTATTGGTAATATTGGTTTTCGCCATTGGACAGCTGGCGGTAGATCAGGTTGCCCAATGCGTCGTAGGTGTATTCGATGCCGTTGTATTCTTTGAGGCGGTTGCCGCTGGTAAGGTTGTTGCCCTTCCCTTCGACTGCTTTGTCGGAAAGGATGTTGTGGGCGGGGTCGAAGGCAAAGGTTTCGCTGCGGCCGCTTTGGCTGTTGCGGGCTTCCTGAATGCGTCCGATTTTATCGTAAACGTAATGGAGGACGCCGCTTCTTTGGTCGGCGCTTTGAATCAGGTTGCCGGCTTTGTCGTAGGCGTAGCGGCGGTTGACGGCGCCGCCGGCCAACGGGTTTTGTTTGCCGCGGGATGTTTGTGCGCTGCTCCAAACGGTACGCTGGCTTTTCAGACGACCCATGGGGTCGTAGTCGTACAGGCTGCTGATGCTGCCCTGCGTCCTTTGAATTTCGCGGTGCAGTTTGTCGCGTTCGATGTC
>NZ_KV835597.1:0-335 GCF_001838065.1 Neisseria sp. HMSC078C12 | reverse complement strand
ATCCTGCATTTCGACTATGACGACAACTACCGACTGATCCGTAAAAGCGATGCCGAAAGCCGTTACCACGGCTATACCTATGACGAAGCGGGCAACCTGCTGACCCATACCGACCCGCTGAAACACATCACCCGTTTCGAATACGCCGGCAACGGTCTGTTACTGTCGGTAACCGATCCGAACGGCAGCAGTACCGCCTACCACTATAACGAAAACCATCAGCCCGACCGGATTACCGACTGTTCGGGTTACGAAACCAAACTCTCTTATACCCCCGAAGGACAGCTGGCGCGTATTACTGATGCGCTGGGACAGCACACCGAATACCACTACGA
>NZ_KV835596.1:0-3663 GCF_001838065.1 Neisseria sp. HMSC078C12 | reverse complement strand
TAAAAATCATTAGGGGATTCATCAGGGCTCAACCTGCGAAAAGAAACGAGTTGCTACGTAAGTCCGAGAACATGCTTTCCATGGTCTCTGAGCTCGCCTTTGGGACCGACATATCGGTAGAGAGTGACGCGCTCGATGCCGAGTTCCTTGCAGAGATCGGAAACTGAAGTATCGCGCTGGGCCATGGCGGCTTGCGCGAGACGCACCTGAGCTTTGGTGAGCGCGAATTTTCGTCCGCCCTTGCGACCGCGCGCTCTCGCGGAGGCGAGACCCGCCATGGTGCGCTCTCGGATCAGATCCCGCTCGAACTCGGCCAAGGTGGCGAAGATTCCGAACACCATGCGACCGGACGCAGTCGTGGTGTCGATCTGAGCGCCCTTTCCAGTCAGAACCCGCAGGCCGATCTTGCGGTCTGACAGCTCCTTCACCGTGTTGACCAGATGGGCAAGCGATCGTCCGAGGCGATCGAGCTTCCAGACCACCAGCACATCGCCGTCACGCAATGACTTGAGGCAGGCAGTCAAGCCAGGGCGATCATCACGACCGCCGGAAGCAAGATCATCATAGATATTGTCCCGTTCGACACCTGCGGCGCGCAAGGCGTCGTGCTGCAGGTCGAGAGACTGCGAGCCATCGGCTTTGGAGACGCGGGCATATCCGATCAGCATGTATCACAAACGTTGGTTTGAGGCGGCGCTTCGGCCACGATTGCATTGACCTCTGGAAATGTATCTCAACCAGCTTCATAAACAAAGCGTCTTGAACGCTATCAGATTTTGAAAAAGGAACATGTATGCCGCGTCGCGTCACTCTAACCGATCGGCAGAAAGACGCGCTGTTGCGCTTGCCGACTTCACAGACGGATTTGCTCAAGCACTATACGCTGAGTGATGAAGACCTTGGGCATATCAGGCTGCGTCGGCGCGCTCACAACAGGTTCGGCTTCGCCCTGCAATTGTGTGTCCTGCGCTATCCCGGCCGGGTGCTGGCTCCAGGCGAACTGATCCCTGCAGAGGTCATCGAATTTATCGGAGCGCAGCTTGGCCTGGGTGCCGACGATCTCGTAGACTATGCTGCCCGCGAGGAAACACGGCACGAGCATCTTGCCGAGTTACGGGGGCTCTACGGCTTCCGCACCTTCTCCGGACGTGGTGCGAGCGAGCTGAAGGAATGGTTGTTCCGAGAAGCCGAGATGGCGGTGTCGAACGAGGATATCGCCCGTCGCTTCGTAGCCGAGTGCCGACGCACCCGCACTGTCCTTCCCGCGACATCCACGATCGAGCGGCTTTGTGCCGCGGCTCTCGTCGATGCCGAGCGACGCATCGAGACGAGGATCGCCAGTCGGCTGCCTATGTCGATCCGAGAACAGTTGCTGGCATTGCTCGAGGAGACGGCTGATGATCGGGTGACCCGTTTTGTGTGGCTGCGCCAGTTCGAGCCTGGCTCGAACTCTTCGTCGGCCAACCGGCTGCTCGACCGGCTCGAATATCTGCAACGCATCGATCTCCCCGAGGATCTGCTTGCCGGCGTTCCTGCCCATCGGGTGACTCGTCTGCGCAGGCAGGGTGAACGGTATTATGCCGACGGCATGCGCGATCTCCCGGAGGACAGGCGGCTTGCGATCTTGGCTGTTTGCGTCTCGGAATGGCAGGCGATGTTGGCCGACGCAGTGGTCGAAACCCACGACCGGATCGTCGGCCGTCTCTACCGTGCTTCGGAGCGTATTTGCCATGCAAAGGTCGCAGACGAAGCGGGGGTGGTGCGTGACACCCTGAAATCCTTCGCCGAGATCGGGGGCGCCCTGGTCGATGCACAGGATGATGGCCAGCCGCTGGGCGATGTCATCGCGAGTGGGTCAGGGTGGGACGGCTTAAAAACCCTTGTTGCAATGGCAACCAGGCTGACCGCCACCATGGCCGACGATCCGCTCAATCATGTGCTCGACGGTTATCACCGCTTCCGCCGATACGCTCCACGCATGTTGCGCCTGCTCGATCTGCGAGCTGCGCCCGTTGCACTGCCGCTTCTGGAAGCGGTGACGGCCCTTCGTACCGGTTTGAACGATGCCGCGATGACCAGCTTCTTGCGGCCCAGCTCGAAATGGCATCGCCACCTTCGGGCCCAGAGGGCTGGCGACGCTCGCCTATGGGAGATCGCGGTGCTGTTCCATCTGCGCGATGCGTTCCGCTCCGGAGATGTCTGGCTTACTAGGTCCCGGCGCTATGGCGATCTGAAACACGCACTCGTTCCGGCACAATCCATCGCGGAAGGCGGTCGTCTCGCTGTGCCATTGCGGCCGGAGGAATGGCTGGCAGACCGGCAAGCTCGCCTCGACATGCGGTTGCGCGAGCTTGGCCGTGCCGCTCGCGCAGGCACGATCCCGGGCGGGTCGATTGAAAACGGCGTTCTGCATATCGAGAAACTCGAAGCCGCCGCGCCGACAGGCGCCGAAGATCTGGTGCTCGATCTCTACAAGCAGATCCCGCCCACGCGCATCACCGATCTCCTGCTGGAGGTGGATGCGGCGACCGGCTTCACCGAAGCGTTCACCCATCTGCGCACAGGAGCACCCTGCGCTGACCGGATCGGGCTAATGAACGTTATCTTGGCGGAAGGGATCAACCTCGGCTTGCGCAAAATGGCGGATGCGACAAACACCCACACCTTCTGGGAATTGATCCGCATTGGACGGTGGCATGTCGAGGGCGAAGCCTATGACCGGGCGCTGGCCATGGTGGTCGAGGCACAGGCAGCGTTACCCATGGCCCGGTTCTGGGGCATGGGCACGTCGGCTTCGAGCGACGGACAGTTCTTCGTCGCTACAGAGCAAGGTGAGGCCATGAACCTGGTCAACGCGAAATATGGCAATACCCCGGGCCTGAAAGCCTATAGCCACGTCTCCGACCAATATGCGCCGTTCGCAACCCAGGTGATTCCTGCAACGGCAAGCGAAGCGCCTTACATCCTCGATGGCCTGCTGATGAACGATGCTGGACGCCATATCCGCGAGCAGTTCACCGACACGGGCGGCTTCACCGATCACGTCTTTGCCGCATGTGCCATTCTCGGCTACCGGTTCGCTCCGCGCATCCGCGACCTGCCATCCAAACGGCTCTACGCGTTCAATCCGTCGGCCGCCCCGGCGCACCTGCGAGCGTTGATCGGCGGAAAGGTCAACCAAGCCATGATCGAGCGCAATTGGCCCGACATCCTGCGCATCGCCGCCACCATTGCTGCCGGGACCGTCGCGCCAAGCCAGATTCTGCGGAAACTCGCCTCCTATCCGCGGCAGAACGAGCTCGCGACAGCCCTGCGGGAAGTCGGTCGCGTCGAGCGCACCCTGTTCATGATCGACTGGATTCTGGATGCCGAACTCCAACGGCGTGCCCAGATCGGGCTCAACAAAGGCGAAGCTCATCATGCGCTGAAGCGGGCAATCAGCTTCCACCGCCGCGGTGAAATCCGCGACCGTTCCGCCGAAGGCCAGCATTACCGCATCGCCGGCATGAATCTGCTCGCCGCCATCATCATCTTCTGGAACACCATGAAGCTCGGCGAGGTCGTTGCAAACCAGAAACGCGATGGAAAGCTGCTATCGCCCGATCTCTTGGCCCATGTTTCGCCGCTCGGATGGGAACACATCAATCTCACCGGAGAATATCG
>NZ_KV835595.1:0-6362 GCF_001838065.1 Neisseria sp. HMSC078C12 | reverse complement strand
GCCACCATTATTCAGACCGCCGGCAGCAAACAGCGTCAGGCCATAGAAGTTGATGAGGAAGAACAAGTCAGCGGCCAAACCACACCGAGTAAAGACAGCGATGCCCGTTGGACAAAGAAAAACGGTTTATACAGACTCGGTTACAAACAACATACCCGCACCGATGAAGAAGGCTATATCGAGAAACTGCACATTAATCACGCAGCGCAAGGCGGGGGAAACGTTGCGGTGCGGGTAATACAGATAAAAGCCGGTGAAGGTATGGCTGGCGTCTTTTAACACCCGCACCAACTCGCCTGCGGCAATTTCCTGCCGCACCAGCCCAAGCGGCACATAACCCAGTCCCAAGCCGCGTTTGGCGGCATCGATGATGGAGTCGTCGCTGCCGAATGTCCATTGTCCTTGCGGTGTGAATTTCATCGGCTTGCCGTTTTGCTGCAAATCCCATTCGTAAACGCCGCCCGTTTGAAATTGATAAGCCAAACAGCTGTGCTGCGCCAATTCTTCAATGGTTTTTGGCACGCCAGATTGATTGAAATACTGCGGCGAACCGATTAACGCCATTTCTTCATCGCCGCTAATCCGCACGGCAATCATTCCCTCTGCCAAGGTATTGCCCCAACGGACGCCCGCATCAAAGTGTTCGCTGATGATGTCGTTCAATCCTTCATCATTAATCAATATCAGCCGAATGTCGGGATACATTTATTGAAATTTTGCCAGCTTCAGGATTAATACTTTATTGATGCCGTATTGGCTGGAGGTGATCCGCACCGTGCCGGCGGGATTGTCTTTCAGGTAGCCGAGCATAGCTATTTCGTTGTCAATATCGGTCAGGCTACGCGAGACGGTTTTAAACAATTGTGCACCCGCCGTGGTTAAGGCAAGGCTGCGGGTGGTGCGGGTGAAGAGTTGAATGTCCAAACGCGCTTCAAGTTGCTTGATGCGGTAGCTTAATGCAGATTGCGACAGCCCCAGTTTGTTCGCCGCTTTGGTAAAGCCCTGTTGTTGCGCCACTTCAAAAAACAGATAGAAGTCGTTGTAGTTTTCATAAATGGCTATTAATAAACCCCGCTAATTCCCACTTGTTTTCGCGTATTTTACCTTGATTCAGAAATACAGCCAATAAGTGTTATTCAAAATCGGCGTATTATCATTTTCTCCGACCGCCTTATAATGAACGCCATCAATTCATTCAACGGAGAACAGCAATGACAGCAAAACGCAAAATTAATACCCTACTGAACGCACTGATTTTATCTACAACATTAATAGGACAGAAATAGGACAGAAATAGGACAGACCGCTATGGCAAACGTTACCATTACCCCGGAAAAGGGAGCACAATCTCTTTCATTAACCAACCGCTGGGATAAGATTTTCCCGCAATCCGCTCAGGTTGATCAGCAGAAAGTTACCTTTAAAAACCGCTACGGCATTACCTTGGCTGCCGATTTATATACGCCAAAATCAATGAAAAGCGGCGACAAGCTGCCCGCCATTGTGTTGGCAGGCCCGTTCGGCGCAGTGAAAGAGCAAGTTTCCGGCTCGTATGCACAAACCTTGGCGGAACGCGGATTTGTCCCCCTTGCTTTTGACCCGTCTTACACGGGCGAAAGCGGCGGCGAGCCGAGAAATCTCGCCAGCCCCGAAATCAATACCGACGATTTCAGCGCGGCAGTAGATTTCTTATTGTTGCAGAATTTTGTGCAAGATGGACAAATCGGTATTCTGGGCATTTGCGGCTGGGGCGGTATGGCATTGAATGCCGCCGCCATCGACACCCGCATTAAAGCGGTGGCAACCAGCACCATGTATGACATGAGCCGCGTGTTTACCTACGGCTATAACGACAGCACCACACCAGAGCAACGCCACCAAGCCCGTCAGCAGTTTAACCAAAACCGCACTGAGAACGCGAGAAACGGCGTGAACAGCACCTTTGCTCCGCTGCCCGATAAAACGGACGCCTCACAGCCGCAGTTTGTGCAGGATTATGTGAACTTTTATAAAACCCCGCGCGGTTTTCACCCACGTACCGTCGGTTCAAGCACTGCCGACAGCCAAAACGGCTGGGTGAACAGTATGCCGCTGGCGTTTATGAATATGCCGTTGCTCAGTTTTGCCGACGAAATCCAAGTGCCGGTGTTGTTGGTGCACGGTGAAAACGCCCATTCGCGCTATTTTAGCGAAGACGCCTTCAAAAAACTGACCGTCGCTGACAAAGAACTTTACCTCGTCAAAGGCGCAAAACATACGGATTTATATGACAATCAGGCAGGGAAAATACCTTATGACAAGTTTGAACAGTTTTTTAAAGCGAATCTGAAATAAGTACAGACCAGCGGATTCGCATTTGAAGTGCAACTTTCCATAACAGAAAAAGGCCAGTATGCGGTAGCATACGGCCTTTCCTGCAAGAAAGATTGCCATGAGCTACACGCAACTGACCCAAGACGAACGATATCATATCCAATACCTGTCCCGCCACTGCACCATCGCCGAAATCGCCAAACAGCTTAACCGCCGCAAAAGCACCATCAGTCGCGAAATCAAACGGCACCGTACCCAAGGGCAGCAATACAGCGCTGAAAAAGCCCAGCGGCAAAGCCGGACTATCAAACAGCGTAAGCAAAAACCCTATAAGCTCGATTCGCAACTGATTCAGCACATCGACACCCTTATCCGCCGCAAACTCAGTCCCGAACAAGTGTGCGCCTACTTGTGCAAACACCACCAAATCACGCTCCACCACAGCACCATTTACCGCCACCTCCGCCAAGACAAAAGCAACGGCGGCACTTTGTGGCAACACCTCAGAATATGCAGCAAACCCTACCGCAAACGCTACGGCAGCACATGGACCAGAGGCAAAGTGCCCAACCGCGTCGGCATAGAAAACCGACCCGCCGTCGTCGACCAAAAATCCCGCATCGGCGATTGGGAAGCCGACACCATCGTCGGCAAAGGACAGAAAAGCGCGTTACTGACCTTGGTCGAACGTGCTACCCGCTACACCATCATCTGCAAATTGGATAGCCTCAAAGCCGAAGACACTGCCCTAGCGGCCATTAGGGTATTAAAGGCACATAAAGCTAGAGTGCACACCATAACCATGGACAACGGTAAAGAATTTTACCAACACACTAAAATAGCTAAAGCATTGAAAGCGGAGAATTATTTTTGCCGCCCCTACCATTCTTGGGAAAAAGAGATGAATGGGAACACCAACGGACTCATCCGACAAATTTTCCCCAAACAAACCGATTTCCGGAACATCAGTAATCGGGAGATACGCAGGGTTCAAGATGAGTTGAACCACCGGCCAAGAAAAACACTTGGCTATGAAACGCCAAGTGTTTTATTCTTGAATCTGTTCCAACCACTGGTGCCCTAGTGTTGCACTTGAAATCCGAATCCAAGGTCGTCTGAAAACTTTTCAGACAACTTTTGCCGGCATTTACAGTTGTAATGAGACGTTTGTTTGAATTAAATTCCGTTTATCTGAAATGAATTGTAGATTTATAGATATAATGGTATTTTACTCAAATTACAAGTTAAGTATCTGTTTGGTATTTTGTTATTGTTATGAAAGATTATTGGAAAACAACTATTGCTTTAGACTACTTTTGAATATTGGGTTTGTAACCCATTCTATATTTATTAAATTAATAAAAGATATTTCGGTAGAAATTTTAAAATATGGTAAAGATTTTTATATGTATTTTTTATTTTATCTTTATGATATGTTATTTTTTATTAGGTGGAATTTTATATGTGTACAGGAGAGAATATTATGATATTTTTATTATTTTTGTAAAAATTAATAAGTATATATTCTATGGTGGGGGGATCACTCTTTCTTTTCTTTCCTCCATTGTAAAGTTTATTATTGGTAATATTACAGAGTCAAGTAAATTTTTTAAACAAATTAATATGATTTTTTATATTGTTCAATATATTAATTTATTTATATTTTTTGCAATTTGTATTTCCGTTTTTTGGGTTGTGGTTTTTAGTTTAAAATTTGGAGTATGAGAATGCCAAACGCTGGATTTAGTTTTTTAAATATTGCACGTGAAAATGGATTAAGTACTGCTGATGCGATTCAAAATGCTAATAATATTCAGAAATATTTAGCCACGCCTGAAGCAGATAGAAATTCATTGGATGGCCTTGATGCTGCAATCGCAGCCTTATCTTTCGCCGCTACAAGTGCTGCTATGGGAGCTTCTGTAGCCAATGCAGGTCCCTCTGGTAATGCAAATGCAGTTGGTGCTATGTTGACGGGAACTGCATATCAATTGAATGGGGCAGTTGCTTCAGCTTCTATGGCTGCAACTTATGCATATTTGAAGAAAGGACAATTTGATAAAGCTGCATCTGCGGGTTTAGGGATCGTGTCTAGTTTGTCTGGGATGGCGCAGATTTATGCTTCTACCAAACCTGGTGTAAATCCTGCTGAAGGATGGGCAGCGGCAATTGGTAGTTTGTCAACAGGAGCTAACTTGGTTCTGAATAATTCAGAGTTGTTGAAGACTATTTCTGATAAAAATGGTCAGTTATATGATAAAAAGTTGAAAGATTTTGAGAAATGGTTTCTACCTAAGGCCTTTGCATTTGGTGAAGGTTTTGAAAAAGCAATCTCACCTGCCGCTTGGGAGAAATTCTTAAAGGATTTATTTGAAAAGGCGGACCAAGGGTGGAAGAATTTCTATAAAGAACAGCTAGAAGAAGGGCTACTGCCTGCTTTATTGGATTTAACGGACTTCTTAGATAAGGTTCTTGAGCCATTTAAGACGTATAACAAAGATGGCAAATACCACATCTACGATCCGCTTACCCTAGACCTAGACGGCGATGGTATCGAAACCGTTTCCCACAACGGCTACAAAGGCGCATTGTTCGACCATGATGGCGACGGTATTCGCACGGCTTCAGGCTGGGTTGCTTCAGACGACGGTTTGTTGGTTGTTGACCGCAACGGCGACGGCATCATCAATGACGGCAAGGAGCTTTTCGGCGAAAGTTCCGTTTTGAAAGACGGCACGAAGGCGGTGCACGGCTATGCGGCTTTGGCGGAATATGATTCTAATGGCGACGGCGTGGTCGATGCTAAAGATGCTGACTTTGACAAATTGCGCGTATGGCGCGATTTGAATCAAGATGGTGTCAGCCAAAAAGAGGAGTTGTTTACGCTGGAAGAAGTCGGCGTACAGTCTCTGAATGTTGCATATCAAGATACCAATCAAAATCTTGGCAATGGTAACCGTCTGTCGCAGGAAGGCAGCTATACAGGCAAAGACGGCAATGTGCGCAAAATGGGCGATTTGTTGTTTGGCAACAATACGCTTTACAGCCGTTATAGCCAATCCGTCAATCTGACCGACGAACAGCGTGCGGCGGCAAACCTGCAAGGCATCGGCCGTTTGCGCGATCTGCGCGAAGCGGCAGCCCTTTCGCCCGCACTTGCCGCAGCATTGCAGGCATATACCAAAGCGGAAACCAAGGTACAGCAAAAAGCTCTCTTGGACGATCTGGTTGACAAATGGGCGCAAACCGATCCGAATTACAGCGTTGGCACACGTTTTTCTGCCCCCATGCTGCGCACTGCGAACGAAGGTGTCGCATTGACTCCGGGACAGGAAAAGGCAATGCTGATGGTAGGCAGCGTTTCAGATGAGTACAAAGAAAAACTGCACGAATTGCGCACGAAAATTGCAGCATTGGACGCATTCTCGGGTGAAAAATCCGGTGTTATCTATGTGCAAAGCAAAGAGCAGATGGAAAGCTTCCTCAAAACCGTACGCGAAACTTACGGCAAGCTGACAGACAACGTTTATGAAAACCTGCTCTTCCAAACCCGTTTGCAACCGTATTTGAACAAAATCGGACTGAAGCTAGAAAACGGCGAATTCAAACTCGATTTCACTGATGTCGCCGCTCTCTTTGGTGAAGTGTACGCCCGCAGCCCTGAAAAAGCCTTTGTGGATTTGGGCGAATTTTTAGCGTACAGCAAAATCAGTTCGGGTGATAACGCATTTACCGAACTCTCATCGCTGATGGCGCAATATTCGCTGGATGCTGTAAACAGCGGTACATTCGAACAATATGCCGAAGCCTTGGGCAAAGAAGCGATGGAAAAACTCGGCCATAAAACTGGTACGGAAAAAGACGATACGCTTTATGGCAACGAACTTGCCAACTTTATTACAGGCGGCGCGGGGGATGATGCAATCAGCGGCTATGGTGGTAATGACATACTGCATGGCGGATCAGGTAATGACACATTACAAGGTGGTGCAGGTAAAGATACCTTGGCAGGAGGGACCGGAGACGACAGACTGTACGGTGGCGACAGC
>NZ_KV835594.1:0-8400 GCF_001838065.1 Neisseria sp. HMSC078C12 | reverse complement strand
TGGAGGTTCCTTCAGTTTTCTGATGAAGCGCGAATATAGAGAAATATCCCGAATGTGCAGTTAACGAATTCTTGCGGTTTCTTTTAGCGCCGCCAATACCGCCAGCCCGTCGCGCAAGGGGCGCGGCTCGTGTGTGCGGATGAAGTCAGCTCCACCTGCGGCGGCGGCAAGCTCTGCAGCGAGTGTCGCGGCCCCGACATCCCCCGGACCACGGCCTGTGAGCGCGCGCAGAAAGGATTTGCGCGAAACAGACAGAAGCACCGGCAAATCGAAGCGCAGCCGCAATTCATCGAACCGCGCCAGCACCGAGAGCGAGGTTTCGGGAGCAGCCCCCAGAAAAAACCCCATGCCGGGATCAAGGACAAGGCGGTTGCGTTTGATACCGGCACCCGTCAGCGCCGCGATGCGCGCGTCAAAGAACGCCGCAATGTGATCCATGATGTCGCCAGCGGGTGCCTCGCGCCGATCTGCCTGCCCGTCTTGCACCGAATGCATAACGACGAGTTTGGCAGATGATTTCGCCAATTGCGGATAGAACGCAGCGTCTGGAAAACCGCGAATATCATTGAGATAGGCCACACCACGCGACAAGGCATAGGCTTGCGTCGCGGGTTGATAACTGTCGAGCGAGACGGGAATGCCATCTGCCTTGAGCGCGTCCAGCACCGGCGCGATACGCTCGATTTCTGTGTCGGACGAAACAGGCGCGGCGTCGGGGTTGCTGGATGCCGGACCGAGGTCGATCACATCTGCCCCCTCGGCCATCAGCTTACGCGCCTGCGCAATGGCTGCGTCTGGCGCCAGATACCGGCCTCCATCGGAGAAACTGTCCGAGGTTATGTTGACGATGCCGAAAATGATGAGCGATTTATTCATGGGGGCTTCTATAATAATAATAATCGAGCATGAGTCTCATACGGATGCTCGGGTCGAAAGGGAATCCCCAGGCGAGTAACCTGTTTGCGGTGATCCATTAGCTGCAGGAGCAGAATAGCATACATCTGGAAGCAAAGCCAGGAAAGCGGCCTATGGAGCTGTGCGGCAGCGCTCAGTAGGCAATTTTTCAAAATATTGTTAAGCCTTTTCTGAGCATGGTATTTTTCATGGTATTACCAATTAGCAGGAAAATAAGCCATTGAATATAAAAGATAAAAATGTCTTGTTTACAATAGAGTGGGGGGGGTCAGCCTGCCGCCTTGGGCCGGGTGATGTCGTACTTGCCCGCCGCGAACTCGGTTACCGTCCAGCCCAGCGCGACCAGCTCCGGCAACGCCTCGCGCACCCGCTGGCGGCGCTTGCGCATGGTCGAACCACTGGCCTCTGACGGCCAGACATAGCCGCACAAGGTATCTATGGAAGCCTTGCCGGTTTTGCCGGGGTCGATCCAGCCACACAGCCGCTGGTGCAGCAGGCGGGCGGTTTCGCTGTCCAGCGCCCGCACCTCGTCCATGCTGATGCGCACATGCTGGCCGCCACCCATGACGGCCTGCGCGATCAAGGGGTTCAGGGCCACGTACAGGCGCCCGTCCGCCTCGTCGCTGGCGTACTCCGACAGCAGCCGAAACCCCTGCCGCTTGCGGCCATTCTGGGCGATGATGGATACCTTCCAAAGGCGCTCGATGCAGTCCTGTATGTGCTTGAGCGCCCCACCACTATCGACCTCTGCCCCGATTTCCTTTGCCAGCGCCCGATAGCTACCTTTGACCACCATGGCATCAGCGGTGACGGCCTCCCACTTGGGTTCCAGGAACAGCCGGAGCTGCCGTCCGCCTTCGGTCTTGGGTTCCGGGCCAAGCACTAGGCCATTAGGCCCAGCCATGGCCACCAGCCCTTGCAGGATGCGCAGATCATCAGCGCCCAGCGGCTCCGGGCCGCTGAACTCGATCCGCTTGCCGTCGCCGTAGTCATACGTCACGTCCAGCTTGCTGCGCTTGCGCTCGCCCCGCTTGAGGGCACGGAACAGGCCGGGGGCCAGACAGTGCGCCGGGTCGTGCCGGACGTGGCTGAGGCTGTGCTTGTTCTTAGGCTTCACCACGGGGCACCCCCTTGCTCTTGCGCTGCCTCTCCAGCACGGCGGGCTTGAGCACCCCGCCGTCATGCCGCCTGAACCACCGATCAGCGAACGGTGCGCCATAGTTGGCCTTGCTCACACCGAAGCGGACGAAGAACCGGCGCAGCGTGTCCAGCACCATCAGGCGGCGGCCCTCGGCGGCGCGCTTGAGGCCGTCGAACCACTCCGGGGCCATGATGTTGGGCAGGCTGCCGATCAGCGGCTGGATCAGCAGGCCGTCAGCCACGGCTTGCCGTTCCTCGGCGCTGAGGTGCGCCCCAAGGGCGTGCAGGCGGTGATGAATGGCGGTGGGCGGGTCTTCGGCGGGCAGGTAGATCACCGGGCCGGTGGGCAGTTCGCCCACCTCCAGCAGATCCGGCCCGCCTGCAATCTGTGCGGCCAGTTGCAGGGCCAGCATGGATTTACCGGCACCACCGGGCGACACCAGCGCCCCGACCGTACCGGCCACCATGTTGGGCAAAACGTAGTCCAGCGGTGGCGGCGCTGCTGCGAACGCCTCCAGAATATTGATAGGCTTATGGGTAGCCATTGATTGCCTCCTTTGCAGGCAGTTGGTGGTTAGGCGCTGGCGGGGTCACTACCCCCGCCCTGCGCCGCTCTGAGTTCTTCCAGGCACTCGCGCAGCGCCTCGTATTCGTCGTCGGTCAGCCAGAACTTGCGCTGACGCATCCCTTTGGCCTTCATGCGCTCGGCATATCGCGCTTGGCGTACAGCGTCAGGGCTGGCCAGCAGGTCGCCGGTCTGCTTGTCCTTTTGGTCTTTCATATCAGTCACCGAGAAACTTGCCGGGGCCGAAAGGCTTGTCTTCGCGGAACAAGGACAAGGTGCAGCCGTCAAGGTTAAGGCTGGCCATATCAGCGACTGAAAAGCGGCCAGCCTCGGCCTTGTTTGACGTATAACCAAAGCCACCGGGCAACCAATAGCCCTTGTCACTTTTGATCAGGTAGACCGACCCTGAAGCGCTTTTTTCGTATTCCATAAAACCCCCTTCTGTGCGTGAGTACTCATAGTATAACAGGCGTGAGTACCAACGCAAGCACTACATGCTGAAATCTGGCCCGCCCCTGTCCATGCCTCGCTGGCGGGGTGCCGGTGCCCGTGCCAGCTCGGCCCGCGCAAGCTGGACGCTGGGCAGACCCATGACCTTGCTGACGGTGCGCTCGATGTAATCCGCTTCGTGGCCGGGCTTGCGCTCTGCCAGCGCTGGGCTGGCCTCGGCCATGGCCTTGCCGATTTCCTCGGCACTGCGGCCCCGGCTGGCCAGCTTCTGCGCGGCGATAAAGTCGCACTTGCTGAGGTCATCACCGAAGCGCTTGACCAGCCCGGCCATCTCGCTGCGGTACTCGTCCAGCGCCGTGCGCCGGTGGCGGCTAAGCTGCCGCTCGGGCAGTTCGAGGCTGGCCAGCCTGCGGGCCTTCTCCTGCTGCCGCTGGGCCTGCTCGATCTGCTGGCCAGCCTGCTGCACCAGCGCCGGGCCAGCGGTGGCGGTCTTGCCCTTGGATTCACGCAGCAGCACCCACGGCTGATAACCGGCGCGGGTGGTGTGCTTGTCCTTGCGGTTGGTGAAGCCCGCCAAGCGGCCATAGTGGCGGCTGTCGGCGCTGGCCGGGTCGGCGTCGTACTCGCTGGCCAGCGTCCGGGCAATCTGCCCCCGAAGTTCACCGCCTGCGGCGTCGGCCACCTTGACCCATGCCTGATAGTTCTTCGGGCTGGTTTCCACTACCAGGGCAGGCTCCCGGCCCTCGGCTTTCATGTCATCCAGGTCAAACTCGCTGAGGTCGTCCACCAGCACCAGACCATGCCGCTCCTGCTCGGCGGGCCTGATATACACGTCATTGCCCTGGGCATTCATCCGCTTGAGCCATGGCGTGTTCTGGAGCACTTCGGCGGCTGACCATTCCCGGTTCATCATCTGGCCGGTGGTGGCGTCCCTGACGCCGATATCGAAGCGCTCACAGCCCATGGCCTTGAGCTGTCGGCCTATGGCCTGCAAAGTCCTGTCGTTCTTCATCGGGCCACCAAGCGCAGCCAGATCGAGCCGTCCTCGGTTGTCAGTGGCGTCAGGTCGAGCAAGAGCAACGATGCGATCAGCAGCACCACCGTAGGCATCATGGAAGCCAGCATCACGGTTAGCCATAGCTTCCAGTGCCACCCCCGCGACGCGCTCCGGGCGCTCTGCGCGGCGCTGCTCACCTCGGCGGCTACCTCCCGCAACTCTTTGGCCAGCTCCACCCATGCCGCCCCTGTCTGGCGCTGGGCTTTCAGCCACTCCGCCGCCTGCGCCTCGCTGGCCTGCTGGGTCTGGCTCATGACCTGCCGGGCTTCGTCGGCCAGTGTCGCCATGCTCTGGGCCAGCGGTTCGATCTGCTCCGCTAACTCGTTGATGCCTCTGGATTTCTTCACTCTGTCGATTGCGTTCATGGTCTATTGCCTCCCGGTATTCCTGTAAGTCGATGATCTGGGCGTTGGCGGTGTCGATGTTCAGGGCCACGTCTGCCCGGTCGGTGCGGATGCCCCGGCCTTCCATCTCCACCACGTTCGGCCCCAGGTGAACACCGGGCAGGCGCTCGATGCCCTGCGCCTCAAGTGTTCTGTGGTCAATGCGGGCGTCGTGGCCAGCCCGCTCTAATGCCCGGTTGGCATGGTCGGCCCATGCCTCGCGGGTCTGCTCAAGCCATGCCTTGGGCTTGAGCGCTTCGGTCTTCTGTGCCCCGCTCTTCTCCGGGGTCTTGCCGTTGTACCGCTTGAACCACTGAGCGGCGGGCCGCTCGATGCCGTCATTGATCCGCTCGGAGATCATCAGGTGGCAGTGCGGGTTCTCGCCGCCACCGGCATGGATGGCCAGCGTATACGGCAGGCGCTCGGCACCGGTCAGGTGCTGGGCGAACTCGGACGCCAGCGCCTTCTGCTGGTCGAGGGTCAGCTCGACCGGCAGGGCAAATTCGACCTCCTTGAACAGCCGCCCATTGGCGCGTTCATACAGGTCGGCAGCATCCCAGTAGTCGGCGGGCCGCTCGACGAACTCCGGCATGTGCCCGGATTCGGCGTGCAAGACTTCATCCATGTCGCGGGCATACTTGCCTTCGCGCTGGATGTAGTCGGCCTTGGCCCTGGCCGATTGGCCGCCCGACCTGCTGCCGGTTTTCGCCGTAAGGTGATAAATCGCCATGCTGCCTCGCTGTTGCTTTTGCTTTTCGGCTCCATGCAATGGCCCTCGGAGAGCGCACCGCCCGAAGGGTGGCCGTTAGGCCAGTTTCTCGAAGAGAAACCGGTAAGTGCTCCCTCCCCCTACAAAGTAGGGTCGGGATTGCCGCCGCTGTGCCTCCATGATAGCCTACGAGACAGCACATTAACAATGGGGTGTCAAGATGGTTAAGGGGAGCAACAAGGCGGCGGATCGGCTGGCCAAGCTCGAAGAACAACGAGCGCGAATCAATGCCGAAATTCAGCGGGTGCGGGCAAGGGAACAGCAGCAAGAGCGCAAGAACGAAACAAGGCGCAAGGTGCTGGTGGGGGCCATGATTTTGGCAAAGGTGAACAGCAGCGAGTGGCCGGAGGATCGGCTCATGGCGGCAATGGATGCGTACCTTGAACGCGACCACGACCGCGCCTTGTTCGGTCTGCCGCCACGCCAGAAGGATGAGCCGGGCTGAATGATCGACCGAGACAGGCCCTGCGGGGCTGCACACGCGCCCCCACCCTTCGGGTAGGGGGAAAGGCCGCTAAAGCGGCTAAAAGCGCTCCAGCGTATTTCTGCGGGGTTTGGTGTGGGGTTTAGCGGGCTTTGCCCGCCTTTCCCCCTGCCGCGCAGCGGTGGGGCGGTGTGTAGCCTAGCGCAGCGAATAGACCAGCTATCCGGCCTCTGGCCGGGCATATTGGGCAAGGGCAGCAGCGCCCCACAAGGGCGCTGATAACCGCGCCTAGTGGATTATTCTTAGATAATCATGGATGGATTTTTCCAACACCCCGCCAGCCCCCGCCCCTGCTGGGTTTGCAGGTTTGGGGGCGTGACAGTTATTGCAGGGGTTCGTGACAGTTAGTACGGGAGTGACGGGCACTGGCTGGCAATGTCTAGCAACGGCAGGCATTTCGGCCTCCCTGCCTGACGGGCATTTAGTAACATTTTTCCAACCGTACGAAATGTTATAAATTATCGGACATCGTAAAACTGTTACATTAATATGTCTATTAAATCGTAAATTTGTAATAATAGACATGAGTTGTCCGATATTCGATTTAAGGTACATTTTTATGCGACTTTTTGGTTACGCTCGGGTCTCAACCAGTCAGCAGTCTCTTGATCTTCAGGTCAGAGCACTCAAAGACGCAGGTGTGAAAGCAAACCGTATATTTACCGATAAGGCATCCGGCAGTTCAACAGACCGGGAAGGGCTGGATTTGCTGAGGATGAAGGTGGAGGAAGGTGATGTCATTCTGGTTAAGAAGCTCGACCGTCTTGGCCGCGACACTGCCGATATGATCCAACTGATAAAGGAATTTGACGCTCAGGGCGTGGCAGTCCGGTTCATTGATGACGGGATCAGTACCGACGGTGATATGGGGCAAATGGTGGTCACCATCCTGTCGGCTGTGGCACAGGCTGAACGCCGGAGGATCCTAGAACGCACGAATGAGGGCCGACAGGAAGCAAAGCTGAAAGGAATCAAATTTGGCCGCAGGCGTACCGTGGACAGGAACGTCGTGCTGACGCTTCATCAGAAGGGCACTGGTGCAACGGAAATTGCTCATCAGCTCAGTATTGCCCGCTCCACGGTTTATAAAATTCTTGAAGACGAAAGGGCCTCGTGATACACTTATTTTTATAGGTTAATGTCATGATAATAATGGTTTCTTAGACGTCAGGTGGCACTTTTCGGGGAAATGTGCGCGGAACCCCTATTTGTTTATTTTTCTAAATACATTCAAATATGTATCCGCTCATGAGACAATAACCCTGGTAAATGCTCCAATAATATTGAAAAAGGAAGAGTATGAGTATTCAACATTTTCGTGTCGCCCTTATTCCCTTTTTTGCGGCATTTTGCCTTCCTGTTTTTGCTCACCCAGAAACGCTGGTGAAAGTAAAAGATGCTGAAGATCAGTTGGGTGCACGAGTGGGTTACATCGAACTGGATCTCAACAGCGGTAAGATCCTTGAGAGTTTTCGCCCCGAAGAACGTTTTCCAATGATGAGCACTTTTAAAGTTCTGCTATGTGGTGCGGTATTATCCCGTGTTGACGCCGGGCAAGAGCAACTCGGTCGCCGCATACACTATTCTCAGAATGACTTGGTTGAGTACTCACCAGTCACAGAAAAGCATCTTACGGATGGCATGACAGTAAGAGAATTATGCAGTGCTGCCATAACCATGAGTGATAACACTGCTGCCAACTTACTTCTGACAACGATCGGAGGACCGAAGGAGCTAACCGCTTTTTTGCACAACATGGGGGATCATGTAACTCGCCTTGATCGTTGGGAACCGGAGCTGAATGAAGCCATACCAAACGACGAGCGTGACACCACGATGCCTGCAGCAATGGCAACAACGTTGCGCAAACTATTAACTGGCGAACTACTTACTCTAGCTTCCCGGCAACAATTAATAGACTGGATGGAGGCGGATAAAGTTGCAGGACCACTTCTGCGCTCGGCCCTTCCGGCTGGCTGGTTTATTGCTGATAAATCTGGAGCCGGTGAGCGTGGGTCTCGCGGTATCATTGCAGCACTGGGGCCAGATGGTAAGCCCTCCCGTATCGTAGTTATCTACACGACGGGGAGTCAGGCAACTATGGATGAACGAAATAGACAGATCGCTGAGATAGGTGCCTCACTGATTAAGCATTGGTAACTGTCAGACCAAGTTTACTCATATATACTTTAGATTGATTTAAAACTTCATTTTTAATTTAAAAGGATCTAGGTGAAGATCCTTTTTGATAATCTCATGACCAAAATCCCTTAACGTGAGTTTTCGTTCCACTGAGCGTCAGACCCCTTATGGCAGAGCAGGGAAAGGAATTGCCGGGCTATGTGCAACGGGAATTTGAAGAATTTCTCCAATGCGGGCGGCTGGAGCATGGCTTTCTACGGGTTCGCTGCGAGTCTTGCCACGCCGAGCACCTGGTCGCTTTCAGCTGTAAGCGTCGCGGTTTCTGCCCGAGCTGTGGGGCGCGGCGGATGGCCGAAAGTGCCGCCTTGCTGGTTGATGAAGTACTGCCTGAACAACCCATGCGTCAGTGGGTGTTGAGCTTCCCGTTTCAGCTGCGTTTCCTGTTTGGGGTCGTTTGCGGGAAGGGGCGGAATCCTACGCTAAGGCTTTGGCCAG
>NZ_KV835593.1:0-1201 GCF_001838065.1 Neisseria sp. HMSC078C12 | reverse complement strand
GATACACATCTTGTCATATGATCAAATGGTTTCGCCAAAAATCAATAATCAGACAACAAAATGTGCGAACTCGATATTTTACACGACTCTCTTTACCAATTCTGCCCCGAATTACACTTAAAACGACTCAACAGCTTAACGTTGGCTTGCCACGCCTTACTTGACTGTAAAACTCTCACTCTTACCGAACTTGGCCGTAACCTGCCAACCAAAGCGAGAACAAAACATAACATCAAACGAATCGACCGATTGTTAGGTAATCGTCACCTCCACAAAGAGCGACTCGCTGTATACCGTTGGCATGCTAGCTTTATCTGTTCGGGCAATACGATGCCCATTGTACTTGTTGACTGGTCTGATATCCGTGAGCAAAAACGGCTTATGGTATTGCGAGCTTCAGTCGCACTACACGGTCGTTCTGTTACTCTTTATGAGAAAGCGTTCCCGCTTTCAGAGCAATGTTCAAAGAAAGCTCATGACCAATTTCTAGCCGACCTTGCGAGCATTCTACCGAGTAACACCACACCGCTCATTGTCAGTGATGCTGGCTTTAAAGTGCCATGGTATAAATCCGTTGAGAAGCTGGGTTGGTACTGGTTAAGTCGAGTAAGAGGAAAAGTACAATATGCAGACCTAGGAGCGGAAAACTGGAAACCTATCAGCAACTTACATGATATGTCATCTAGTCACTCAAAGACTTTAGGCTATAAGAGGCTGACTAAAAGCAATCCAATCTCATGCCAAATTCTATTGTATAAATCTCGCTCTAAAGGCCGAAAAAATCAGCGCTCGACACGGACTCATTGTCACCACCCGTCACCTAAAATCTACTCAGCGTCGGCAAAGGAGCCATGGATTCTAGCAACTAACTTACCTGTTGAAATTCGAACACCCAAACAACTTGTTAATATCTATTCGAAGCGAATGCAGATTGAAGAAACCTTCCGAGACTTGAAAAGTCCTGCCTACGGACTAGGCCTACGCCATAGCCGAACGAGCAGCTCAGAGCGTTTTGATATCATGCTGCTAATCGCCCTGATGCTTCAACTAACATGTTGGCTTGCGGGCGTTCATGCTCAGAAACAAGGTTGGGACAAGCACTTCCAGGCTAACACAGTCAGAAATCGAAACGTACTCTCAACAGTTCGCTTAGGCATGGAAGTTTTGCGGCATTCTGGCTACACAATAACAAGGGAAGACT
>NZ_KV835592.1:0-23415 GCF_001838065.1 Neisseria sp. HMSC078C12 | reverse complement strand
AAGAAAGAAAAAAGGACGTGCGCGGGCACGTCTTTTGGTAGGCTGCTCTCAACCTCGAGTACTGCATTATTGTCTTAACCCGTTTTATTATTTTGACGAACTGAATATTTCAAATCCAGTACCTTATGTTAACACTGCAATCAGCCAGCGGGAAGCAACACTCTGAACTGTAAACTGAACGGAAAAGTTTAAAAGTAGAGAAAGCTGTAGTTGCCTAAAGCAAATTAGGTTCACAGCCTGATTTACAGTAAAACGTAACAAAGCTTTGTTCAACTACATAACGGGTTTTCAATAAATATTCGGTTGTGTTTGGTTTGCGTTTCCGTCGATGAGTTGTTGCAAAGGACTTTTCAATAATGCAGGTCTGTAGCTGATGTTTTTCTAGGTGCTATCTGTTTTGCTGCCATAGCCTTTGATCGTGCATTCTGCTATACCTTATCTCGTCGATATTGACGGAGTGATGTGTAGTTTCTCAATATAGCCTTTCAAAATAGATACAGATATATGTTTGCTGTATCAACCAGCTTTTACCCTGCAGACAATGCTATCTTTGCTTGGTGTAATTTGTCTGCAGCCTTATCTTTTATTGTCCTTACCCATGACAAAACTATTAATCTCGGGCAGTCTGAATAATGCTGCATCAATGACTTAAACTACAGTGTGCAACGCTATTCGAAAGCGATATGTTTGAATCGTTGAAGCGGTTAATAGCTTACTTGCGCTTGTTTGCTCCTACAAGATGCGAGTATTGGGAAGATAAAAGGAAACTGTCAAATCCCTGTGTTTGAGTTTTGGCTGTTGAGGATGAAGGATTTTTTGCAAAGGTATCAGGCCGTCTGAAAACTTGATAGAAGCAGTCGTCTGTTAAATATGCGATAATGCGGGAGATTTCATGGGTGTGGTAGAAACATGGTTGAGACTGTCCGGTGGGAATCATGCCGGGCAACGATGGAATCGGTTTGCTTGAAACGCCCGCTTTGCGGGTTTTTTTATGGGAAGGAATGGTCATGCCTAATCCGCTTTATCGGCAACATATTATTTCAATTTCAGATTTGACGACGGAGCAGCTCGAATTGCTGCTTCAGACGGCCTTGAAGTTGAAAAAGCAGCCTCGTGAAGATTTGCTTGAAGGCAAGTTGATTGGTTCGTGCTTTTTTGAACCGTCCACCCGTACGCGTTTGTCTTTTGAAACGGCGGTACAGCGTTTGGGTGGGAAAGTTATCGGTTTTTCCGATGGCGCGAATACCAGTGCGAAAAAGGGTGAAACGCTTGCGGATACTGCGAGGATTATTTCCAGCTATACGGATGCGATTATTCAGCGACACCCGAAAGACGGTGCGGCTCGTGTGGCGGCCGAGTTTTCGAGCGTGCCCGTGATTAATGCCGGCGATGGTACCAACCAACATCCGAGTCAGACGCTTTTGGATTTGGTCACGATTTATGAAACACAGGGCAGTTTGAGCAATTTGAAGATTGCGATGGCCGGTGATTTAAAATATGGCCGTACGGTACATTCATTATGTCAGGCGCTGAAGCGTTGGGGTTGTGAATTTGCGTTTGTTTCCCCTCCCAGCTTGGCGATGCCGGACTATATCACTGAAGAGCTGGAAGAGGCCGGTTGCCCTTATCAAATTTTGCCCGGCTTGGAAGAAGCGGTCGAATGGGCGGATATTTTGTACATGACCCGCGTTCAGCGCGAACGTTTTGATGAGCAGGAATTTGCCAAAATCCAGGGTAAATTCAATCTTGATGCGTCAATGCTGGCAAATGCCAAACCCAATTTGCGCGTCTTGCATCCTTTACCGAGGGTAGATGAAATTCATCCGAATGTGGATAAAACACCTCATGCCTATTATTTTGAACAGGCAACCAACGGTGTGTATGCACGGATGGCGATTTTGTCTTTGGTATTGAACGAAGAAGTTTAAGGAGCGAAAGATGGAAAACTCAAAACTCAGCGTGGAAGCGATCGAACAAGGTACGGTCATTGACCATATTCCTGCCGGTAAGGGCTTGGCCATTTTAAGGCAGTTCAAACTGCTGCATTATGGCAATGCAGTAACGGTCGGCTTCAATTTGCCCAGCAAAACGCAGGGCAGCAAAGACATTATTAAAATCAGCGGCGTATGGTTGGATGCCAATGCGGCAAACCGTTTGGCTTTGTTTGCCCCTGAAGCAGTGGTCAACAAAATCGATCGGTTTAAGGTCGTTGAGAAACAGCATTTATCATTGCCGGATGAAATTTCGGAGGTATTCCGCTGTCCGAATACCAATTGCGCCAGTCATGGCGAGCCGGTCATCAGCCGTTTTTATGTCCGCTCACATCATGGGCAGACGCGTTTGAAATGTCATTATTGCGAAAAAACCTTCTCGCGTGATTCGGTTGCCGAAGCCTGATAAAAATCTCAGGCCGTCTGAAGACACGGCTGCGAAATTTGAGTTGTTTGCTTGATACATTAGATGATAAAAAGCAAGATATTAAGCCAAGTTGCGTTAAAATTACGTTAAAATAATGCCTTCCGGGTTGATGACATTATTCGCCCGAAAGGCATTATTTTTTAATAACATGATACGAAATGTAGGAAAACTCATGCACTCATCCATACAAAGCCGGTTTGCCCCAATTTTATACGTCTTAATTTTCTTTGCCGGATTTTTAGCCGCACAAGTTTGGTTTAATCAGCAAGCCTATTTGGCCAATCTTCCCCTTTTGGTTACAGCCATTTCTGCCGTTGCATTGGTTTGGTTGATTTGGGCCGTCGTCTCTGCGCGATCCAAAGCCAAAAGCAAGATGTTGCACCGTGAGCAGCTGATTCAAAAAGAGAGCATTCATCCGGTTTTACATGCGACATTGCAGCGTTCTGACGGGCAAACGGATTTATTGGTTTTGGTTGTCCGCAATAGCGGTAAGGGCTTGGCGAAGAATGTGCGCTTTGAGGCAGAACCTTTGCCGGATCACTTGCCGAGCAAGCTGGTTGCCGATGCAGTGATGCAGTTGGAGATGTTTTCCGGGGGCGTGGATATGCTGGCATCGGGAGAATTGTATGGCGGCGTATTTGCAAGTATGTTGGCGCTGGCTGCCGAATTGCCGGACCAAACATTTGGCGGTGTGTTGAAACTGAAAGCCACTTATGAAAATGCCTTTGGCGATCAATGCACTTCAGAAAGCGTCTTGGATTTGAGCATACTGAATTTCAATCTGTCGGAAATTAAATCCGGCGGCGAGCAAAAGCCCCGTAAGAAATTGTTGTATTGATGTGTAGGATATGCAGGCCGTCTGAAACCGAAATACTTGGTTTCAGACGGCCTGTTGTTATTTTTCAAATGATTTTTGAAGAAAAAGAGGCGTATCGGGTATAATAATCAAAGAATTCGAAACGGATTGCCAGGATCGGCAAGGCCGTCTTATCATTGTTTTAGTTCAAAACTTTACTGATATTTTTTCAATCATCTGTTGCTATGTATCGGAACTTTTTCTGATGTCGGCAGCGGCGAAATATTCCTTCAGCCATTTACTTTCAGGAAGCTGCTTATGTTAGTGTGTAATCCTTATGAAGTTGTGATCCATGGTACAACCAGCAAAGGCAAGATTTTCCGACCAAGCGACTGGGCGGAGCGCCTGTGCGGTATTTTGTCTTCCTTCACCAAAGACAACCGCCTTTCCTATTCGAATTGGGTGCGCCCGATTTTGGTGGACAATGTCCGTTGCGTGGCAGTCGATAAAAAACTGGAAGAAGACAATCCGCAAATGTTCCGTTTCTTGATGGATTTTGCAGCGGATAACGATTTGCGCGTGATTGACTGCAAAGCCTTACTCAAAGAGCAGGAAAGCAAACAGCAGGGCGAAGTGCCGGTCGAGCGCGTTTTGTTGGCGCAGGCGATTGAAGAAAAACACGCCGCCGAGCGTGCGGAAGCGGCCGATACCCAGTCCGAGTCTCAAGCTGCCGCGCCTGTGGTCGGCGTATTGCGTGAAATTCCGCCGGAAGAAACTGCGACCGCTTTTGCGGCATTGAGCATTTTGCGTTCTTCTTTGACCGATATTCACCGTTTTGTCGAACAAATCAACGAGCATCAGCGTAAAACCGGCTACCGCCTGCTGGGTATTTTTGAAGAAGGCAAACAAAATGCCGTAGCCGTATGCGGTTTTCATGCTGCGTACAATTTGGCCAGCGGTTACCACATCCATATTGACGACATCGTGACCATGCCTCAAAGCCGCCGAAAAGGCTATGCTTCGCGCTTGTTGGAAGAAGTACGCAAAATCGGTGCGGAAACCGGCGCAACTAAAATCCATCTGAATGTCCATGTGAACCATGACCGCGCAGATGCGCATCGTCTCTACTTCAAAAACGGATTTGAAATTTGCGCCTACCATTTCCGTTGCGATCCGAAATAATGGTTGTAGAAAGAGGGAATCCCATGTTGAAGATTTTGACTGCGGCTGTTTTGGCACTGAGTTTAGCGGCTTGCGCATCAGGCAGCGGACAAGGCAATTCGCAAATGTATGGCGAGATTAAGGCCGGTGTAGAAACCAGCCATCAACGTTGAGATATACAATGACAAGGCCGTCTGAAATAGGTTTTTCTGTTTCAGACGGCCTTTTTGCAGCTTGATTAGAAGGTAGCGGAGGTATCGTCGGTGGCAACAGTCCGATGCAGGCGATACCAATTGTACAGGCGCAAGATGCACAAGAAAGCAATAATGGGCAAGCAGGCCGCGGTAACCAGATAACGCGGGTTGCTGAAGTTTAAAACATTGCGGCCGGAAAGCAGTGACAAAGCGGCATGTAACCATTCCCACAAAGACGAAATGCTGAATGCCAAAACAGCCAACAGGCCGAGGGTTCGGAAAATACCGATGGGCAGGATTTGTCGGCGCAATACGGCGCGGTTGAGTTGGAACAAAACAATCAAACCGAAGCCGATGATGCAGACCATGCCGCCGTTGGCGACGATTTGCAGGCTGTTGAAGGCGATGTCGGGCGTAACGGAAAGCGTGCCGGACTGGTTGGATGCAGTTTGTTGCAAGTTTAAGCCTTGCATCACATTCAGGACGAAACCGTATATCAGGTCAGCCAAAACGATGCCGATGGGCAGAGGAGTCAAAAAACGTTTCATGGATCGGTCGGATATTTCAGTATTCTATTCGGATGAGTGAGGCCGTCTGAAAATTAAACATGACGACGTGAGGGTATATTGTATCCGATAGGAAAGTAGGTTAATGCAAAAATAAATTTAGTTTAAGTCAGAAAATGATGTAATTTTACGCCAACATTATTGCATTAAGAGTACAATCCTCTTCATTATCAAACGTGAAATCAACAGGAAAGGACGTTTACATGAGCCAATTGCAACGTGATTTAACCCGTATCAGCCACAATACCAAAATTGTCGCCACACTGGGTCCGGGCAGCAACAATGTACAATTGTTGGAAGACATGATCCGTGTCGGCGGCCTTAATGTCGTCCGTTTCAATTTCAGCCACGGTACGCCGGAGTTTCATGAAGAAAATGCCCGTATCGTACGCGAAGCCGCGAAACGTGCGGGTCAGGAAATCGCCATTCTGGCCGATTTGCAAGGACCTAAAATCCGCGTCGGCAAAATCGCAGGCGGCAGTATCGAGCTGAATAAGGGTGAAACCTTGATTTTGGATGCCGCGCTTGAAGGCGAAGGCACACGCGAAGCGGTTGGCCTGGACTACCGCGATTTGCCCAATGACGTCGCTGCCGGCGATGTTTTGTGGCTGGACGACGGCCTGTTGACTTTGACCGTTGAAGCGGTTGAAGGAAGTAAGATTATTACAAGGGTAGAAAACAGCCATGTGCTGAAAAGTAACAAAGGTATCAACAAACGCGGCGGCGGCCTATCTGCCGGCGCGTTGACCGAAAAAGACTTCCGCGACCTGAAAACCGCGATTGCCATCGGTTGCGACTACCTCGCCATCAGCTTTGTGAAATCCGCCGAAGATTTGCACACTGCCCGCGCCAAAGTCGAAGAAGAAATGAAAGGCAGCACTGCCGTTCGCCCCGGGTTGGTTTCCAAAATCGAACGTGTGGAAGCGATTGAAAACTTGGACGAAATCATCCTCGCCAGCGACGGCATCATGGTGGCACGCGGCGACTTGGCGGTCGAAGTCGGACACGCTGCCGTCCCCGCCCTGCAAAAACGCATGATCCGCCGCGCACGCGAGTTGCGCCGCTTCAGCATTACTGCAACCCAAATGATGGAATCCATGATCACCAACCCTGTCCCGACCCGCGCGGAAGTCAGCGACGTGGCCAACGCGGTATTGGACGGCACCGATGCGGTGATGTGTTCCGCCGAAACCGCCGTCGGCGCGTATCCGTTTGAAACCGTCAGCCAAATGGCGATTATTTGCGCGGCTGCGGAAAAAGAACAAGATTCGCTCAACGGCGTTGCCGAACAGGTCGATTATCCCGAAGCCGTCAGCACCAACTTGGCGATTGCCGGCGGTGCGGTCAGCGTGGCGCGCGCAGTTCACGCCAAAGCCATCGTTGCCCTGACTGAAAGCGGTTCGACCGCCTTCGAAGTCAGCCGCCACAACATCACCCTGCCGATTTTTGCCCTGACGCCGAGTGTTTCAGCGCAACGCCGCATGGCGATGTACCGCGGCGTGCGTCCGTTGATTTTGGCAACCAGTACCGATCACGATACCGCGCTGAACGAAGTGGAAGCCATGCTGGTAGAACACAAAATCCTCCAAAGCGGCGACCAATACATCATCACCAGCGGTTCGCAAATGCGTGAATCCGGTTCGACCAATACGCTGGAAGTGTTGCAGGTCAAATAATTGCAGTGATCCGATGATTGGAAAAGCAGGCTGTTTCAGCCTGCTTTTTTTGTGTAAAAAAAGAAAAGATTAGGCAAAAATAATGATGTAGTATAGAATTGAGTGCCTATACTAAATCAATAAAGGACGTTTCAGACGGCCTTTTTCTTTGTCCGCTACTTTCACGGTAAACCAAAATGATTCATTTCAATCTGAAAAAAACAGTATTTATTTTAAGCGCAGCACTGTTATCTACCGCCGTCCAAGCCTCCGGCTACCACTTCGGCACACAATCCGTTAACGCACAAGGCACGGCCAACGCCGCCGCCGCCGAAGCCGCCGATGCATCAACCATTTTCTACAACCCGGCCGGTTTGAGCAAAATCGACAGCAGCCAAATTTCCGTCAACGCCAATATCGTTTTTCCAAGCATTCACTATGAGGCGGAATCTGCGAAACACTTCCGCACGGGTACCGATGTCAGCGGCTCGACCAGCGGCAAAATTACCGAAACCACCGTTGCTCCGCACATCTATGGCGCATACAAAGCCAGCGACGATATTACTTTGGGTTTGGGCGTGTACGTTCCCTTCGGCTCTGCAACCGAATACGAAAAAGATTCCGTATTGCGCCACAACATCAACAAACTGGGTTTGACCACCATCGCCATCGAGCCGGTAGTCGCATGGAAACTGAATGAGCAGCACGCCGTCGGTGCCGGTTTGATTGCCCAATATTCCAAAGCCGAATTGCGCAAATACTCCGACTGGGATGCTTCCGGCGCCATCAGCCAGTTGGCCAGCGGCTTGGCTTCCCGTCAAGCAGGCCGTCCCGTTGCTGTCGATGCGACCGGCAAAGCTGACGGTCATGCCGATGTAAAAGGCCATGATTGGGGCTTCGGCTATCAACTGGCGTGGATGTGGGACATCAACGAGCGCGCACGCGTGGGTGTGAACTATCGTTCCAAAGTATCGCATACGTTAAAAGGCACTGCCGATTGGGAAGCGGACGGCGCATATGCAAAACGTGCTTGGGATTTGGGTGCAATGGCTGCGCGCGGTTATGTGCCGAACGAAAAAGCCAGCGTCAAAATCGTCACGCCTGAGTCTTTGTCTGTTCACGGTATGTACCGCGCCACCGACAAAACCAATTTGTTCGGCGATGTGACTTGGACGCGCCACAGCCGCTTTAACAAAGCCGAGCTGGTGTTTGAAAATACCAAAAACGTTGTCAACGGCAAATCCGACCGTACCGTCATTACGCCTAACTGGCGCAATACTTATAAAGTCGCATTCGGCGGCTCTTACCAAGTTACCGAACCATTGCAACTGCGTGCCGGTATCGCTTTTGACAAATCACCGGTTAAAAGCGCTGAAGATCGCATGAACAGCCTGCCTGACGGCAACCGTATCTGGTTCTCCGTCGGCGCTAAATATCAACTGGGTAAAAACCATGTGATCGATGCGGCGTACAGCCATATTCACATCAATGACACGGTTTACCGCACCGGCAAAGCCAGCGGCAACGACGTGGACAGCCGCGGTGCATCCTCTGCCCGCTTCAAAAACAAAGCGGACATCTTGGGCTTGCAATACACTTACAAATTCAAATAATCGGATTTGAGTTATGGATAAAAAGGCCGTCTGAAGATTTCAGACGGCCTTTTTAATTGGCAGGAATAGATGGAACAATCAATAGGCAATAAATAGCGTGTTGGGCTTTTCATATTTCTGATTGGAATAGCCAGAACGGGAAAGGGGATAGCCGATAAATAGCTGAAGACATGAGATATTGTTTGTGCTTTAAACAACGCGTTACCAATTTTATTTAATGGGCGGAAATCAAAAGGCCGTCTGAAAAACAGGTTTTCAGGCGGCCTTTATTTGCCGGATGGCTGCTAAGAAAGCTCAATCAGCTGCGGACTTCCAGTTCAATTTCTCTTTCTTGTTCGTCTTCGGCCGGTTTATCCATGGTTTTTTCATCAGCCATATTGTCCAAATCGCGGCCGGGTTCGGAGGCGGTATCGCCGATGGAAACGCTGTTCAGGCTTTCCAAAATAATGGCGGAGGCCAGATGGTCGGATGTGCGGTACACCATTGCCAAACCGATTTCTTCCGCCGGAATGGAAACCAATTCAACCGTATCTTTGTCTTTCGGCTTGCGAATCAGGTTGTTGGACAGATTGACACGGACTTGGCGGCCGCGTTTGTAGAGGCTGACCACCGTGCCTTTGTCCAAGCCGTCGAGTTCGCCTTTATCCAACGTAATGGTTTGGAACTGGCCGGCTTCGCCCACGCCGTCGAAGATGGAAACGACTTTGGCCTGAATCGGACGGGCAGGGGCGTGAGGCATCACATTGAAGCTGTCGAGGCCTTCGGGCAGTTTCAGCAGATAGTCGTCTTTGCGGATTTCGGAAACGGCTTCTTCGATAACCAAAGGTTGCGCGGACTGGGTGCGCAGCTTCATGACTTTGTTGACTTGGGTGTAATACTCGTTGCTTTTGAGTTTTTCGTCAGAAGCGCGGGTACGGTTTTCCAAGGCGGAGTCGGTGTAAGGCAGCGTGTTGGCGATGCCGCTGAACACGACTTCTTGGCCGAGGAATTTGCCGGTTTCCGGATCGGTGATGTTTTTATTGACGCGGTAGGTCAGGTAGCGGCCGGGTTCGGTCAGGCCGTATGCGTACACGCGGTTGCCTTGCGTGTAGAGGACGCGGTTGTCGGGGCCTGCAATCAGGCGCGGCGCGTTGGCGGTTTCTTCCGGAGCGATAATCTGCGGATGTTTCATGAACATGCGGTAGAGGTTGACGTTGACGGTCGGAATGCCGTAGCCGGAAGTTTCGCGTACGCGCGGATGCAGTTTGATCACGGGAATGCCGTCTGAACGGGTTTGAGCGTGTTCAAAACCCAGTCGCGGCTGGCCGTTGACGTAGCGTAAAACCAACACCTGACCCGGATAGATCAGATGCGGATTGCGGATGGCGTTGCGGTTGGCGCCCCAAAGGCGGTTCCATTGCCATGGGCTGTACAGATATTTGCCGGAAATACCCCACAAGGTATCGCCGTTTTTAACGACGTAGCGTTGCGGCGCATTGGGGCGGATTTTTAAAGAAGCTGCCTGAGTGTGGGCAGAAATAGCCATGCCTGCCATGCAAAGCAGGGTTATAATACGTTGTTGCATAACCGTTCCCCTTGAAATCGGTTTGGTTTGTCTTCAGATGATAAACAGAGAAGGCTGGAGTTTGCGAAACTGCCGCCCATCCATCAATACGATAACGAACGGCCTCTGTCGCGCTATCTTAACATTTTTCGGCGTTATTTTAGCATTGAATGTTGCTGTCATGACAGGAGATTGTGGCGGCGGAAACCAAATCTGTATGAAAATCACACATCAGCTTTATAAAACGAGAATATTATGGCTTTACTGAACATCCTCCAATACCCTGACGAGCGTTTGCACACGGTCGCCAAACCTGTTGAGAAAATCGACGAGCGCATCCAAACATTGGTTGCCGATATGTTTGAAACCATGTACGAAGCACGCGGTATCGGCTTGGCGGCCACTCAGGTTGACGTACACGAGCGCATCGTCGTGATGGATTTGACCGAAGACCGCAGCGAGCCGCGCGTGTTCATCAATCCCGTCATTGTCGAAAAAGACGGCGAGACAACTTATGAAGAAGGCTGCCTGTCCGTGCCGGGCATTTACGATACCGTAACCCGTGCCGAGCGCGTCAAAGTCGAGGCTTTGAACGAAAAAGGCGAGAAATTCATGCTGGAAGCAGACGGCCTGTTGGCAATCTGCGTGCAGCACGAATTGGACCACCTGATGGGCATCGTGTTTGTCGAACACCTGTCGCAGCTGAAACAAGGCCGCATCAAAACCAAACTGAAAAAACGTCAGAAACACACTATCTGACCTACGCATCGCTTAAAGGCCGTCTGAAAAGACAAAACAGAAGGCAGACTTCGGTTTTCAATCTTTCAGACGGCCTTTTCAGCTGAAACAGTTTGCCCAACGCGCCCATTCAAACCATTTCCACAAGGACACAACATGAAAGTCATCTTTGCCGGTACGCCCGATTTTGCCGCTGCCGCCTTGAAAGCCATCGCCGCCGCAGGTTTTGAAATTCCGCTGGTGTTGACCCAGCCCGACCGCCCCAAAGGCCGCGGCATGCAGTTGACCGCATCGCCGGTCAAACAGGCTGCCTTGGAATTGGGTTTGACCGTGGCGCAGCCGGAAAAGTTGCGCAATAACGCCGAAGCCCTGCAAATGCTCAAAGATACGGGCGCGGATGTGATGGTGGTGGCCGCGTATGGCTTGATTTTGCCGCAGGAAGTGTTGGATACGCCCAAACACGGCTGCCTCAATATCCACGCCTCGCTGTTGCCCCGTTGGCGCGGGGCGGCGCCGATTCAACGTGCGATTGAATCCGGTGATGCCGAAACCGGCGTGTGCATCATGCAGATGGACATCGGCTTGGATACCGGTGATGTGGTCAGCGAACACCGCTACGCCATCCAGCCTATGGATACCGCCAACGAAGTGCATGACGCGTTGATGGGTTTGGGCGCGGAAGCGATTGTTGCTGACTTAAAGCGACTACAGGCGGAAGGCCGTCTGAATGCGGTCAAACAGCCTGAAGAAGGCGTTACCTACGCCCAAAAATTAAGCAAAGAAGAGGCGCGTATCGATTGGAACGAGTCCGCAGACATTATCGAGCGCAAAATCCGCGCCTTTAACCCCGTCCCTGCCGCGTGGGTCGAGTATCAAGGCAAACCGATGAAAATCTGGCGTGCTGAAGTCGTGGCCAAACAGGGTAAAGCAGGCGAGGTGTTGTCCTGCACTTCAGACGGCCTGCTGGTGGCGTGCGGTGAAAACGCGCTGAACATCACCGAATTGCAGCCTTCCGGCAGCAAACGCATGAGCATACAGGCATTTGCGGCAGGCCGGACGATTGAAATCGGAACGGTTTTGTAACAGGCTGGAAACCAACGTAGAGGAAAGAAAATAATGGCTGTTTTTGAAGTGGTTGAGGGCGATATTACCCGATTGGCAGTCGATGCGATTGTCAATGCCGCCAATTCATCGCTGTTGGGCGGTGGCGGCGTAGACGGTGCGATACACCGCGCCGCAGGCAAAGAGCTGCTGGACGAGTGCCGCACTTTGGGCGGTTGCCGCACAGGCGAAGCCAAAATTACCCAAGGCTACCGTTTGCCTGCACGCTTTGTCATCCACACGGTCGGGCCGGTATGGTTTGGCGGAAAACAAAATGAAGAGGCTAAATTGGCACAATCCTATGCCAATTCTTTGCTGCTTGCCCAGAAACACGATCTTCACAGCATTGCCTTTCCGTGCATCAGCACCGGTGTGTACCGTTTTCCGGTCGAAGCCGCCGCACGTATCGCTTTGGAGAGTTTGAAACAAACCCTGCCGCAATGTCCGGCAGTGGAAAAAATCATCTTTTGCTGTTTTTCCAAAACAGATGCCGAATATTATCGGGTATTGCTGGCTGCCGAACAGGCCGTCTGAAATCCGCCGAACACTTGAAATCAAATATAAAGTCAGAAAGCAAAAATATGAGTATGTCCCTCGCCCAAAAACTGGCTGCCGACAGCGTTGCTGCGGTTGCCGAAGGGCGCAATCTTCAGGATGTCTTGGCGGAAATCCGCGCGGCGCATCCGCAGCTGACGGCGCAGGAAAACGGCGCGTTGCAGGATATTGCCTACGGTTGCCAACGTTATTTGGGCAGTTTGAAATATATGCTTGGACAAATGCTGAAGAAGCCGATTGACAATCCGCAGCTAGAAAGCCTGCTTTTGGCGGCAATGTACCAACTGCATTACACGCGCAACGCGCCTCATGCCGTGGTCAATGAGGCGGTGGAAAGCATTGCCAAAATCGGCCGCGGCCAGTTCCGCTCGTTTGCCAATGCGATTTTGCGCCGCTTTTTGCGTGAACGCGACAAGCTCGCGGCTTCCTGCAAAAAAGACGATGTGGCGAAACATAATTTGCCGCTGTGGTGGGTGGCTTACTTGAAAAACCATTATCCGAAACATTGGCACAACATCACCACCGCGCTGCAATCGCATCCGCCGATGACTTTGCGCGTCAACCGCCGACACGGCAATGCCGAAAGCTATTTGGAAAAACTGGCTGCGGAAGGTATTTTGGCCAGGGCGTTGGACGAATACGCCGTGATGTTGGAAGAAGCTGTGCCGGTAAGCCGCCTGCCCGGTTTTTCAGACGGCCTGGTGTCTGTGCAGGATTTTGGTGCGCAACGTGCTGCCTATTTGTTGAACCCGAAAGACGGCGAACGCATCCTCGATGCCTGTGCGGCGCCGGGCGGTAAGACAGGCCATATCTTGGAACTGGCAGATTGTCATGTTACCGCTTTGGATATAGACGAAGGCCGTCTTCACAGGGTGAAGAGCAATCTTGACCGTTTAGGCTTTCAAACGGCCTCTTTGACTTGTGCCGATGCGCAGGACTTGGCGGCATGGTATGATGGTAAGGCCTTTGACGCTGTTTTGGCCGATGTGCCGTGTACCGCTTCGGGCGTGGCGCGCCGCAATCCCGATGTCAAATGGCTGCGCCGCCCGACCGATGCCGTCAAAACTGCACGCCAACAGGAAGCATTATTAGACGCGCTGTGGCAGACCCTGACGAAAAACGGCAGGATGTTGCTGGCTACCTGCTCGGTCTTTGTCGAAGAAAACGACGGTCAATTGCAAAAATTCCTTAACCGCCATGCCGATGCCGAGCTGATCGAATCGCATGTGCTTTTACCGAACAAACATCAAGATGGCTTTTATTACGCGCTTATTAAAAAGCAGTAAAACGCTGATTGTACCGCTCTTGCTCGCCGTGTCGCTGAACGCGGCGGGCGAGGGCATCAGTGCGACCCGTGCCGAGGCAAAGCTGACCCATGCCGGACAGCTTTCCGTCAGCAGCCGTTTCCGCACCGACCTGCCCGATCAGCTCAAAGAAGCACTCAAACAGGGCGTCCCCCTGCATTTCAATTTAAGTTGGCAGCTGTCGGCGCCGTCCGTGGCGTCTTATAAATTCAAGTTCGACCAGCTGCTCAACAACGACAGCACGATTCAATATAAATTATCCTTCCATCCGCTGACCAACCGCTATCGCGTTACCGTCGGTACGTTTTCTACCGAGTACGACACGCTTGAAGCCGCCTTGCGCGCAGTGGGCGCGGTCGCGAATTGGAAGGTTTTATCCAAGGGCGCGCTGAGTGATGTGGCCGCCAAAGACACGAAGGCTGAAATCCGCCTGCTGCTGACAACCGCCAAGCTGCCCAAACCGTTCCAAATCAATGCCCTGACGTCTAAAAACTGGCATTTGGATTCGGGGTGGAAATCCTTGTCGGTCGTGCAGGAGTAAACCATGCGCCGCTTTCTTCTGATTTCCGCCGTATTCGCCGTAGTTTTGTTGTACGGCCTGACTGTTGCAACGGGCAGCAGCAACGTATTGTCCGATTATTTCTGGTGGATTGTCGCCTTGTGCGGCTTGCTGTTGCTGGTGTTGGCCGCGGTGTTGGTGCGCTATGTCGTGCTTTTGATGCGCGACAACAGCAAAAGCGTGTTCGGCTCGCAGATTGCGCGCCGGCTGTCGGGGATGTTTACCTTAGTTGCCGTATTGCCGGGTGTGTTTTTGTTCGGTATTTCCGCCCAGTTTATTAACGGCACGATTAATTCTTGGTTTGGCAACGATACCCATGAGGCTCTAGAGCGCAGCTTAAATTTGAGCAAATCCGCGCTGAACTTGGCGGTGGACAATGCTGTCAGCAACGCCACGCCGGTGCAAATCGATTTAATCAGCGCCGCTTCGCTGGACGGCGACTTGGGGCAGACGCTGACCCAATCCGCGCCTACTTCCGAATTTGCCCAGCTGGCGCTTTATAACGCGACCACCCATAAAGTCGAGAAAAGTATCAACCCCCTGAAACTAAATCAACCGACGCTCAACAAAGAAGGATGGGAGCAGCTGGAGCAGACAGGCTCGGTGCGTAGCTTGGAAAACATCGGCGGCGTGCTGTATGCTCAAGGCTGGATGCTGATCGGTACGCATAAAAATCAGGATTATGCGCTATTTTTCCGGCAACCAATTCCGAAAGATGTTGCCCAAGATGCGACGCTGATTGAAGCGGCCCGCGCCAAATACGCCGAGCTGAGTTATACCAAAAAAGGCCTGCAAACCTTTTTCCTGTCCACGCTGTTGGTCGCGACATTGTTGGCCATCTTTTTGGCACTGGTGATGGCTTTGTATTTTGCCCGCCGTTTTGTGGCGCCGGTGTTGTCGTTGGCAGAGGGCGCGCGGGCGGTGGCTCAGGGTGACTTCAGCCAGACCCGGCCGGTATTCCGCAATGACGAGTTCGGCCGTTTGACCCAATTGTTCAACCACATGACCGAGCAATTGGCGATTGCCAAAGAGGCGGACGAGCGCAACCGTTTGCGCGAAGAAGCTGCCCGCCATTATTTGGAATGCGTGTTGGAAAGTTTGACCACAGGCGTGATTACTTTGGATGCAGACGGCCGTCTGAAAACCTTTAACAAAGCCGCCGAACAGATTTTGGGCGTTTCGCTGGTGTCTTTGTGGGGCAGCAACTGGCATCAATGGCACGGCAAATCGCCGCAGCAAACCCTGTTGGCCGATGTGTTTGCCGCCATCCATGAAACCGCCGACAGCGACAAACCCGTCCAAGTCGAATACGCCGCGCCCGACGATGCCCGAATCTTGTTGGGCAAAGCCACCATCCTGCCGGAAGACAACGATAACGGCGTGGTGATGGTGATTGATGACATTACCGTCTTGATACGCGCGCAAAAAGAGGCCGCATGGGGCGAAGTGGCGAAACGTTTGGCACACGAAATCCGCAATCCGCTTACGCCCATCCAGCTTTCCGCCGAGAGATTGGCATGGAAATTGCATGATAAACTTGATGAACAAGACGCCCAGATCCTCAGCCGTTCAACCGATACCATCGTCAAACAGGTTGCCGCGCTGAAAGAAATGGTCGAAGCATTCCGCAATTATGCGCGTGCGCCGTCTCTGAACTTAGAAAAACAAGATTTAAACGGTTTGGTGTCGGAAGTATTGGTATTATATGAGGCTGGCGCGTGCAAATTTAATGCACGGCTTAGCGCTGACGCCCTGTCGATTGCCGCCGATACGACGGCCATGCGCCAAGTGTTGCATAACCTATTTAAGAATGCCGCAGAAGCGGCGGAGTCGGACGAGGCGCCGCAAGTAAACATCGAAACAGGACGCGAAGGCGGACAGGTTTTCCTGACTGTCTGCAACAACGGCAAAAGTTTCAGCAAAGAAATGCTGCACAATGCTTTTGAGCCGTACGTTACCGACAAACCGACAGGAACGGGGCTGGGTTTGCCCGTTGTGAAAAAAATTATCGAGGAGCATGGCGGCCGCATCAGTCTGAGCAATCAGAACAGCGGCGGCGCGTGCGTCAAAATAGCTTTACCGGAAATGGCAGAAACTTATGCGAAGCAGTGATATTTTGATTGTAGATGATGAAGTAGGCATCCGCGACCTGCTCTCCGAAATCCTTCAAGACGAAGGCTATACCGTTACTTTGGCCGAAAATGCCGAAGAAGCGCGCCAATTGCGTTACCAAACGCGTCCGGCCATGGTATTGCTGGACATTTGGATGCCCGATTGCGACGGCATCACTTTGTTGAAAGAGTGGGCGAAAAACGGCCAACTCAATATGCCCGTGGTTATGATGAGCGGCCATGCCAGCATCGACACCGCGGTTGAAGCCACCAAAATCGGTGCGCTCGATTTTCTGGAAAAACCGATTGCCCTGCAAAAACTCTTGTCCGCAGTAGAACGCGCCTTGAAACATGGCGAAGTTCAGACGGCCTCCGGCATGACTTTGGACAAACTGGGCAACAGCCCCGTCATTCAAGAAATGAACGGCAGCATTGAAGCGGCCGCCAAACACAACCGCCCGCTGCTGTTGGCCGGTGAGGCAGGCTCGCCGTTTGAAATTGTTGCCCGCTATCTACATAAAAGCGGTACGCCTTGGGTGGCAACCGACCGTGTCGAACACATTGTCGATACGCCGATGGAGCTGTTGCAAAAGGCATCAGGTGGTATTTTGTATGTCGGCGATATTGCCCGTTACAGCAAAAACATCCAAAACGGCATCGCTTTCTTGCTGGAGAAAGCCGACCGCTACAATGTCCGTGTGATTGCTTCATGCGGCTTTAAACGCGGCGAGAGCGCCGATGACGTCGTTGCCGGCCGACTGGCGGAGCTGTTGAAAGAGCGCATCAATATCCCTTCTTTGCGCAGCCAACCGGACGATATTGTCTTTTTAATCAACCGCATCATGACCGATTTGGCCGAAAGTCAAAAAATCCAGCCGGTAAAATTCAGCGACAGCGCGTTGGTGGTTTTGCGCCAATACGATTGGCCGGGCAATTACGACCAGCTTGCCGAAACGGTGAAAAACATCATGTTGGAATCGGACGGCAAAGAAGTGGACGAGCAGGCCGTTGCCGTGGCTTTGGGTCAGAAGGAAAATGCAACGGCGACAGAAATCATCGGCGGCTTCAATTTCAATATGCCTTTGCGCGAATTGAGGGAAGAAGTCGAGCGCCGCTACTTTGAGTATCACATCGCCCAAGAAGGCCAAAATATGAGCCGCGTGGCGCAAAAGGTCGGTTTGGAGCGTACGCACCTTTACCGCAAACTCAAACAACTCGGTATCAGCGTATCGCGCCGCAGCGCCGACAAATCCGAAGAATAAGCGCAATATCGGTTCAAACGCAAAAGAGGCCGTCTGAAAGCCATCAGGTTTTTCAGACGGCATCGTCATTTGACGGTTTGCTTGGATAAGCAATATTTGATAAAAAATAATGATATGGCCAGGCATTGTTGTTTTGCCTTTTAAGCCAGACAAAAGTTTTATACCAATAAAATTTTCAGACGGCCTTGATTTGCTTCAGGCCGTCTGAAAACCATTACGAAAAGGGAACAGATTGATGACGGAAAACGAGCGTTTTGCTTGGTTGCAACTGGCATTTACGCCCTATATCGGCGCAGAAAGTTTTTTGGTGCTGTTGCAGCAATTCGGTAGTGCACAAGCTGCCTTGAGTGCGCCGGCAGACAAAATTGCCGCCCTGGTACGCCATAAACAGGCGTCCGAGTCATGGCGCAATGCGGACAAACGGGCTTTGGCGCAGCAGTCTGCCGAAGCCGCTTTACAATGGGAAATGCAGGACGGTTGCCGTTTGTTGCTGCTGCAAGATGATGATTTCCCCGAAATGCTGACACAAGGCATTACCGCGCCGCCGGTTTTGTTTTTGCGCGGCAATGCAGGACTGTTGCACACACCCTCTGCCGCGATTGTCGGCAGCCGCCATGCCACACCGCAGGCCATGCGGATTGCCAAAGATTTCGGCAGGGCGTTGAGTGAAAAAGGCATTCCCGTCGTATCGGGTATGGCTTCGGGTATCGATACCGCCGCCCATCAGGGCGCATTGCAGGCAGATGGCGGCACCATCGCCGTCTGGGGAACCGGTATAGACCGCATTTATCCGCCATCCAATAAAAACCTTGCTTATGAAATCGCTGAAAAAGGATTGATTGTCAGCGAGTTCCCTTTGGACACGCGTCCGTTTGCAGGCAACTTTCCGCGCCGCAACCGTTTGATTGCCGCATTATCGCAGCTGACATTGGTGGTCGAAGCGGCATTGGAATCCGGCTCATTGATTACTGCCAAGCTGGCGGCGGAGATGGGGCGCGAAGTGATGGCGGTACCCGGTTCGATAGACAATCCGCACAGCAAAGGCTGCCACAAGCTGATTAAAGACGGGGCAAAATTGGTGGAATGTTTGGACGATATTCTTCACGAATGTCCGCAGCTATTGCAAAATACGCCTGTTCCATCATATTCTATAAATAAGACGGTAAAACCAAAAAACGACCAAACCAAACGTCTGCAACCCAAAACAATAGCGGATGAACCGCAAAGGCCGTCTGAAAACCCTCCTGCCGCCCCATCAACAAGCGCTTTATTGGAAGCAATGGGTTACGACCCGATACACCCCGATATTTTGGCGCAACAAACCAATACGGCAGCAGCAGACGTATACGCACAGCTTTTGGAATACGAACTCGACGGTATCGTTGCCGCTTTGCCGGGCGGCCGTTACCAGCGCATCAAAGCATAAATTATCTATATTTAAGGAACCAGCATGACCGAAGTCATTGCCTATTTAATCGAACACTTCCAAGATTTCGACAACTGTCCGCCTCCGGAAGATTTGGGTCGCCTGCTGGAAGATGCAGGTTTTGACGCTACGGAAATCGGCAACACATTGATGATGATGGAAGTCTTGTTCAATACGTCCGAATTTTATGCCGAGCCGTTTAACAGCGATTCCCTGCGCATATTCTGCCGTGAAGAAGCTGAAAACCTGCCGCAGGAAGTCATGGGCTTGATGCAGTATCTGGTTGCCGAGCACGCAATTACTTACGAGCAGCGCGAAATCGTCATTCACGCCCTGATGCACATTCCATCGGACGAAATCACCCTCGATACCGCCAAAGTATTGGTATTGCTGGTGTTGTGGATGCACAAGAGCGAGTTGCCCGTCCTGATTGGCGACGACTTGATGAGTGCGTTGACCGGACAAAACGTGATGCACTAAACCTTTTTTCAGACGGCCTGAACAAAATGATAAAAGGCCGTCTGAAACATAAACCCAATACATCCAAAAGAGAACAACAATGGCGAAAAACCTATTAATCGTCGAATCCCCGTCCAAAGCCAAAACCCTGAAGAAATATCTGGGCGGTGATTTTGAAATCTTAGCGTCTTACGGTCATGTCCGCGACTTGGTACCCAAAAGCGGAGCAGTTGATCCCGACAACGGCTTTGCCATGAAGTACCAGCTGATCAGCCGCAACAGCAAACACGTCGATGCCATCGTCGCCGGTGCCAAAGAAGCCGAAAACATCTACCTCGCAACCGACCCGGATAGGGAAGGCGAAGCCATTTCCTGGCATCTTTTGGAAATCCTCAAATCCAAACGCGGCCTGAAAAACATCAAGCCGCAGCGTGTCGTGTTCCACGAAATCACCAAAAACGCCGTACTCGATGCCGTCGCCCATCCGCGTGAAATCGAAATGGATTTGGTTGATGCGCAACAAGCCCGCCGCGCTTTGGACTATCTGGTTGGTTTCAACCTCTCGCCATTGTTGTGGAAAAAAATCCGCCGCGGTTTGAGCGCGGGCCGCGTGCAAAGCCCCGCCCTGCGTTTGATTTGCGAACGCGAAAACGAAATTCGCGCGTTTGAAGCGCAGGAATATTGGACGGTACATCTCGACAGCCACAAAGGCCGTAGCAAGTTCACCGCCAAACTCGCCCAATACAACGGCGCGAAACTCGAACAATTCGACCTGCCGAACGAAACCGCGCAAGCCGACATATTGAAAGAACTCGAAGGTAAAGAGGCAGTCGTTACCGCCATTGAAAAGAAAAAGCGCAGCCGCAATCCCGCCGCGCCGTTCACCACTTCTACCATGCAGCAGGATGCCGTGCGCAAACTCGGTTTTACCACCGACCGCACCATGCGTACTGCCCAGCAACTTTACGAAGGTATAGACGTAGGGCAGGGCGCCATCGGTTTGATTACCTATATGCGTACCGACAGCGTGAATTTGGCCGATGAAGCGTTAACCGAAATCCGCCATTACATCGAAAACAAAATCGGCAAAGAATATCTGCCGAGTGCCGCCAAACAATACAAAACCAAATCCAAAAACGCCCAAGAAGCCCACGAAGCGATCCGTCCGACTTCCGTGTACCGCACGCCTGAAAGTGTCAAACCCTTCCTGAGCGCAGACCAGTTCAAACTCTATCAAATGATTTGGCAGCGTACCGTTGCCTGTCAGATGACGCCCGCTAAATTCGACCAAACCACCGTCGATATTACCGTCGGCAAAGGCGTATTCCGCGTAACCGGACAAGTACAAACCTTCGCAGGCTTCCTCAGCGTTTACGAAGAAAGCAGCGACGATGAAGAGAGCGAAGACAGCAAAAAACTGCCCGAAATGAGCGAAGGCGACAAACTGCCTGTGGACAAACTTTACGGCGAACAACACTTTACCACCCCGCCGCCGCGCTATAACGAAGCCACACTGGTTAAAGCCCTCGAAGAATACGGCATCGGCCGCCCATCGACCTACGCCAGTATCATCTCCACGCTCAAAGACCGTGAATACGTTACCCTTGAGCAAAAACGCTTCATGCCCACCGACACAGGCGATATCGTCAATAAATTCCTGACCGAACACTTCGCCCAATATGTCGATTACCACTTTACCGCCAAACTCGAAGACCAGCTTGACGAAATTGCCAACGGCAAACGCCAATGGATCCCCGTGATGGACAAATTCTGGAAACCGTTCATCAAACAAGTAGAAGAAAAAGAGGGCATCGAACGCGCCAAATTCACCACGCAGGAACTCGACGAAACCTGCCCGAAATGCGGAGAACATAAACTGCAAATCAAATTCGGCAAAATGGGCCGCTTCGTCGCCTGCGCCGGCTATCCCAAGTGCAGCTACACCCGCAACGTTAACGAAACCGCCGAAGAAGCCGCTGAGCGCATCGCCAAAGCCGAGGCCGAACAAGCCGAACTTGACGGACGTGAATGCCCTAAATGCGGCGGTCGCCTAGTGTACAAATACAGCCGTACCGGCAGCAAATTCATCGGCTGTGCCAACTATCCGAAATGCAAGCACGTTGAGCCGTTGGAAAAACCGAAAGACACCGGCGTCCAATGCCCACAATGCAAAAAAGGCAACCTCGTCGAGCGCAAATCCCGCTACGGCAAACTGTTTTACAGTTGCAGTACCTATCCGGATTGTAACTACGCCACATGGAACCCGCCCATTGCAGAAACCTGCCCAAAATGCGCATGGCCAGTTTTAACCATCAAAACCACCAAACGTTGGGGCGTGGAAAAAGTCTGCCCGCAAAAAGAATGCGGCTGGAAAGAACAGATTGAACCGCCTGCACCGAAGGAGTAATTGGTTAAAGCTTGGATAGAAAAAGGCCGTCTGAAAAATGATTTTCAGACGGCCTTTTTTGTATTGAAAGGATAAGAGGGGAATACGGTTTGATAGCAGTTTCACTATATAATTGAGGCCGTCTGAAAACTTGGCATCTTTTAAAAAATTATGGCAAATAACAAACATTCCAAACACACCAATCAAGTACGCATCATTGGCGGGCAATGTAGGGGACGAAAGTTAACTTTTCTGTCCGCAGATGGTTTGCGTCCGACACCTGACAGCGTGCGTGAAAAACTGTTTAACTGGTTGGGTCAGGATTTAACCGGCAAAACAGTATTGGATTTATTCAGCGGTAGTGGTGCTTTGGGAATGGAGGCTGCTTCTCGTAATGCGGCAAAAGTGGTAATGGTCGACAACCACCGCCAAACTGTACAAACACTTCAGAAAAATGTTCGTGAATTAGGCTTGAGGCATGTGGAAATCGTGTGTTCAGACGGCATGGCTTATTTGACAAGGCCGTCTGAAAAATTTGATGTCGTGTTCCTTGATCCGCCGTTTGCATGGGAAGATTGGCAAAATCTGTTTATCCGATTGCAAAGCCACTTGAAAAATGAGGCGATGGTCTATATTGAAGCAGGGAAGCTGCCTGAAAAACCGGATTGGCTGGAAATTTATCGGGAAGGAAAGGCGGGAATGAGTAAGTTTGAATTGTTGCTCTATTCGCAAGTTGCTGAATAGTATGGAATTTGATAATCATTCCCAAGGTGTAAAACATTCTTTCAAACAGATTGTTCCGACGTCATTTGTGCTATAATCCGCGCCCAATCGGTTTTGATAATTTAAGAAAAAAGGAAATAGAAATGTCGCTCTTTATTACAGATGAGTGCATTAACTGCGATGTGTGCGAACCGGAATGCCCTAATGATGCCATTTCGCAAGGTGAAGAAATTTACGAAATCAATCCAAATTTGTGTACGCAATGTGTAGGCCATTACGATGAGCCGCAGTGCCAACAGGTATGTCCTGTCGACTGTATCTTGATCGATGAAGAGCATCCTGAAACGCACGAAGAACTGATGGCCAAGTACGAAAAAATCATTCAGTTTAAATAAATAGTGTTTAAAAGCAAAAGCTTGGATATTTTTAAAGAAATAAGTGAAAAAAAATCTTGACGGAAATCTGAGTTGCAAATAAACTAGCGTTCTCTTTTGGAGGGATTCCCGAGCGGTCAAAGGGGGCAGACTGTAAATCTGTTGCGTGAGCTTCGAAGGTTCGAATCCTTCTCCCTCCACCAAAAATTCTTACTTGGAGCAAATAGTGAGTATGCGGGTGTAGCTCAATGGTAGAGCAGAAGCCTTCCAAGCTTACGGTGAGGGTTCGATTCCCTTCACCCGCTCCAAACAATTTCGCCCATGTAGCTCAGGGGTAGAGCACTCCCTTGGTAAGGGAGAGGTCGGCAGTTCAAATCTGCCCATGGGCACCATCTCATTATTACCCTTTCTTTCAAAAGCTTAGATTATAGGATATTGCCATGGCTAAGGAAAAATTTGAACGTAGCAAAC
>NZ_KV835591.1:7711-8414 GCF_001838065.1 Neisseria sp. HMSC078C12 | reverse complement strand
AACCAAATCTGTTCGCTCTCGAACAATACCGGTTCTTCGTCGTCTTCATCGACTTCCGGCAGCGGGAACAAACGGCCCTGATCGTCGATATAGGCCAATCCCGCCGCATCGCGGATAATGCGTTGGCAGCCCGGCACGCTCCAGCCCTCGCCGAGCCAGCCGGTACCGTCTTGGTCGGAATAATAACTGCGGCTCCATACCAGCGGCAGAATGCCTTCAAAGGCAAAGTCGGTCTCATTTGTCAGAAACTTCAAACCATGTATCGGATTGACCGGACGGCCGGCACCTACCGCACCCTTACAGGACAGACAGGTTTTAGGGGGGAGTCTTTTGCTGAACTTGCCGTTCATATGGAACATATCGCCGGTACGCACGATATAACGTTTGCGGATTTTAACCGAGGAAGAATGGCGCATCGGCCAGGCAGGTTTGGTGGCAGTGCGGCTCTTTACCCCTTTGCGGCCAGGAAGGGCGATTTCGTCGCCATAAGTTTTGTGCGTCTTACTGGCATTAAAGACAAAAGCAGGCTTACGGTTGAGGCGTACGTTTTTGGCGACGGTCTTGGCACCGCCGAGGTCGGCAAAGAGTGGGAAGGGGATGGGTGGAACGGAAGGGGGAGCGGGTGGAGGCGGCCAGCAGAAATCGGGGACGGTAAAGACGACCTTGAAGTCGCTGCTTTTACGGGCGATTTTATTGACGGCCA
>NZ_KV835591.1:0-7611 GCF_001838065.1 Neisseria sp. HMSC078C12 | reverse complement strand
TTTTACGGGCGATTTTATTGACGGCCATGGGGGCTTTACTCCGGAGATTGGATGGTGATATGAAGATTGATATCCGTTGACTGAATCTTACTTTATTTGGACATGAAAAGAAAAGGGTAACGAGAAAAAAGAGGATAGCTGAGTTGAAACAATATCAATTGCGCCTACTGAAAAATGTGAAAATCTTAATTGAACACGTGTTTATATTGGAACAAGTTCCCTAAGCTCTCCGTTTAAGATAGCTTATTTATTTTTAGATTCTGTAAGTGATTGTACAAACAAAAGAAACGGGATTAATAGGCTAAAACACTAGTATTATTAATTTAACATAATATAAATTATTTTCTTTTTTCCTATTCTTCTAGAAATTCCGCTTATTGTTCCTATATGTTAAATGAGAATTAATGATACTCTAGAGGGTAAGTTAATAGTACTCCAATTTTTAGTATAAAATCAATGGTTTTTAAGAGAAATGTGACTGCTTAATTTACCACTTTTTCCCTGAATAGTGGAATAGGGCAGGGGGAAATGACTCTTTATCCCTTTTTTCAACCGTTCAGACGGCCTTTTCCCCATTTATCCCATTCGCTTTACCATCGGTATTATCCCCGTTACCATACAGTGTTCATCGTCAGCCGGATATTACCCTTATAACCGCCCGCCAATCCTACCACCTCACCTTCGCCCGTTTTTTCCCGTCACTTTCAGTCCGCTCCTTCAGCGCATCCGAAGCAGTTAATACCGCCTACCGTGTTGAAATCACAGCCACCTCGACCGATTCCTCACAGCCTCTCTCTTCCTACCTCAACCAGCGCGCAGCATTTGAGATTCGTCCGCAGGAAGGTTTACTGTCGGAAGTGGCCGGGGCATTCGGGTCTGCTTCAGACGACCCCCCCAGAGAAGCAATGGCAGGGCATTATCACCTCATGCGAGAAGTTGTCGGTATCCAAGGATGAAGCCGTTTACCGCTTTGTTTTAAAGCCGCGTTTCGCGGCTTTAAAACATTTCCAAACCTCCCGGCTGTTCCAACACCAAACCGTCCCCGACATCGTTGCCGCCGTCTTCAAACACCACGGCTTCTCCGGTGTCGACTACCGTTTCCAAAAAAGCCGCAGTTACACCGTACGCGAGTATGTCACCCAGTATCTCGAAAGCGACTTCGACTTTATCAACCGTCTGTGTGAAGAAGAAGGCATCTGGTATGCCTTCGAACAACATGAACAACATGGCGACGTAGTCGTCTTCGGTGACAGTCCCGAACACTATCGGCGCAGTCAAGGCTTACCCGTTTCCTACCGCCCCCATGCCGGATTGGAGAGTGTCGGGACCGAAGCATTATTCAACCTCAGCATCCGTCACAACCCCATTGTCGAAGGCATACGCACGGCCGACTACAACTACCGCAGTGCCGATACCGACCTCTTTGCCGAAACCGACAACAAACAGTCCGAAGAATCAGCCGACAATACCGTTTTATTGGGCAAACAGCAGCACTGGGGCCTTCATCCTAAAACAACCGACGAAGCCCAAGTTCAGACGATCCTGTTGAATGAGGCCAACCTCTGCCGTCAAACCGTCGCTGCCGGCAGCGGCAACGTCGTCTCCATGACCCCGATGAAGGTGCTCCAAACCGATGTCTCCTTCCCCGAAGCACCCGACGGCTGGTTGGTACTTTCCATGGAACACAGCGGCAGCCGCGACAGCGCCTACAGCCATACCTTTACCGCCATCCCCGCCCAACTCGCCTACCGTCCCGAACGCACCACCCCGCGTCCGCATATCGACGGTACCTTACCGGCACGGGTCACTGCGGCGGAGAACTGCACCTATGCCTATATCGACGATATGGGCCGCTACCGCGTCAAATTACCGTTTGATTTGGACGAATGGAGTCCGGGCGGGGAAAGCCGTCCCGTCCGACTGGCCAAACCGTATGCCGGTCCCGAATACGGCATCCACTTCCCCTTACACGAAGGCACCGAAGTGATGCTGTCCTTCGTACAGGGTAATCCCGACCGTCCGTATATCTCCGGCGTCATGCACGACAGCGCCCATACCGACCATATCCCTGCCGAGATGAGAACGCTAATCCTCTAATATTGACTTACGTATAGGCGTTATCCACCCTAATAAATATAAGATACTCACCATAATCCGAGTCAACTCCTTGAAAAGGTATGGATTAGCTTTTAGAGTCTCTCACGCTCCTTTCCTCCTGTTTGGTAATGGTACGACATAGATCAGGTGTACCAAAAATATCAGTTATCTACTGTTATAAAAGGTAACCTGGTATAATGCGCTTTACTCTACTTACATTCTATTTTAGATAATTTGACTGATATTATTCTGAATTAACAGGCATATAATGACAGATTTACGTTTTCTTGATCTTTTTGCTGGCGCTGGCGGACTTTCCGAAGGGTTCATTCAGGCAGGTTTTAAGCCCGTTGCTCATATTGAATCGGACAAGGCTGCCTGTTTTACTCTGCAAACGCGTATGGCTTATCATTGGTTAAAATCAATAGATAAGCTAGATGTTTATGTGGACTACTTAAATGGAAAATTAAGCCGCACAGAATTTTATAAAATCATCCCTGAGCATATTACAAAAACAGTAATTAATATGGAAATCTCAGAGAATACCTTAAAAACTTTATTTAATGAGATTGATGATTTACTTAAAGACTCACCTCTTGATTTGATTGTAGGTGGCCCACCATGCCAAGCCTATTCTCTTGTCGGTAGGTCATGTGATTCTAATAAAATGCTTGGTGATAAACGTAACTATTTATATAAGTTTTACGGAGAATTTCTTCAACGCTACCAACCTAAATACTTTGTTTTTGAAAATGTATTAGGACTTCTGTCTGCAAAAGATGCTAATGGCAATTATTATTTTCAAGAGATGAGGAACCTTTTTAAAAAATTAGGTTACGAGACTGAATATCGCATACTTAATGCAAATGATTATGGTGCTCTGCAAGCTCGCAAAAGAATCATACTAGTTGGTAGAAGAGGTCATCAAACCGGATTCTATCCTCAATTAGAGATTGATAAACCAAATGTATTAGTTAATGAAATATTTACTGATCTTCCTGCAATCCATGCAGGTGAGGGAAGTGTTCGTCCTTGTAAAATGAAGAAGTATACTGGTAAGTGGCTGCATGATTCAGGCATAAAAAACAATGATATTCCTGTTACATGGCATATTGCACGACCACTCAATCAACAAGACTCTAAAATATATCGTTTGGTAACGGATCTATGGAGCAGAGAGGGGAAAAGGATGGAATATAATGATTTGCCTGAAAATCTAAAAACGCATAAGAATCGAACTGCATTTGCCGACAGATTTAAGGTTGTAGCAGGTAATTTATCTGCATCTCATACGGTATTAGCTCATCTTGCTAAAGATGGACATTACTATATCCATCCTGATTCATATCAGAATAGATCAATTACCCCTAGAGAAGCAGCACGCCTTCAAACTTTTCCTGATGATTATTATTTTGAAGGTGGGACTGACAAACCAAGTAGAACTGCTGCATTTAGGCAGATTGGTAATGCTGTTCCAGTTATACTGGCAAGAAAGATTGCAGAAAATTTGAAGGAGAATTGGCATGAGTGAAAATGTTTATAGAATAAGACCGGCTGGACGGCATTTATTAACTATCGGTAGAGATTTAATTCAGGACAGTTATGCTGCAATCGTTGAGCTTGTAAAAAACGCTTATGATGCGGATTCAGAATCTGTGGAAATACATTTTAAAGCGACTGAAAAACCATCAGAAAATATAAGTGGCAATCCTGAGAAAAGAATAGAGATTACTGTCCGTGACTATGGTCATGGGATGTCACAAGATACTGTGATTAACAAGTGGATGGTTCCATCAACGCCGGATAAGCTTGAACGCAGAACAAGTCCGGATGGTCGAATTATGCAAGGCCGTAAAGGGATAGGTCGCTATGCTGCATCTATGCTTGGTTCTACCTTATTACTAGAGACAGTCTCAAAAGATTTAGAAAAAACAACTGTTTTAGTTAATTGGCATGACTTCGAAACATCTAAATACCTAGATGATGTTGAGATTTTAGTTGAAACTCATTTGACTGATGAGCATTCAGGGACTACTTTGACCATTGAAGGTGGAGAAGAGTATTACAAAGAATGGAATGAAAAACAGTTTAATGATTTAAATTTTGAATTAAAAAAACTGATATCTCCTATGCAAAATCTAATGGATAAAGCAGTGGATCAAAAAGATAAGGAATTTGATATTTATCTAAAAATCAGTGGATTCGAAGGTATTGAAGATATAGAAGAGACCATTACACCATATCCTATTTTTGATTTATTTGATTATAAAATTTCAGGGAAAATTCATGCAAATGGTAAAGGTACTCTGACTTATGCTGTGCAGAAGGCAAGAAATACAGTAGAAGAAGTTATTTCGTTTAATTTAGGAGACCCTACTGGTTGTGGTGATTTAATCTTTGATATCCGTGTTTACGACAGGGATAAGGAATCAATAGAACAATTAATTCACCGTGGGCTTAAAGATGATAATGGTAACTATGTAGGAAAATTGCAGGCGCGAAAAATACTTGATAAGTCTAACGGGATTGGGGTATATCGCAATGGATTTCGGATCAGGCCTCTTGGAGATCCTGAATTTGATTGGTTAAAACTTAATGAACAGAGAGTTCAAAACCCCTCTTTGAAAATTGGTAGTAACCAAGTAATTGGTTACGTATTAATTGAGTCAGAGGAAAAGTCTGATTTAATAGAGAAAAGTGCTAGGGATGGTTTACGTAATAATAATGCTTATCAACAACTGCAGAAGATTACAAATAAAGTAATTAAAGAGCTGGAAATACGGAGATTCAGTTTTAGGCGTAAAGCAGGATTGAGTAAACCTGCACTTAAAGTTGAAAAAGAGCTTAATCGGATTTTGTCTTTTGATAATTTAAAACAAACTGTTCATAAAAAATTGATTGCAGGGGGAATGAATGAAAAATCAGCAGAAGAAGTTATTGAATTGATCAGTAAAGAAGAAGAAGAAAAAAGCCAGACAGTAGAAGAAATCCGTCAAGCTATTGCGACTTACCAAGGACAAGCAACTTTGGGGAAAATTATGAATGTGGTTTTACATGAAGGCCGAAGACCACTAAATTATTTTCGCAATGAAGTTCCTAGAATAGATAGATTTATCAGGAAATACAAGGAAACAAATGATTTTGAACATATAGAAACAATTGAATCAATTGCACACAATACTGTTTCAAACGCTAAAACATTTTCTGACCTCTTTTTACGACTAGACCCTCTTGCCATGGGAAAACGCCCAGCTAAACGACAATTATCTATAGAGAATGAAATTTCTAATTGTTTTGCAATATTTCGTCAACAAATGGAAGATAAAGGTATTAAATTCGAAATTAATGGAGATGCAATTATAGAAGCTTGGCAACAGGATATAGCTGCGATATTTACAAACCTTATAGAAAATAGCATCTTTTGGCTGTCAGAGAAAAATACTGACATTAAGGAAATTATGGTCAATATTATTACCAATGAAAATTCCTTAAGTTATATAGATTTTCGTGATACAGGTCCTGGGATAGAACCCAATCTTATTGAGGATAATCTTATATTTGAACCTCAATTTAGCACTAAACCGGGTGGTACAGGTATCGGTTTGGCAATTGCAGGTGAAGCTGCTGATAGAAACGGGTTGAAACTTACAGCTTTAGAATCTACTACCGGAGCTTATTTTAGACTTTCTACAAAAGGGGATGAAAATGAGTAATATGACGTTAATTCTTATCGAAGATAATGATGAAGAGACGCAATCTTGTAAGAACGCCGTAAATGATTTTAATGATGATCACAAAAACAAGGGGTGGTGTATTCGGTTAGTAACTCATACCAATATAGAGGCCGCATCAAAAGAATTAGAGAGTTCCTACTTTGATGGTGCAATTATCGATATGAAATTAGCTGATTCTGGCGATGAGGGGAATCAGGCTTTGGATGTAATAAGACAGCATTTAAAACGGATACCCGTAGCAATATATACTGGAACGCCAGATGTTGCAGATAACTCAGATGATATTCCTTTAATTGACGTATTTAAAAAAGGAGATGCAACATATGAACAGCTTATATATAAATTTTGGGATATTTACAATACTGGATTAACCAAAATAATGGGAGGAAAAGGTCAAATTGAAAAAAGTCTAAGTCAAATTTTTATAAAACACCTTCTTCCTAAAATTTCACCGAAATCAAAAGTTTCAGAAAAGAGTAATTGGGTTTCTTATGCAGAAGAAGATCCAGATAACACGGAAAAAGCCTTACTGCGCTATACGCTTAATCATCTCATTCATGAATTATATAAAAACAGTGAAAATTGCTACCCTGATGAAATGTATATACATTTACCAAGCCTAGAGCAGGATCAAGTAAAAGTAGATACAGGGTGCATTTTAGAAAATAAAGATAACAATAAATTTTATATTGTTTTGAGTCCTGCATGTGATTTGGCAGAGCGTGAAGGGGGAGAATGCAATACTGATAGAGCATTACTGGTTGAGATTCAAATGCTTGAAGATATTTTATCTAATGACTATTTTATTAGTAATTGCCATGGTGACAAAAAACTTAAAAAAAGGTACTTGAAAAGTAATCCTGAGTCTCCACAAGAGTATCTTTCAAAGCAACAAGATAATGACTTAATAAAATACCAAAAAAATACAAAAAATTTATATTATTGTTGGCTTCCAAAGACTAGTTGTTTCAATAATGGAGCTGTCATTAATTTTAGAAGAGTCTCTACATATTCTCAAGAAGAGCTAGATGAGTCTTTTAATAGCCCTGTTATTCAAGTAGCCAGTCCGTTTCTAAAAGACATAATATCACGATTTTCATCCTATTATGCACGACAAGGGCAACCTGATATTAATATAAATCTATGATTTCAATTCTTCAATAATGAACGGGCTGTCCGAATATTCGCGACAGCCGTTTTTTTTCTGTTAAAATGATTTCGTTACAAATTCAAATATAGCATCATGGATGAAATTCCTAAAAAACGAGGTGGTCGTAGAGAAGGGGCCGGTCGAAAAAGTAAATCTGGCGAATCTACGGCAGTAAAGCGTATTCCAATATCACTAATACCTGCTGTTGATGCACTGATTACCTCTTCACGACTTCCTCAAGGCAGCCTTATCCCAATTAATCGTACAACCCTAAAGGTACCATATGCTCTCGAGAAAATCCCTGCAGGATTCCCATCTCCGGCGGAGCCGTATGTTGCTGACTATCTCGATTTTAACGAATATCTTATTACAAATCCGTCTGCCACTTTCGCCGCACGTTCCGGCGGCTATTCCATGCTCGACGCGGGTATCGGTAAAGACGATATTATGATTATCGACCGATCCAAAACGCCGAAGCACGGCGATATTGTGATGGCCGATGTTGGCAATGAGTTTACGATCAAACGACTGTACAAAGTTCCAGGTCGCAAGCCTGAGCTACACTCTGAAAATGCCTCTGGCGAGTACCCTGACTTTATGGGGTCGTTTGCGGGAGGGGGCGGAATCCTA
>NZ_KV835590.1:0-1478 GCF_001838065.1 Neisseria sp. HMSC078C12 | reverse complement strand
ATCAACTGGCAGGAGGAACAGGAGGGTGCATGCTTGGTGATAACGGCAATTCCGGGAGTACCGGCGGCTGATCTGTCTGGAGCGGATTTGCTCAAAGCGTGGCCGTCAATGGGGCAGCAACTTGGCGCTGTTCACAGCCTATCGGTTGATCAATGTCCGTTTGAGCGCAGGCTGTCGCGAATGTTCGGACGCGCCGTTGATGTGGTGTCCCGCAATGCCGTCAATCCCGACTTCTTACCGGACGAGGACAAGAGTACGCCGCAGCTCGATCTTTTGGCTCGTGTCGAACGAGAGCTACCGGTGCGGCTCGACCAAGAGCGCACCGATATGGTTGTTTGCCATGGTGATCCCTGCATGCCGAACTTCATGGTGGACCCTAAAACTCTTCAATGCACGGGTCTGATCGACCTTGGGCGGCTCGGAACAGCAGATCGCTATGCCGATTTGGCACTCATGATTGCTAACGCCGAAGAGAACTGGGCAGCGCCAGATGAAGCAGAGCGCGCCTTCGCTGTCCTATTCAATGTATTGGGGATCGAAGCCCCCGACCGCGAACGCCTTGCCTTCTATCTGCGATTGGACCCTCTGACTTGGGGTTGATGTTCATGCCGCCTGTTTTTCCTGCTCATTGGCACGTTTCGCAACCTGTTCTCATTGCGGACACCTTTTCCAGCCTCGTTTGGAAAGTTTCATTGCCAGACGGGACTCCTGCAATCGTCAAGGGATTGAAACCTATAGAAGACATTGCTGATGAACTGCGCGGGGCCGACTATCTGGTATGGCGCAATGGGAGGGGAGCAGTCCGGTTGCTCGGTCGTGAGAACAATCTGATGTTGCTCGAATATGCCGGGGAGCGAATGCTCTCTCACATCGTTGCCGAGCACGGCGACTACCAGGCGACCGAAATTGCAGCGGAACTAATGGCGAAGCTGTATGCCGCATCTGAGGAACCCCTGCCTTCTGCCCTTCTCCCGATCCGGGATCGCTTTGCAGCTTTGTTTCAGCGGGCGCGCGATGATCAAAACGCAGGTTGTCAAACTGACTACGTCCACGCGGCGATTATAGCCGATCAAATGATGAGCAATGCCTCGGAACTGCGTGGGCTACATGGCGATCTGCATCATGAAAACATCATGTTCTCCAGTCGCGGCTGGCTGGTGATAGATCCCGTCGGTCTGGTCGGTGAAGTGGGCTTTGGCGCCGCCAATATGTTCTACGATCCGGCTGACAGAGACGACCTTTGTCTCGATCCTAGACGCATTGCACAGATGGCGGACGCATTCTCTCGTGCGCTGGACGTCGATCCGCGTCGCCTGCTCGACCAGGCGTACGCTTATGGGTGCCTTTCCGCAGCTTGGAACGCGGATGGAGAAGAGGAGCAACGCGATCTAGCTATCGCGGCCGCGATCAAGCAGGTGCGACAGACGTCATACTAGATATCAAGCGACTTCTCCTATCCCCTGGGAACACATCAATCT
>NZ_KV835589.1:0-1903 GCF_001838065.1 Neisseria sp. HMSC078C12 | reverse complement strand
TTTCAGACGACCTCTACCAAATCGCCTCCCCCGACGGCGGCGCACGGCTGCTGTTTGCCGAAGTCGATTCCGGTTGCGGCATTTACCAACTGGTCGCCCAACTCGACCGTAACGGTCGCCATATCCGCCTCTGCTACGACGACAACGGACTGCCGCACAGCATTTACGACGGCAGCGGCCGACACTTCCAACCCGTATTCTCCTCTATCCGTCTGAACGACAACGATCCCGACTTCGACCCTGCCGGGGAACGGGACGTATTCGTTTCCGAAGACGAACGTTTCTACGTCAACCGCCTCACCTCCGTTACCTTCAACGGCAAGAAACTGGTGCACTACGACTATGACGGCTACGGCGATTTGACCGCCGTTTACGGACGCGACGGCAAAAAACTGCGCGGTTTCGCTTACCGCAACCACATCATGGTCGAGCACAGCCAGCCCGACGGACTGGTATCCCGCTATGAATACGACCGTTACGACACCGACGGCAAAGTGCTCAAGAGCAGCAACAACCTCGGCGAAGAATGGACGTTCGACTACCGCAAAGACCATACCGTCGTTACCGACGAATTGGGACGGACGGAAGTATACGGTTTCGACGAAAACCGCGAACTTATCTACCGCATCGACGCCGACGGACAACGCAGCGACAGCGAACGCGACAGCTACGGCCGCATTACCGTAGAACGCGACCCCCTCGGACGCGAAACCCGCTATCTTTACGATACCGAAGGCAACGTCATCGCCATCACCGCGCCGGACGGCAGCAGCACCCAAATCGACTACCACGAAACCCTCAACCTGCCGGTTGCCGTCAACGATCCTGCAGGCAGGATTACCGCCTACGATTACGACGGACGCGGCAACCTCATCAGCATCACCGACCCCGCCGGTTACACCACCCGCTACGGCTACAATGCCCGATGGCTGCCCGAAACCATTACCGATGCCTTAGGCAAAACCCGACGCCTACACTACGACACCCTCGACCAACTCGTCTGCTTTACCGACTGTACCGGCGAAACCACCCGTTTCGGTTACACCGAATACGGCGATCTCGAAACCGTTACCGATGCGCTGGGTCATACCACCCGCCACCATTACGACGCAGCGGGCAACCCCGTCCGTACCGACTATCCCGACGGCAGTCACGAAACCTTCGAATACGACCGCCTCAACCGGCTGACCGCCCACATCGACGGGCTCGGTGCCAAAACCGCCTACGAACTCGCAGTGGACGGACTGCCGCTCAAACGCACCAACGCGTTGGGCCATACCTTCGCCTACGCCTACGACAAAGCCCGCCGTCTGACCGTCCTCACCAACGAAAACGGCGAAACCTACCGTCTCGATTACGACCAAACCGACAACCTGATCCAAGAAACCGGCTGGGACGGCAAAATCACCGCCTACGGCTACGATGCCGCCGGACAACTGGTTCAACAGACCGAATACGGCCAAAGCACAGATCAAGGTTGTCTGAAAAACCGTCCCGAGACTTGGCACATCCATCATTTCAAACGCAACATCCTTGGCCAACTGATCGAAAAACAAAGCCGCAAAGTCTCCAACCGCAACGGACAAAGCAAAGACGAAGGCATCAGCCGCACCCGTTTCGAATACGACCCCATTACCGGCAACCTGACCAAAGCCCGCAACCAGCACAGCAGCGTCGAACTCGCCTACGACGAACTCGACCGCCTCATCAGCGAAACCACCGTCCACAACGGCCAAAGTGCCACCGTAGGCTACCAGTACGACCCGCTGGGCAACCGCATCCGCACCATCCTGCCCGACGGCCGCCCTATCGATTACCTGTACTACGGCAGCGGACACCTGCACCAAATCAGCCTCGACGGCGAAGTCATAACCGACATCGAACGCGACAAACTGCACCGCGA
>NZ_KV835588.1:0-22194 GCF_001838065.1 Neisseria sp. HMSC078C12 | reverse complement strand
AACAACGCCGGTAACAAGATTACCAACGTAGCTGACGGCGACCTCAATGCCAACAGCAAAGACGCCGTTAACGGCAGCCAACTGTTTGCGACCAACCAAAACGTCGCCAACAACGCCGCCAATATCGCCAAAGGCATTAACTTCGGCGGTACCACCGGCAGCAACAACTACGCATTGGGCGACACCATCAATGTCAAAGGCGACAGCAACATCATCAGCGAAACCGTAGCCGGTGGTGCGCAGCTGAAACTGGCCGATGTGTTGAATGTCGGTCAAGCGGCTCCGGTGAAAATCGATGGCGACAAAGGCGAAGTCAGCGGCTTGAGCAATACGACTTTGGGTGGCAGCGATTTTGCCCAAGGCAAACGTGCGGCGACCGAAGAGCAGCTGAATGCAGCCCAAGATCAGTTGGTGAATGTATTGGGTGGCAATGCGGCCAATAACGGCGGCAACATCAGCATGACCGATATTGGCGGTACGGGTGAGAACAACATCCACGATGCGATCAAAGCCGTCAATGCAACTGCCAATCTGCCTTTGACTTTCGGCGGCGACAGCGGCAAAGACGTTGAACGCAAACCGGGTACAAAGCTGAATATTGTTGGCGGTCAAACCGATGCAGCCAAACTTTCAGACGGCAATATCGGCGTTGTAGCGAATGGCTCTGATAAGTTGGAAGTCAAATTGGCTAAAGACTTGGCAGTTGACAGCGTCAAAGCCGGCGATACCACAGTCAATACTGACGGCGTGAAAGTTGGCGATGTCAACCTGACTAAAGCCGGCTTGAACAACGGCGGTAACAAGATTACCAATGTTGCAGCCGGTACCGATGATACTGATGCGGTGAATGTTGCTCAGTTGAACAAAGCTGCGGCTGCGGCTAAGACTGAAGTCGTTCAAGGCGATAACATTGTTGTTACTCAGGATGTAGGCGCCAATGGCCAAACCATTTACAAAGTGGCGACCGATAAAAACCTGAAAGTCGACAGCGTTACCGCAGGCGATACCGTGATGAATAATGACGGTGTGAAAGTCGGTGACGATGTTGCATTGAACAAAGACGGCTTGAAAGCAGGCGATGTGAATCTGACCAAAGCTGGCTTGAACAATGGCGGCAATAAGATTACCAACGTTTCAGCCGGTACGGATGACACCGATGCAGTCAATGTTTCCCAACTGAAACAAGCTGCCGCTGCATCTAAGACCGAAGTCGTTCAAGGTAAGAACATCGTTGTCACTCAGAAAACAGGCGACAAGGGTCAAACTGTTTACGAGGTGGCAACCGATAAAGACTTGGATGTTGACAGCGTGAAAGCCGGCGATACCGCAGTCAATACTGATGGTGTGAAAGTGGGTGACGATGTTGCATTGAATAAAGACGGCTTGAAAGCAGGCAAGGTAAACCTGACGAAAGACGGCTTGGATAATGCGGGCAACAAAGTAACCAACGTAGCGGATGGCGACCTCAATGCAAACAGCAAAGATGCCGTCAACGGTAGCCAGTTGTACGCAACCAACCAAAACGTGGTCAACAATGCTACGACGATCGCCAAAGGCATTAACTTCGGTGGTACGACCGGCAGCAACAACTACGCGTTGGGCGACACCATCAACGTCAAAGGCGACAGCAACATCATCAGCGAAACCGTTACCGGTGGCGCTCAGCTGAAGTTGGCTGACGAGATTAGCGTGAAGACCGTGAATGCCGATACTTTCAAAGCAGGCGATACTGTGATGAACAAAGACGGTCTGACCGCAGGCAATACCGTGGTCAACAACGACGGCGTAACCATCGCTGCACCGACTGAAAACAATCCGAACAACCAAGTCAAATTGTCTCCTGTCGGTCTGAACAACGGCGGCCAACGCATTACCAATGTGGCTCCGGGTAAAGACGGTACAGACGCGGCAAACGTGAACCAGTTGATTGGTTTGGGTACCGAGTTGCAGAACAACATCAACCAAGTAGGTAAGAAAGCCTACGCAGGTGTGGCCGGTGCCATTGCCCAAGGCTCGATTCCGCAAGTAACCCGTCCGGGTGCGACCGGTATCGGTGTCGGCAGCGGCTACTACGGCGGTCAGTCTGCTATGGCCATCGGCGTGTCTGCGATGAGCGACGGCGGCAACTGGATTGTCAAAGGCAACTTCTCGGCCAATACCGACGGTCATGTCGGTGTCGGTGCCGGTGCGCTGTATCAGTGGTAAGTTGGCAATGACAGGCAACTAGATTTGCTGCCTGAATAGGGAGGCCGTCTGAAATTTTAGGTTTCAGACGGCCTTTTTTCTGAAAACACTTGAATTTAGGCTATATGAAACGATATGCTTCATCTATTTACCGCATGACTCTGAAAGAGAACAAATGAGCAAAACCGTCCATTATTTGAAAGACTACGCCGCGCCAGCGTACCGTATTCTGAAAACCGACCTGCATTTCGATATTTTAGAACCGCAAACCATCGTCAAATCCAGTCTGACCGTTCAACCTGAAAGAGCAGGGGAGCCATTGGTATTGGATGGTTCGGCAAAACTGCTGTCCGTGAAAGTAAACGGCCAGGCTGTAGATTATGTGTTGGAAGACGAAAAACTGACGATTGCCGGCGTGCCGTCTGAAAACTTCACGTTGGAAGTGGAAACTGAAATACTGCCGGCTGAGAACAAATCTCTGATGGGTCTGTATGCTTCCGGCGGCAACCTGTTTACCCAATGCGAACCGGAAGGTTTCCGCAAAATTACCTTCTACATCGACCGTCCGGATGTCATGTCTAAATTTACCACCACGATCGTTGCAGACAAAAAACGCTATCCGGTGTTGCTGTCTAACGGCAATAAAATCGATGGCGGCGAGTTTTCAGACGGCCGTCATTGGGTGAAATGGGAAGACCCGTTTGCCAAGCCGAGCTATCTCTTTGCTTTGGTGGCAGGCGATTTAGCGGTAACGGAAGATTATTTTACGACCATGAGCGGCCGTAAGGTCAAAATCGAGTTCTACACTACTGAGACAGACAAACCTAAAGTCGGTTTTGCCGTGGAATCGTTGAAAAATGCGATGAAATGGGACGAAACGCGCTTCGGCTTGGAATACGACTTGGATATTTTCATGGTCGTTGCCGTGGGCGATTTCAATATGGGTGCGATGGAAAACAAAGGTTTGAATATTTTCAACACCAAGTTCGTGCTGGCCAACAGCCGTACCGCAACCGATACCGACTTTGAAGGCATTGAATCTGTGGTCGGCCACGAATATTTCCACAACTGGACGGGCAACCGCGTGACCTGCCGCGATTGGTTCCAATTGTCGCTGAAAGAAGGCTTGACCGTATTCCGTGATCAAGAGTTTTCCGGCGATCGAGCCAGCCGCGTGGTGCGCCGTATCGACAATGTCCGCATGCTGCGCTTGTTCCAATTCCCTGAAGATGCGGGTCCGACTGCGCATCCTGTCCGCCCGGCCAGCTATGAAGAGATGAACAACTTCTACACCATGACCGTCTATGAAAAAGGGGCGGAAGTCGTGCGCATGTATCACACCTTGCTCGGAGAAGAGGGCTTCCAAAAAGGCATGAAGCTGTATTTCCAACGCCACGACGGTCAGGCGGTAACCTGTGATGATTTCCGTGCCGCAATGGCAGACGCAAACGGCATCAATCTTGATCAGTTTGCTTTGTGGTACAGCCAAGCCGGTACGCCGGTTTTAGATGCTCAAGGCCGTCTGAAAGATGGTGCATTTGAATTGACCATCAAACAAACCATTCCTGCCACGCCCGATATGGCGGACAAACAGCCGATGATGATTCCGGTCAAAACCGGTTTGCTAAATGAAAAAGGCAAGGCGGTTGAGTTTGAATATCAAGGCAAACGGGTGAAAGAGGCGGTTTTGGTATTGACTGAAGCCGAGCAGACTTTTGTATTGGGCGGCGTCAATGAGCCGGTTATCCCGTCTCTGCTGCGTGATTTCTCTGCACCGGTTACCCTGAACTATCCATACAGCGAGCAAGAATTGGCCACTTTGCTGGCGGCAGATGAAAATGAGTTTGCACGCTGGGAAGCTGCTCAAACCTTGTACCATCGCGCCATTAACGCCAATCGTCAGGCATTGGCAGAAGGCCGTCCTTTGCCTGAACACAAAGCATTGATGGACGCTTTGGCTTTGGTGGTCTCCGGTGATTTCGACCCGGCATTCCGAGCCATTTTGCTGCAAATGCCGTCTGAAACCGATGTATGGGCGGAAGAAGAAAATATTGACCCAATTCAAGTTCATCAGGCGCGCGAAGCCTTGCTCAATGCCGTTGCCGTCAAGTTCCTGCCACAATGGCGCGAGCTGAACCGTCAGGCTGCCGAGCAAGAAAACCAAGCTGATGCCGCTGTTCGTTATGAATACAGCCCGGAATTGGCCGGCTGGCGTACCTTGCGCAATGCTTGCAGGGCATTTATCCTTCGTGCTGACGCAGCGCATATCGAACACGTTGCGGAAAATTACGAGGCAATGGCGCAAAATATGACCCACGAGTGGGGTATCTTATCCGCAATCAACAGCAATGAAAGCGAAATCCGCGATCGCTTGTTGACGCAATTTGCCGATAAATTCGCCGATGATGCCTTAGTAATGGACAAATACTTTGCCCTGATTGCTTCAAGCCGCCGCAAAGATACTTTACAGCAAGTTCAGACGGCCTTGAATCATCCTAAGTTCAGCATCGAAAACCCGAATAAGGCCCGTTCTTTGTTGATCAGCTTCAGCCGCAATATTCCGCATTTCCATGCAGAAGATGGTAGCGGCTACCGCTTTATAGCCGATAAAGTGATGGAAATCGACCGCTTTAACCCACAAGTTGCCGCCCGACTGGTGCAGGCTTTCAATATCTGCAACAAATTGGAAGCCAACCGCAAAGCCGTCATGATCAAAGAATTGCAACGCATCAATGCACAAGAAGGTTTGTCCAAAGATGTAGGCGAGATTGTCGGTAAGATTTTGAATGAAAAATAAAGCTTGTTTGTTGACCTTATTGTAATTTGGCAATAAGGATAGATAGACTAAAGGCCGTCTGAAACCAATTGGTTTCAGACGGCCTTTTTATATATCAACGCTTAAATCAATTTTCGTTGAGGGTAGGGAATATGAATAAAAAAGAGCCTGTATAAAACAGGCTCTTTTTCATACTAACCCGAAGATTAGAATTTGTGACGCAGGCCAACCAAACCAGAGATGGTTTCAACTTTGTGAGGGCCAGACTCAGCACCACGCAACCAGCCGGCAGAAACCAAAGCAGTAGTGCGTTTAGAGAAGTCGTAGTCAGCACCAACGATGACTTGATCGTATTGAGTGCCTTTCAGTTTTTCACCATCAACTTTAGCTTTGAAGCCGTGAGCGTAAGAAACGCGAGGAGTTACGTTACCAGCGCGGTAAGCGGCAGTAGCCGCAACTTCAACAGTTTCAACACCTTTGCCATCCAAACCAGCAGCAGTGCCAAATACTACGTTAGAAGCGTTAACTGGAGAAGTTTTATCTTCACGCATTTTGGTAGTTACAACGCCGTTAGACTGAGCTTGAGCATAGTCACCCAAAGTCTCCCAGTTTTTAGCATATTGACCGGCTACAGACACGAACAGATTGTTAGCATCGTAACCAGCTACCAAACGTTGTACGTGACCGTCTTTAGTATCTACAGAGTTTTTACGGAAACCACCAGCGTATTGGCCGAAGAAACCAGAATTTTCATAGTTCAGGCCAGCGTAGTAAGTGTCATGAGAAGGATATTTGTGTTTGTATTTGTCATCAGAGTTCGCATTGTCGCGTGGAGTGTATTGTACGCTTGCGCTGAAGCCTGAGAATACAGGGCTGTCGTAACGTACAGAAACTGCACGTTCGTCAACACGGGTAAATACAGACATGTTCAAAGCGCCGTTGCTGCTTTCCCATTGGTCAACATTGTCGCTAGAGTCTTTAACAGTAGAGTTCAGTTTACCGGCACGAATTTTACCGAAGCCACCTTCCAAACCGATGAAGGATTCGCGAGAAGCCCACTCTTTGTCGCCACCGGCGATAGAAGTGTTTTGTTCAACTTGCCAGATGGCATTCAGGTTGTTACCCAAGTGTTCGTGGCCTTTGAAGCCGATACGTGAGCCGAAGTCAGCGATTTCGGTAGCAGTTTTAGAGCTTTTATCGTGACCCAGTTTAGCAGCAGTTTGTTCACCCAATTTTACTTTGGATACTTCAACGCCAGCTTTAATTTGGCCGTACAGAGTTACGTCAGCCATAGCTGCAACAGGCAGAGCCGCCAGAGTCAGGGCAATCAGTGATTTTTTCATTGCTGTTTTCCTTTTTTAAGTGTGAAGAAACGAGTATTCGTTCTTCTTATTGCGATATCGTTCTCTTTCAACGATTCCATGACCATAATATAAAGGTTATGGCTTAGGAAAACAAATTTTCCTCTTGTTTTGAGTGATTTTTGCTGGGAAACGTTGTTTTTTACAGACAGGGTGGAAGTAGAAGGCGGTCGTTTATTTTGTAATGTGTTTTTCTAAAAGGGAATTTTAGGATGGCTATAAAATATGGGGGATATAAAATTTGGTTGTGAATATTGTTTATCGTGTTTTCAGACGGACTTGGTAATTGGAATTTATCGTGTATTGGGTTTGCAAATATATAAAAAACCTGCCTGATTGCTCGGGCAGGTCTTATTTGATTGAAAGACAGATTAGTTTTTATCTTGGTCAACCAGTTTGTTTTTGGCAATCCAAGGCATCATAGAACGCAGTTGAGCGCCGATTTTTTCAATTTGGTGATCAGCGGTCAGACGGCGGCGGGCTGTCATGCTGGCATAGTTGACGGCACCTTCTTGAATGAACATTTTAGCGTATTCGCCGGTTTGGATGCGTTTGAGGGCATTGCGCATGGCTTCGCGGGATTTGTCATTGATGACTTCGACGCCGGTCACGTATTCGCCGTACTCTGCATTGTTGGAAATGGAGTAGTTCATGTTGGCGATGCCGCCTTCGTAAATCAGGTCAACAATGAGCTTCATTTCGTGCAGGCATTCGAAGTAGGCCATTTCTGGGGCATAGCCTGCTTCGGTCAGGGTTTCGAAGCCGGTTTTGATCAATTCAACCACGCCGCCGCACAATACGGCTTGTTCGCCGAACAGGTCGGTTTCGGTTTCTTCGCGGAAGTTGGTTTCGATTACGCCGCCTTTGGTGCCGCCGTTGGCCGCGGCGTAAGACAGGGCGATGTCGCGTGCTTTGCCGCTTTTATCTTGGTAAACGGCGATCAGGGAAGGTACGCCGCCGCCTTTCAGGAACTCGCTGCGTACGGTGTGGCCTGGGCCTTTAGGGGCAACCATGATAACGTCGAGGTCGGCGCGGGGTACGATTTGGTTGTAGTGTACGTTGAAGCCGTGAGCGAATGCCAATACTGCGCCTTCTTTCAAGTTTGGCTCGATTTCGTTTTTGTATACGACAGGTTGGTTTTCGTCAGGCAACAGAATCATCACAACGTCGGCTGCTTTGGTTGCTTCGGCAACGGTGCGCACGTCGTGGCCGGCTGCTTCGGCTTTTTTCCAAGAGCCGCCTTGGCGCAGACCGATGACGACATTTACGCCGGAGTCTTTCAGGTTTGCTGCGTGTGCGTGACCTTGTGAGCCGTAACCGATGATGGCAACGGTTTTGCCTTTGATCAGAGAAAGGTCAGCGTCTTTATCGTAATAAACTTGCATTTTATTTCCTTAGTGTAAGAGGGTTCCGGACAATCCGGGTTGAGTTAAAAGTAATAGGGGTTAAGCGGGGACTTGGTTCATCAAGACGATTTCCAATGCTTCGGTTTTTCCTTCGATGGATTTGACGAAGTTTTGGAAATGTTCGCTGGCATTGTGTTCGTCAATAGCTGCTTGGGATTTCCAATTTTCTACGAATACGAAACGGTTGGGTTTGCCGATTTCTTGGTGCAGGTCGTAGCTGATGTTGCCTTCTTCTGCACGGCTGGCTTTGACCAATTCTTTAAATTGGGCAGCCAGAACCTCGGTGTATTCGGGTTTGACGGTAACTAATGCAACGATTTGGATGCTTGACATGTTTGTCTCCTGCTGTTTTCAGACGGCCTTGGTTGAAAGTAACAGGCCGTCTGAACGATACAGCGTTAAATTTTCAAAATACGCTCGCCGCGGCCGATGCCGGCTGCACCTGTACGTACGGTTTCCAAAATTTGAGCACGACCGACTGTTTCGAGGAAAGAGTCGAGTTTTTCGGTAGAACCTGTGATTTCGATGGTATAGCTGCGGTCTGTTACGTCAATAACGCTGCCGCGGTAGATTTCGGTCAATCGCAGGAATTCGTCGCGGTCTTTGCCGACGGCGCGGACTTTTACCAACATCAGTTCGCGTTCGACAAAACGGCTTTCGTTCAAGTCAACCACTTTGACAACTTCAATCAATTTGTTGAGTTGTTTGGTGATTTGCTCGATAACGTGCTCGTCGCCGTGGGTAACAATGGTCATACGGGACAAGGTTTTGTCTTCGGTTGGGGCCACGGCCAGGGAATCGATGTTGTAATCGCGTGCGGAGAATAAACCTACCACACGGCTCATCGCACCTGATTCGTTTTCCATCAGAATAGATAAGATATGTCGCATTTTTTTCTCCTTACGCTTTTGCAATATCGCGCATATGCGGCGGCAGAACCATTTCATCCAAACCTTTGCCGTTGCCGACCATAGGCAGTACGTTTTGTTTCTTGTCTGTCAAAAAGTCGAGGAATACCAAACGGTCTTTTTGGTTTAATGCTTCCAACAGGGCGCCTTCGACGTCGGATTTTTTGTCCACACGGATGCCGATATGGCCGTAGGATTCGGCCAGTTTGACAAAGTCGGGCAATGAATCGAAATAGGTTTCCGATTCGCGGTTGCCATAATACAGCTCCTGCCATTGGCGAACCATACCCAAATAGCCATTGTTCAATGTAACGACATTGATGGGGACATTATATTGGAAGCAGGTGGACAGCTCTTGGATATTCATTTGAATAGAGCCCTCGCCTGTGATACAGAAGACGTCTTGTTCCGGAGCCGCCAGTTTGGCACCGAGGGCGTAAGGCAGGCCTACACCCATCGTACCCAAGCCGCCGGAATTGAGCCATTGGCGGGGACGCTCGAATGGATAATATTGAGCGGCAAACATTTGGTGTTGGCCAACGTCGGAAGTAATAATGGCTGAGTTTTTGGTAATTTCTGCCAGTTTTTGAACAACGTATTGTGGTTTAATGATTTCGCTGTCGTTTTCAAACCACAGGCAGTTGTGCGAACGCCATTCTTCGATGGTTTTCCACCATTTGTCCAATGAGTCGGCTGAAGGCGCAGTTTCTTGTTTGCCCCACAGATGAGTCATTTCAGTCAATACGTTTTTCACGTCGCCGACAATCGGAATGTCCACTTTAACGCGTTTGGCAATGCTGGACGGGTCGATGTCGATATGGATGATTTTTTTGGGTTTGTCCAAGAATTTTGACGGTACGGAAACCACGCGGTCGTCAAAGCGCGCACCGATTGCCAAAACGACGTCTGCATTTTGCATCGCTAAATTGGCCTCGTAAGTGCCATGCATGCCCAACATACCCAAGAATTGGCGGTCGCTGGAAGGGTATGCGCCCAAACCCATCAATGTGCCGGTACAGGGTACGCCGGTCATGCGGACAAATTGGGTCAGTTCATCGGAGGCGTTGCCCAATACCACGCCGCCGCCGAAGTAAACGATGGGGCGTTTGGCAGAAGCCAGCATTTGTACGGCTTTTTTGATTTGGCCGATGTGGCCTTGTACAACCGGTTGGTAGGAGCGGATGAAGATGTCTTCTTGCGGATAGCTGAATTTGGCCATCGCTTGGGTTACGTCTTTAGGAATATCGACGACAACGGGGCCCGGACGGCCGCTGGCGGCAATTTGGAAGGCTTTTTTAATCGTATCAGCCAGCTCGCCAATATTAGTAACCAAAAAGTTGTGTTTAACACAAGGGCGGGTAATGCCGACCGTATCCACTTCTTGGAACGCATCTGTACCGATGAGGGAATTGCCCACTTGGCCGCTGATGACGACCAGGGGGATGGAATCGCTGTACGCAGTGGCAATACCGGTCAATGCGTTGGTTACGCCCGGACCGGAAGTTACCAAGGCCACACCGACTTTGCCGCTGACGCGGGCATAGGCATCTGCCGCATGTACGGCTGCCTGCTCATGGCGGGTCAGAATGTGCTTGAATTTGTTGAGTTGGAAAATGGCATCGTAGATTTCGATAACCGCACCACCGGGATAGCCGAATACGTATTCAACACCTTCGGCTTTGAGACTTTGCACGACGATTTGTGCGCCTGATAATTGCATATTGACCTCTTTTATGCGGTTTCTAACCAATAGGAACAATCCGCCTCACCACAGCACCTGTAATGCAATTCCGCCAAGCAGCGATTTAGGGTACGCGCATTGAGGGAATACGGCGACAGTCAGACTGTCCAAACAATTGGAAAGGAACACAGAGTTTGTGAAAAAGAGTAGAAAAGATAACGCAAACCGACTGTTCAATCAAGATAAAATCTTTCATCTTTTAACATTTGAAACAGGAAAATAGATTGAAGGTTGATTTTAAAGAAATAAAAAAACAGTTTTATTGATCTTGGTGTGGATGGATTGTTGACAGTTTGAGTAAGGAGAAGGTTTTTGCAAATGAAGAATAGCAAAAAACCTCTTGACTGAATCAAGAGGTTTTTTAAATTTGGTGCCCAGGGTCGGACTCGAACCGACACACCTTGCGGCGGGGGATTTTGAGTCCCCTGCGTCTACCAATTTCGCCACCTGGGCTAGCGAAGAAGTCGTCATTATAGCGAGTTCTCGAATCTTGTAAAGCGGTATTTGAAAAAAAATTGAATTATTTTTATATTTATTTGATTTTTAATGAATTAAACTTTTTGAGTTTAATGCCTGTCCAAATGGAAGGCAGGTTTTTAAAACAAAAAAACGGTATTTATCTACAAAAGGGCTACTTTTAATGTGTCAAACGCGTTAATATGAAGATGTTTTGTTTTTAGACTGGCCGGGTGGTTGTTTGGCCTTATTTATTTGAAACGGTTTTGGAGAAAATTTATGCTTTCCGTTACACGAACTTTCTTACTCAGTGCTATTGCGTTGGCCACCCTGGCTGCTTGTCAGCCTAAAGAGGAAGCCAAAGAGGCTTCTTCGGCGCCTGCCGCTTCTGCCGCACCGGCCGCTTCCGGTGAATCTACTGCCAAAGCGCAAGCGCGTGGTACTGATATGCGCAAAGAAGACATTGGCGGCGATTTTACATTGACCGATGGCGACGGCAAACCTTTCAGCCTGAGCGATTTGAAAGGCAAAGTGGTTATCCTGTCTTTCGGTTATACCCACTGTCCTGACGTGTGCCCGACCGAGTTGCTGACTTACAGCGACACTTTGAAACAATTGGGCGATCAGGCTAAAGACGTGAAAGTGGTATTCGTCAGCATCGACCCTGAGCGCGATACGCCTGAAGTAATCGGTAAATACGCCAAACAGTTCAACCCCGATTTTATCGGCCTGACGGCCACCGGCGATCAAAGCCTGCCAGTCATCAAGCAGCAATACCGCGTGGTATCGGCTAAAGTGAACCAAAAAGAAGACAGCGAAAACTATTTGGTCGACCACTCTTCAGGTGCATATTTGATTGATAAAAACGGTGAAGTGGCGATTTTCTCGCCTTACGGCAGCGAGCCTGAAACGATTGCAGCCGATGTGAAAACTTTATTGTAAAACCGTAGTTGAGGCCGTCTGAAATGGGTTGTGGATTTCAGACGGCCTTCTTGCTTTTGATACGGCAAAGGAAAAGAAAAAATGACCGACACACTTTTAACGATTGCTTTATCCAAAGGACGGATTTTTGAGGAAACCCTGCCGCTGTTGGCCGCCGCCGGTATTGTGCCTGCGGAAGAGCCGGAAAAATCGCGCAAACTGATTATTGGTACCAATCATGACAACATCCGTTTGGTGATTGTGCGCGCGACCGATGTGCCGACTTATGTGCAATATGGTGCGGCGGACTTCGGCATTGCCGGTAAGGACGTGCTGATCGAGCATGGCGGAGACGGTTTGTATCAACCTTTGGATTTGCACATCGCCTCATGCCGCATGATGGTTGCGGTTAAAAAAGGTTTTGATTATGCCGCCGCTTCCCAACCCGGCAGCCGCTTGCGGATTGCCACCAAATATCCCGACATCGCCGCTGAACATTTTGCCGGCAAGGGTGTGCATGTTGACATCATCAAACTGTACGGCTCGATGGAGCTTGCGCCTTTGGTCGGTTTGAGCGACGCGATTGTTGATTTGGTTTCCAGCGGCAATACGTTGAAGGCCAATGGTTTGGAAGCTGTAGAACATGTGGCTGATATTTCCAGCCGCTTGGTGGTCAACAAGGCGGCATTGAAAACCAAATATGCGCTGTTGAATCCGATTATTCAAGCATTTGAAAATGCTGCTAAGGCCGTCTGAAAAGTTTTTGGTAAAACCTGTTTGCCAACCCAGTTTGAAAGCCCTGTCATGATGCAAAGTAAACCGACACTCGATACGATTCTTTCCCATCGCTCCATCCGCAGGTTTACTTCCGAACAGATTACCGATGAAATCCTCGATACGCTGGTGCGCGCCGGGCAGCAGGCTTCGACTTCCAACAACCTGCAATGCGTTTCCATCATCCGCGTATCCGACCTTGCGCTGAGGCAGGGGATACATGAAGCGGCAGGAAGCGCACCTTATATTGTCCATTGTGCGGAATTTTTACTATTTTGCATCGATTTTTCCAAACACAAGGCGATGTTTCCCGAGGCGCAAATTGATTGGGCGGAAGCCACCCTGATTGGCGCGGTCGATGCAGGCATTATGGCGCAAAACGTCTTGCTAGCCGCCGAATCGCTTGGGCTGGGCGGCGTGTATATTGGCGCATTGCGCAATAATGCGCAAAAAGTGTCGGACGTATTGAACCTGCCGGATTATTGCGTGCCTTTGGTGGGGCTCTGCCTCGGTTATCCCGACCAAGACCCGCCGTTCAAACCGCGCCTGCCGAAGGAAATGGTGTACGCCGAAAACGCCTGTCCAAGCCTGAATGCCGATGCGGTTGAAACCTATAATCAGGCAGTAGCGGATTATTATGAGTTACGCAAGGGCAGCCCGATACCTTGGAAGGAATCGCTGGCTAAAACCTTGGGCAATCCCGTGCGGCCGCATATGTTGGCGTTTTTGCAGAAAAAAGGTTTTTTGAAAAAATGAAAAGATAATGTTCAGACGGCCTGTGTGTGGCTGAGGCCGTCTGAAAACAATAGGAACGAAACAAGGAAGAGAGCAAACCATGAAGAAACTCGACACTCAATCCCCTGATTTTCAAGCCGAACTCAAAGCGTTACTTGCTTTTGAAACCGCGCAAAATCCTGAAATCGACCGTATTGTTGCCGATATCTGCGCCGATGTTCAAAAACGCGGCGATGCGGCGCTGATTGAATACACCAACCGCTTTGACGGTACATCCGCTCAAACCATCGATGATTTAATCCTGACGCAAGACGATTTGCAGTCGGCGTTTGAGCGTTTGCCTGAAAACATTCAGACGGCCTTGAAAACGGCCGCGAGACGGGTGGAAAGCTACCATAAACACCAAAAAATGGAGTCGTGGACTTACGAAGACGAAGACGGCACGCTTTTGGGCCAACAGATTACGCCGCTTGACCGCGTCGGCATTTACGTCCCCGGCGGCAAAGCGGCGTATCCGAGTTCCGTCATCATGAACGCCATGCCTGCCCACGTTGCCGGTGTGAAAGAAATCATCATGGTCGTTCCCACTCCGAAAGGCGAGCGCAACGATATTGTGTTGGCGGCTGCTTTTGTGGCCGGTGTGACCAAAGTGTTTACGGTCGGCGGCGCGCAGGCGGTTGCAGCTTTGGCCTATGGTACGGAATCGGTGCCTCAAGTCGATAAGATTACCGGTCCGGGCAATGCTTTTGTCGCTGCGGCCAAGCGACGCGTGTTCGGCGTGGTTGGTATTGATATGGTGGCAGGGCCGTCTGAAATTTTGGTGATTGCCGATGGCACGACGCCTGTCGATTGGGTGGCGATGGATTTGTTCAGTCAGGCGGAACACGATGAAATTGCACAAGCGATTTTGATCGGTACTTCCCAAGCGTATTTGGACGAAGTTCAGACGGCCATGAACCGCTTGATCGAAACTATGCCGCGCCGGGCGATTATTGAAGCTTCATTGGGCAACCGCGGCGCAATGATTTTGGCTAAAGACTTGGACGAAGCCTGCGAAATCGCCAACTATATTTCTCCCGAACACTTGGAACTGTCGGTTGAGAATCCGCAAGAGTGGGCGAAAAAAATCCGCCATGCCGGCGCGATTTTCATGGGACGCTATACCAGTGAAAGCCTGGGCGATTATTGCGCAGGTCCCAACCACGTTTTACCGACCAGCCGCACAGCGCGTTTCTCTTCTCCTTTGGGAACATATGATTTCCAAAAACGCTCCAGTCTGATTCAGGTTTCAGAACAAGGCGCGCAGAAGTTGGGTAAAACCGCCAGCGTGTTGGCGCATGGCGAAAGCTTGACTGCGCACGCCAGAGCGGCTGAGTTCCGTTTGAAAGACTGAGTGAAACGTTGGTTAAAGTCGTAAGAAATCAAAAAAAGGGCATCTAAACAGATGCCCTTTTTATTGTGATGAAGGTTTGGCCGAGAAGGCATCAGGCCGTCTGAAAACAGGTTTAACGGTTTTTCAGCCAGTCATTACGCATTTGTGCGGCTTCTTCAAAATAGCGGTAAAGCTCGGTTTTGTTGCCGTCTGAAAGGAGTTGTTCCAATTTGGATAATTGTTCTTTCAAATTGCCGGTCAGTTTGAGCAGGGCAGGGCGGTTGGCCATGCAGATGTCTGTCCAAACGGCAGGATGGCTGGAAGCAATGCGGGTAAAGTCGCGAAAGCCGGTGGCGGCATAGGGGAGATAGTCTTTGCCGTGCGGATGGTCGAACAAAGCGTGGACATAGGCAAAGGCGGTCAAGTGCGGCAAGTGGGAAACGGCGGCAAAAATATTGTCGTGTTCTTCGGCGCTCATGGTGAAAATCTGTGAACCAACCGCCTGCCACAGGCTTTTCAGCCGTCTCAGGCCGTCTGAAGCTTCTTGGCCGTGTAGCGTAATGATAAGGCGGCTGTTTTGAAACAAACCGCAACGCGCGGATTTTGCGCCGCTTTGATCCGAACCGGCAATTGGGTGGGCGGCAAAACATTGCGGCAGGCGCTCGGACAAGTGGGTGCGGAAGGCATCGAGTGCCGATTGTTTGGTGCTGCCGACATCGGAAACGCAGGCCGTTTCTTTTAAGAAAGGCTTGATGTCGCGGCATACGTCAGGCAGGACGGAGACCGGCGTGGCAATCAAAACCAAATCGGCATGGCCGATGCTTTCGGCGCAAATATTCGGGTAGGCATGGTCGATGATGCCGCAGTCGAGCGCGTAATTGAGGTTGTCGGCATTGGTGTCGATGCCGGTAACGCTTTGCACCAGCCCCAAGCGTTTGAGGTCGAGCATGAACGAACCGCCGATTAAACCGACGCCGATAAGGGTGATATGGGGGAAAAAGGCGGAAGTGTTCATGGTTTGAATCCGGTTTTAAATGGAAAAGCTTATTTTAATCTGTCATCGAGGCCGTCTGAAAGATGAAATCAAGGTTTCAGACGGCCTTTTTTAGGGTCGATTTTTCATGATTTAGGCATAGAAAAATCCGTTTAGTAGGATCATGTAACCGATTATCAGATTTTCATACACTAAAATAATCATCTGAATTAGTATAACGTCTTAAAGTAAGTAATTGGTATCTTAAAGTAAATTATTACATCATATTTTATTCTGATTGGTATCGGATAAAATAATTCACTCAGAAAGAAGGAATTTATGAGTTTTTCACAAACCGAATTAGTCAATGCAATGCATTTGCTTTCTACCCGCCTGCCTCAATTTCCCGAGCAGCAAAACCAAGTATCCCGTATGTTGCGCATTGTAACCGAACGTTTGAGCAGCCATTTGAATGAAAACCTGAAAGCGTTCGGCATCAATGAAAACCTGTGGTTTTCCCTGATGGCGGTTTACGTCAGCCCAAACAGCGAAATCCTGCCTTCGCGCTTGAGCGATCTGATGGACTTGACGCGCACCAGTGCAACACGCCTGTCGGACGACATGGTTGAGCGCGGCTGGGTAGAGCGTTATATCAATCAGAAAGACCGTCGTCAGATTGTGCTAAAATTGACCCCTTCGGGTGAGACCTTCATCCACGAAGTATGGCCGCAAATTGCCCGTCAGAGCGGCCAGGCGTGGGAAGATTTCACGAAAGAGGATTATGATACGCTGCAACATCTGTTGGGTAAACTGTTGAACCGTTTGGGCAATTGACAACAGACGGCCTGATGGTCTGCGGCAGGCACACATAAACGGAGTCTGTATGAAATTAGGTTTGGTCAAATCAAGCGTATGCGTTGTCGCTGTTTCGCTGTTGGCGGCATGTGCGCCTTTCGGCAAACAGTCGCCTTTGGATGAGACAACAGCCTATCCGCTGCCTCAAGGCCAATCTGCCGCTGCTGCCCAAGACGGCTGGTGGATGAAGCTGAAAGATAAAAAATTAAACAATTTGATTGCTTCCGCCATTCAGACATCTACCAATCTGCGTGTCGTCAAAGCAAGGTTTGAGCAGGCTCAGGCGCAGCTGGGAGTTGTAGGGGCTGCAAACAAACCGCAAGTCGGCTTGGGCGTTACAGGTCTGGGTGCTTATGTTTCACCCAAACCTCAAGCCGGTATGGTCGATACCGACCATACATTGGTTTTGGCGAACGCAGCCTTGCAAGGCAGCTTGGTTTTTGACTTTTGGGGTAAAAACCGAGAGCAGATTCAAGCCGTTTTGGGAAAAAGCCGGGCTGCGGTTTATGAGGCGCAGCACATCCGCACCGAGCTGGCTCACGCCGTTGCCGCCCAATATTTTGCGTGGCAGATGGCGACAGAACAACTGGCGCTGCTGGATACGCGCATAGAGTTGGCGGATAAAGCATTGAAACTGATGCAACAACGCGTTAAAGCGCAGCTGGCTCCTGCCGATGCATTGCACGCTCTGGAAATGGCGCAACAACAATTGCAGCTTGAAAAATCGGCATGGACTCAGAAAAACGAGAAAATCCGCAACAGTCTGGCAGTGTTGACCGGCCGTGTACCGGGTGCATTAAATGGACAGGTTCCGGAAAAAATGGCCGCTGTGCCGTCATTGCCGGTTAGCCGTATTGAAGCGGACTTGCTGGCGGCCCGCCCCGATATCGCGGCACAAAAAGCCTTGCTTGAAGAGAAATGGCATATCGTCAAATCAACCGAAGCAGAATTTTATCCGAATATTGAGTTGAAAGTTTTGGCAGGCATGACGCATATTGATGCGTTCAATCTGATTCGCGGACGGACATCCGGTATGTTGGGCATCGTTCCGGCTTTGAATCTGCCATTGTTCACCTCCGGCGCGCTGCAGTCCAAATTGGCGGGCAAACGCGCCCAATATAACGAGCAGGTTGCCGTGTACGACCAAACTGTTTTGAACGCCATGCGTGCGGCGGCAGATGCCGTCGTGGACTATCAAAGCCTGAAAAGCCGACAAGATACTTGGAGCAAGATGGTCAATATTGCAGATAAATCTGTGCAAAATGCGAAAGGACGTGTTCGTGCAGGCTTGGATAACGGCTTGACCGCCTTGCAAAAACAAGACGAAGCGGCGCGTACGAAAATGTCGGCAGTCCAATACCATGCAGAATATCTGACAGCTTGGAGTAACCTCAATGCCCAGTTGGGCGGAGGCTTTAAATTAAATAAGAAATAAACGTTTGATTAAAACGGTAGGCCGTCTGAAAGTGATTTCAGACGGCCTTTTGCTTACCTTATTTACATTTGCTACCGGAAGAAATTATTGTAATGAATAGAGTGTAACTATAAAATATGACCCTTTAGCGCGTTAAACGCGCGTATTGGGGGCTGATGGTATAAGTCAGCTACCCGACAAGACAATAATATCGTTATCACATGTGCAGAATTTAAAGTTGGGACTTATGGATACTCAATCAGAAAAAAATAATGTCCAAAATGAAACGGAAGTAGCCGCTTCCGGCGCTAAAACGCATCGCAAACGCAATTTAGTTATCGTTACACTCCTATTCCTTATTGCGGCAGCAGGAGTCGCTTTGGCGTATTTCCTGTTTTGGCAGCATGAAGAAGAAACGGAAGATGCTTATGTGGCCGGTCATTTGGTGATGATTACCCCGCAGGTGAACGGCACGGTGCGCAAAGTCATGTATGACGATACCGATGTCGTGAAAAAAGGCGATGTTTTGGTGGCTTTGGACGACAGCGATTTTCAGCTGGCATACGATCGCGCACAAAATGAATTGATTCAGGCCATCCGTCAAAACAAGCAGCAAACTGCGGTCAATTCAAAAGCCAAAGCGCAAGTATTGTTGCGTAAAGCCGATCTGGCCCGTGCGCAAGCCGATTTGCGCCGCCGCGAATCTTTGGCGGGTACGGAAGCGGTTTCCGGCGAAGAACTCAGCCATGCCCGCGCCGCTGTGGTTCAGGCTCAGGCTGCATTGAAAGCGGTTGAGGCGGAAGAAGTTTCTGCTCAGGCAGTATTGGGCAGCAATATTCCGCTGCGCCAACAACCGGCGGTTCAGACGGCCATCAGTCACATCAAAGACGCTTGGCTGAATCTGCAACGTACGCAAATCCGTTCGCCAATCAGTGGCCAAATTGCCAAACGCAATGTCCAAGTCGGCCAACGTATCGCGCAAGGTACGCCGATGATGGCCGTTGTGCCTCTGTCTGAATTGTGGGTGGATGCCAACTTTAAAGAATCGCAACTGCGTAAAATGAAAATCGGCCAGCCTGTTGAAATGACAGCCGATTTGTACGGTAGCAAAGTGGTTTACCATGGCAAGGTAATGGGCTTGTCTGCCGGTACGGGCAGTGCGTTCTCATTGCTGCCGGCGCAAAATGCAACGGGCAACTGGATTAAAGTCGTGCAACGCGTGCCGGTGCGCATCAGTTTGGATGCCAAAGAATTGCAAAAAAATCCGCTCCGTGTCGGTTTGTCGATGACTGTTAAAGTCGATGTTGCCGAGAAGGGCAGCGGTAAAGCCATGACTGCCGAAGCAGAACGAAATACTGCGCTGCCGGAAACGGAAAGTGTGGATTGGAAAGCCGCCGATGCTTTAGTCGATAAAATCTTCGAGCAATACGCAAAATAATCTTTTCAGACGGCCTGGGTCTTTTATTGAAGGCTCAGGCCGTCTGAAATATTGATTCTCTTCAATCGACCGCTTTGGTGGTTGTCTTATAGTTTAAAAATATGAATTATCCGCCGTTACAAGGGTTTAAGCTGGTGTTGGCAACTTTGGCGCTCAGCTTGGCCGTATTTATGGAAGTCTTGGACAGCACCATCGCCAACGTCGCCGTGCCTGTTATTGCAGGGGATTTAGGCGCGGCTACCACGCAGGGGACTTGGGTGATTACCTCATTTGCCGTAGCCAATGCCATTTCCGTCCCTCTGACCGGCTTTTTGGCCAAGCGGTTTGGCGAGGTTAAAATCTTTATTGCTGCCGTGATTGGTTTTGTCGTAACGTCATGGCTGTGCGGTATGGCGCATAATCTTCAAGCCTTGGTTTTTTTCCGGGTATTGCAAGGCTTTATCGCCGGGCCTTTGATTCCCTTGTCCCAAAGTCTTCTGATGGCTTCCTATCCGCCTGAAAAACGAACATTGGCATTGGCTTTGTGGGCGATGACTGTCGTTGTTGCCCCTGTATTGGGACCGATTCTAGGCGGTTGGATTTCGGACAACTGGCATTGGGGATGGATTTTCTTTATCAATATCCCAATCGGGGTTTTATCCGCTTCCATCGCTTGGAAACAGCTTAGACACAGGGAAACCGAAATCATTAGGGCGCCGATTGATTACGTCGGGCTGGTGTTGATGATTGTCGGTATCGGCGCATTGCAAATGATGCTTGATAGAGGCAAAGAGTTGGATTGGTTTGCCTCGGGAGAGATTATCGTTTTGGGCGTTACCGCTTTGGTGTTTCTGACCTATTTTATTGTTTGGGAGCTGGGCGAGAAATACCCGATTGTTGATTTGTCATTGTTTAAAAATAGAAACTTCACGATAGGCGTTGTTGCGACATCCTTGGGCTTTATGGTCTATATGGGCACATTGACCCTGCTGCCTTTGGTGTTGCAATCAAATCTCGGCTATACCGCTACTTGGGCCGGTTTGGCTGCTGCGCCGGTGGGTTTTTTGCCGATTATTCTATCGCCGATTATCGGTAAGTTTGGTAATCGCGTCGATATGCGCCTGTTTGTCAGTGCCAGCTTCTTGGTGTTTGCCTACACATTCCATTGGCGAACCGATTTCTATGCCGGTATGGATATGAGCAACGTCGTTTGGCCGCAATTTTGGCAGGGTTTAGGCGTAGCCATGTTCTTCCTGCCTTTGACCAGTATCACGCTGTCGCATATGAAAGGCAACCAAATTGCCTCGGCCAGTAGCCTGTCTAACTTCTTGCGTGTCTTTATGGGCGGTGTCGGAGTATCCGTTGTCAGCACCATGTGGGAACGGCGCGAAGCTTTGCACCATACTCAGCTGACCGAACATATTAATTCATTGTCCTCAATCAGCAACCAATCTATTCAAGGCATGATGGCCAATGGCCTGAGCAAAGAGCAAGCCCTGGCTGCGATAAATAGTACCATTTCCCAGCAAGGCTTTATTATTGGCTCAAATGAAATCTTCTTGGCAGGCAGCATCATATTCATCAGCATGATCCCCATTATTTGGCTGGCAAGGCCGCCATTTAACGGTTCCAGTGGGGGAGGACATTAGATAAAAGGCCATCTGAATTTCAGACGGCCTTTTATCTATATATTATTTAAGACTCAATAACAGATCTCTAAATGCATTCGGATCTTTAATAAATGTCATTTCACCTGATTGAGGAAAATGGAAATCCAGTAGGCGGGATACCCAGAAACGGATACATCCGGCTCTTTGTGCAGTAGGGAAATATGCACGTTCTTCATCAGATAAAGGACGCACGCTTTCATAGCCATGGATAAAAGCATCATAAAGAGCAGGGTCTAATTTATTATCGGCTGTCCGCGCCCAGTCGTTAACTGCAATGGCCAAGTCGTACATGAAATTACCATTGCACGCATAATAGAAATCGATAAAGCCGGAAACTTCATCTCCATTAAGCAGTACGTTGTCTTTAAATAAATCGGCATGGATAATACCGGAAGGCAAATGTTCTCCAAGATTTTCATCTAAAGCAGCAATTTCAGCTTGAAGCAGTTTGGCATCTTCGCTATCTAAAACCGGGAGTAACTGAGTGCAGGCATCATGCCACCAGCCATCATAACGGGGATTTTTCATTTTTAAAGGAAAATCTTGGCCGGCTAAATGCATTTTGGCCAACATCGCGCCAGTGTGGAAACATTGTGCCTCAGTCGGCCAGCCGGTATCGGAGCCATTCAAACAAGTTACCAAGCAAGCAGGTTTTCCGGCTAAAATAGAATGCAGTCCACCGTCTTTACGAGCAATCGGAGCGGCGCAGGCAACGCCATTTTGGCTCAAGTGTTGGTTTAGCTCTAAAAAGAAAGGCAGTTCCTCTGATTTTAAAACCTCAAAAACGGTCAGCACATAACGACCGGTTGAAGTAGTCAGAAAATAATTACTGTTAGTAATTCCTTGCGCAATCCCCTGCAAAGAGACAAAATCTCCCAAATCATATTGCAGCAAGAAATCGCGCATTTGAGCGTCGGAAACACTGGTATAGACAGACATAGAAAACTCGAAGCTGAAATAAAAATCAAAGAAACATCATACCAAAAAACAAGCGTCAACAATATAAATTAAAGCATAGGTTAAATTCAAAAGGCCGTCTGAAACCAAAATTTCAGACGGCCTTAGTATTGAATCGGGTTGAATATAGGACGCGAATAGGGAAGATTTGAGGTGTTTTTAGAAAAATAAAAATCCTGTTAAAACAGGGGAGTGATTAAATTTTCGAAAATAATTTTGCGAAAGGTGTTGACGGGTTTTGCTGGTAGGCGTATAGTTCGGTTCTTCGCTGCTG
>NZ_KV835587.1:0-1759 GCF_001838065.1 Neisseria sp. HMSC078C12 | reverse complement strand
GGGGGAGGCGATTTGGTAGAGGTCGTCTGAAAGCTGCTTCTCAGACAACCTCTATGTCAATCGGTTTGTCAACCGATAAATAATGAGATTATTAAAGAACAAAAGTTCAGACGACTTCAAAGAGAATATTGAGGTCGTCTGAAAACTGAAAAGCCCGCGTGTGTGTGTTTTACACACACACTAATTAGAATTGGAGGATTTTGTGTACTACTCTGCTTGCTTCAAGCATAACGATTCTTAAAAAGAAGAAATTTTTCTGATGAATTTAATTTCTTGGCTGAATAATTTTCCATAATTTCAGCATTATCACTATCTGCAAGAGAAACATAAAATATTATATTTTTTATCTTATTTTTATCCATCTCAGTTAATGCTAATTTAAATCCTTCGATAATAGCATCATATACATTTGCTTGAACAACTTCAAAATCTTCATCTAATAATTTTTGAATATTATCTAAAATTTCTTGAATATTTTGGTTAAATATTTTATCAATTTCTTCGGGGACTTCACCTGTGCCTATTTCAAATTCTGAATAATACCATTTTACAAAAGAATGTTCTTCAACTGGCAGATTCTTCTTTAATTCTTTGTAATGAGAGATAGTATTTGCAGCCCATCCTAAATACTGACAATAGTCATCGATATATAACACATATGCAAAAATATCATTTTCTTCATATTTCGATAGAACAAAACCTAATGAAGTTAACACTCCATTTTTAACATCATTAATTAAATTATTAGTCAAATTTTCATTTAAAGCTTTCATAACCAATCCTTATATCCAATACACTTAATAAATTAGCATTTTTTACTATGAGAACCATACTTGCCAAAAACTTTCCCACCAATTCTTGTCAATTGCTTACTCATATATTTATCTGCTTGTGCTTTATTCATAACTCCGCGTTTCATCCATTGTGTCACACGCTTATCAGCTTGTTCAAGTAGAGTAGCTACTTTTTCTGCATTTTTAACCGTATGAACACCTTTAATATTTGACGCAATCATTAGATTGGAACGCCCAGTAGTAGTTCGATAGTTAAAATTTAATGGAATATTATATTTATGTGCAATATTTCTGGAACGAGTTAACGCATCCTTCATTGCAGGAGAACGGTCGAACTTTCCTTTAAATATAATATGATGACCATGTGCATTACTTATATGCGGTTTAGCTGTTACTCCATGATTTTTTGGAATATCAAGCCAAGATAAACCTAAGGGATCGCCCCACCCCTGCGCATTAGGCGCAAACGAATAAAGGTTATCCCCGCCCAGCAACCCAATCGGGTCTTGGTTCACAAACCGTCCCGTATCAGATTCATAGTAACGGAAGAAATTGTAATGCAACCCCGTCTCCGCATCAAAATACTGGTTCTGCAACCGGAACGGCTGGTGCGCGTTCGGGTAAACCTTCATCTCCGATTTCAGATGACCCCAAGCGGTGTAGTCTCCATACCACAGCAGATTGCCGAACTGGTCGGTCATCTCCCTCGGAATGCCGATCTGGTCGGTGTGGAAATAAGCGAGGTATTGCTTACCGTCTTTGGCGTTGTCAAAGACTTGCGCCAGCGGTTCGTAGCTGTTTTGGTCGGTGTAGATATAGGTGTAGCTGCCTTTGTAGGTGTACTCCTGAAGTAATCGCGTTCCGTCCCAGACGAAGTGGGTGCGTTTCGGGTCGGTACTCGTCCAGGCGAGTTTGTCTTGACGCTCTTTGGAGAGGCGTCTTCCGAACGGGTCGTAGGCGTATGT
>NZ_KV835586.1:0-683 GCF_001838065.1 Neisseria sp. HMSC078C12 | reverse complement strand
TTCCATTGGTGCTGGCCGATGATTTGGCCGTTGCCGTTGTAGTCGAAGCAGGTGATGCTGTGGCGGTTGGCGGCACGGACGAGGTTGCCGTCCAAGTCGTATTGGTAAACGGTTTCCTGAACCTTGTCGTTGTTGCGGGCGAGGGTATGGATTAAGCGGCCCAATACATCGCGTTTGAACTCGGTAATCCGCAGCGGGGTTTGGCTGTCGAGGCCGTCTGAAAGCGGGGCGGCGTCTTTTTTGGCGATGGGTTGTCCGCCCAACTGCGCCATCAGTTTGGCGGCGAGGGAGGTGTCGTCGCCGAATTCGCGTTGCTCGACCAGTTCGTTGCCGGCATTGTAACGGTAGCCTGTCAGCTTATGGTCGAAACCGCTTTCGGCAATCAATCGGTCGAGGGCGTCGTAGGCAAAACGGTAGCGCGCACCGTTTTCATTGGTGAGGCCGACTAAGCGGCGGGCTTGGTCGTAATGGTAGCCGAAGGTATGGCCCAGCGCATTGGTGCGTTGGGTCGGCAGACCGTCTTGGCCGTATTCGTAGGAAGTGGTGTGGCCTTCGGCATCGGTATGGGTGGTCAGACGACCTGCACCATCGTAGCCGAAGGTCTCTTTGCTGCCGTCGGGATAGAGGGCGAGGGTAAGGTTTTGGTCGGCGTCGTAGTGGTATTCGGTGTGCTGTCCCAGCGC
>NZ_KV835585.1:0-531 GCF_001838065.1 Neisseria sp. HMSC078C12 | reverse complement strand
CCCTTCCCCTTCATCTTCCCGCACACCACCGCCGTCAGCGACTCGTTCAAGCGCAGCACCCTCGGCTCCGCCTCCCTGTCCAGCGCTACCGCCTTCAAGGTAAACTTACCCTCCAGGATACCTTTAGCCTGACCGCTCATCCTGATACAGAAACCGCCCGCCTCCTTCACCGGCAATTCCGGCCACTTCGTCGACGTCAGCTTAAAGCTGCCCTTTTTCGCATAGAACTGCTCCATAAAGCGCGCATTTTCCAGCAACGCGGCATGCGCCGCACGCAGGTTGGCCGAACGGACCGATTCCCGATAGGCTGTAAAGGCTGCCGTTGCCAAGATCGAAACCAGCAGCATCACCACCAACAGCTGTACCAAAGAATACCCCCTCTGCACAGTTGCCCCATTCCGTTTTCCGTCAAATGCTTTTAAGTACATATCCTTATTCCCTTTATCTTTTATATCCCTATCCAACAAGAGGCTATCCGTTTATCCCTTTACCCAATGTAAAGCCCCCACTGGTTCAAGCTTTATTCCCCCC